>NZ_JBDLZX010000008.1:0-234981 GCF_040045115.1 Flavobacterium adhaerens | reverse complement strand
TGTTTTATCAATGGGAATATCGGTAGTAACCCAACCTCCATCTGCACCAGAGATGGCATCGTTGACACATCGCCATAGACGGTCCGTTTTTCCGAAAGGATTTAAACCATCGATTCTAAGGTTTTCTGTAGCTTGCCCATTAACCGTAAAACCAGTTACACTTCCTGAACCTAAAGTCCAACTAGTTTTCCAGTCTAAAAGATTGTTTAACACTCCTTGACCGATGCCTACAGTTTGCTTTAGACGACCCAAACCATCAAAATAACTAATGCTCTTTTGAATAGAGTCTTTAGATAATGTACTGTAATTGGCTACTTGAACCGCCTTCTGCGGCACTTCGGTGTAAATGAAATTTTCGTTGCTAAATTGCTGAGCATGCATACTCATCAATACCAATAAACACAATATCAATATATATTTTTTCATATCCTATTATATTATAATTAAAGAATTCTATGTTTAAAAAAAAACAAACAGCTTATTGATTGGGAACATACCAATAAGTTAATACTCCTTCTGGATTTGTTGAATAAGCTAAAATTAATCTTCCAACAGCACCGCTATAACTACCACTGAAGCTAACTGTTGCACCTGCAGCTATTGTAGCGTAATTTGAAGAAATGATAGTTTGTCCAGAACTCGTGTAAGTACCACTGGCAGAAATACCAATTCCATTGATAGCCCCTCCACCTCCTGCATAACCAAGAGGGCCAGTAGATTGTATTGTTGCATATATATAGATAGGTGTACTCAAATTGTTTTGAATAGTTGCATTTACAGATGTTCCTGTTGTTGCTGGATATGTTCCCGATGTAATACTAAACCCTACAGTAGGGGTTTGGGTGCCTGCTGTGGACATTCCTACAGATGTTGAAAGACCATCCCCAGCTGAATTATAAGCAACTACCCGTATTGAGTAAATTGTCGAAGCGCTAAGTCCCGAAAAAGTCCAAGAGGTTCCAGTGGTAGTAACAGCCGCATCTCCATTTTTGAAAATTTTATAGCCTGTAGCTCCTGCCACTGCTGTCCATGAAAAATTTATAGATGATGTAGTGTTACTTGTAAGGATTAAATTGGTTGGAGCCGGTAATGATGAGGAAGAAACTGAAGTAGACATTCCTACAGATGTTGAAAGACCATCCCCAGCTGAATTATAAGCAAGTACCCGTATTGTGTAAGTTGTCGAAGCGCTAAGTCCCGAAAAACTCCAAGAGGTTCCAGTGGTAGTAACAGCCGCATCTCCATTTTTGAAAATTTTATAGCCTGTAGCTCCTGTAACAGTATTCCAAGAAAAATTCAATGATGATGCGGTAGCACTGGTAAGGGTTAAACCTGTTGGACCAGCTAACATCGTTGACATTGGAACAATTACAGATAAAGCCCCATCACCTGAAGTATTGTATGCCAATACTTGAATATTATAACTTGTCCCAATTGTTAATCCTGTTAGAGAACCAGTTGTAGTACTAACTGAACTTATAGGAACACCATCTTTGAAAATCTTGTACCCAGTAGCTCCTGTAACCGCTGTCCATGAAAAATTTATGGATGCTGGTGAAGCACTAACAAATGTAAGCCCTGTAGGGGCAGGAAGCGACAATGTGCTCATAGATACCGAAGTACATAAAGGACCGTCCACAGATGCGTTTGTAGCCAGTACCTGTACATTATAAGCTGTACTAGCCGTCAATCCCGTTAAGGTTCCTGTAGTAGTTGGAGCCGTTACAGTACTGATGTGAGTTCCTCCTCTATAAATTTTATAACTCGTAGCTCCTGTAACTGCTGTCCATGAAAAATTTAACGTAGTAGTTGTAGCACTCGTTAAAGCCAATCCTGTTGGCACAGCTGGAACTGTAAGACAGCTTCCGTTGGCATTGGCAAAAGTTTGACCATTTGTATTTATTTCATTCACTGCCTTGGCATCTGCATCTGCTTGAGAAACAGTCGATGAATAAATACCAGCTGGTACTGAATACACATGGCGGGTTCCCACTGTACCCACAGCACATGGCTGTTTATCAAAAGGTGCACTTTTAAAAATATTTTTATATACAGTTGTCCATGAACTTACACTACAATCTGTCTGCTGGCCCAAATAATTATAACAATATCTTTGTAAAATATTTTGATCTTGGTCTTTTACATATTGCAACCTGTTAAAACTATCATATTCGTAATAGGTAGTCAAGCCTTTGGGATCGGTCATACTGGTCATACCAATAAGGGGTTTGTATGTGTAAGTGGTAACCATGGCACTAGGTAATGCAGCTCTTAAACTATTAAAAGAACTTTGCGCTAATGTGCCGTTGTCACTTGCCGTTTGCAATGCAGTAACATAACTGGATACCTGACTATAAGTTGCATTTTCTATCTTAGCGATAGGCTGGGTTTTATTATAGCCCCATAGAAAAACAGAAGTGATTCCGTTCGTAATAGTCTGGCTTTCTAGAGTATTGTTTTCATTATAGGTATTTGAGAATTTGAGACTGAAAGTATAGGGCGATTGCGAATTAAAAACAATATCTGCAGTAGTCGGCTCCGCACTATATATTGCTAAAGGCAAACCATTGGTGCCATACTGAACCTGTTTCCCAGAAATAAGCTTAGCATTATGATAACTACGTATATCCACAGGAGTAAGAATGTGAGCGGTCTTCAGACTTGAAAGTGAATTGCCATAGTCGGTTGGATAGTAATATTTTGTGGCAATTACCCCTCCTTTGCTATCATATTCCTTGCTTTCAGTCAGTTGCTTGTGGTAAGGGGAGCTATAATCAAGTTCTTTTACCGTTCGTAGATAGCTGCCATCAGGATTGTACATTTTTGTTACTTGTCTGATAGGTTTAGCCATACCACCTATATCATAATAACGAGCATAGAAGTATTGAATTTCATCACCAAATGTCGTTACTTTATAACCAGGAACTGCTTTAAGCGCACGGATATCATATTCTGTGGAATTCTGAAACATTAATATTCCATCTTCTGAGTAAGTTTCTTTAGATAAAAGATGCCCACGCCTCCAATCATTGTTTAGAAAATTAGGAAAAGGAAACGTACAGGAAGAAATGGATTTAGGATGAAAAGTTGGTAAAAATGTACCTATATTGTCTGTTTGAACCAATGCCGAATTAAACAATCCTGGAAGTGATACTCCTTCGAAATTAAAATCACCACCAAATTCAAAATCGGGGGCAAAGCTAAAATTATATACTGTAGAACCGTTACCAGCTGATATTTCCTTAACTACAGTATAGATAGCGTTTGTTCCTGCTCCAAGCCTCAGTTGAGGAGCACCATCGACACGGACTACAAATCTGTTGTTAACGGATAAATGAGCGGGAACTCCAAAAGCAGCTAATTTTCTCCAATCTCCTTCTCTGTCAGGGCGAAGGGGGTCATAACCCGAATTATACCATGTATAATACTCGTTATCCGCACCAGAAGCACATTTTTCACTGGACATGTAATCCAGATATTCATAGTTTTTTATAATAGGGGCAGAATTCGTGCCTTCCTTTGTTAAAATTTGTTTGACCCTTAAGCCTCCTGCGATTTGCCATAAATAATTGGAATTCTCATAATTTATCGAATGTGTTTCGAATTCAAAGGACGTAAAACCTCCAGTAGGAAATACGATTTTATTTAAAGTACAGGCCTTTGTTGCTTCCGTATCAGGCTCCCTTGTTCCACCATTGCTTACGCCAAATGAAAAATTTATTCCTCCTACATATTCCCCCGACCATGTCAACTCTCTGGACCAGTCATCGATACGAAAAGGCTTGTTCTGGGGATTACTTGGAAAAATTGATTTATTAAAACTATTATTGTAATAGCCCCAATGATCTTGACAAGGTGACAAACGGTAGGGAAGTGTATAAGGGTCATCAGTCTGCGGATTGTTATCGCCATAATATTCAAACAGATATGGACTTTGCTCAGTACCATTTACAGCTATTTCGCGAAACGAATCCAGTCTTAAGCGATAATTAAGGCACTGGATTGTATTACCAAATTCTAATCCTATTTTCTTAGAATTGTTAGCTTCGAAGTAACTATAATTAAATCGAAATTTCTTTACTTGTTGATTATCTTTATTTTTTAATATAATAAAATCAAGTTGATTGTCAGCCATCGATTCACTATCAAGTCTTGGATTAGGAGAAGTTATAAATTCCAACGAATTCCCTGATGAGCTTGTAATTTTACTTAGAACAATTCCATTAATGTCGTCACCGCGAGTAATACAAGTATTTGTATATTGGTTAGGAATAGTATGAGTAGGACTGTTTTCACCGACTGCAAAATATACCTCGCTATAGCATCTTTTGGTATAAACTGATGATATTTTTCCCCCTGGTCTATATTGGAATATAAGCTGCCCGCCAGAAGGGCTTGTAATCTTGGAAATATACCATGCGCCTATATACGATTCCCCCCCAGAAATCGCATATATCTTCTCATGAGTTTTAAATTCATAAACAAAACCTTTTTCATCTGTAATTATAAAATCTCCCCCAGTATATAGTGGATCATTTGTAGCTCCATCAGATACAAACTGAATTTTAAAATCTTCATATTGGGTTAAGGTTGCATTAGCAGCCTCATCCAAAAAAAATTTACCAGCATTACCGTTAAAATTATAGTAAAATATATCAGAGCCATTATCGGTTATGTTTAAGGCACCATCCCTTACATTTTGTTTAATTTGATTAATATAATTCTGTGTAGAAGTAGCATCATAACAGTTATTGCAGTCCGAAATAGAACTTCTTTCTTGTAAATTCCCATTATATTTAAAGCCATCTGGAAGCCCTCTGATTTCCCTTGTAATTACCCCTCCTGCGTTTAATACCCAGCCCAATCCTACCCAAGAAGCTTCCTCATCTACCTTAATGCCAGATGCATGATACGATATTGATATATTAAGGTTGACATCTTTATCTGAAAAATTAATTATAGGTACATCAATTTGAGGAATACCTAAAGATAAATTAACGGGAATATCACCATATTGACCTAAAGAATAGGTATTTGGTGAATATATTTGAAACTGCTCGTGTCCAGCATACTGCGCAAAACACTTTTCGCTCTTCAAAAATATAATCAATAAAATCAGTAAAATACTTACTAATCGAAAATGCACATATTGATTTCGAAGGATTGTCAGAATTTTAATGTATGAATGAAGTGTATTATTTTGCATATTAAAACGTATTGATAATGATTAATTGTTTAAATTAAAATTGGTTTTGTATTATTAAATAATGTCCTCCTTATAATGAAAATTTTATGTTCTTCAAATATAATATAAGCGATAAAAAAGAGTCAGTAATTTTTTATAAATTTCACTATTGTTAGTTAATTTTTTGAAACGTGTATTTTTAGATTATCTTTACTAAATTGAAATTACAATTAATTTAACAAGGCAATACACTTTTTTTTTAGATTTTTTTTAATACTGAACTTTTTCTGAGAACAATTCTTTTACGATTTTTTTTTAGTTTCTATAAGTCTAAACATGCCTTCGATTTTTTAGACCATTTCGGATTCATTTTTATCTACACTCTGGATACCAATTCTCTTGCCTTCCAGTTTTACTTTGATATAAGTGTGATCGAATATGGTCATTTTGTTAATATGGAGTTTACTTTTGATGTTTCTTACCAATCTAAAACACCAATTATATAAAATATCACTTATATCAAACTTGTTCATTCTTCTGCATGATAACCTCTACAAACAATTGATCTGAATTGGTTTTATAGTTTTTCTTTTTTATGAAATTTAAGTGCCTGATAGTTCCCAAAACAGGATTATTTTCAATTTTATTAAGAACAGCTAAACAACCGTTAAATGACCCTTCTATAGAAAAAATATAACTCGTGGTAATAAACCCTTTTTCAGATATAATATGCGGTTCTTGAAAATCAACAACTTTCAAATGGTAAGTATCACTATAGGATGTAAGCTGTTTTAATAAATCATTCTGAAACGATTCAGAAGTTTTGATATCATAATGAGCTATTACCTGATCCAATTGCTTTTCTTTTTGAATGAGCCTGGCAATCAGTTCCGGCATATCATTGTCTGCAATAATTGCTTCCTGTTTGACCATATATTCTTCATAATAACTTATAGTATTTGTTATAGCAAAAGAATAACACAAGTAAAGCACTACTATAAACCCTGCTAAAAGCATTTTGTTTTTATTGTTTAGCTTCATATTAATTCAGGTTTATTGTAATTGAAAATACCGTTTCATTAGTTTCGCTTTTTCCAAAATGGGTTATGACAACCGTATCAATCCAATTCAGCTTTTCTATTTTTTCAATCCAGTTGGTAAATGCGTCATTGGCTATTGTTGTACCTGAAATGATGATTGTTTTATCGTGTGTAAGTATTGGTTCCTCTAACTTGACTTTTTTCTCTAACGGATTAAAAACCAATTCTGTCAACAAAATAGAAGGTGAAATTTTATTGGCTATCTCATTTATGATCAAGGAGCTCTGAGAAGATGTTTTCCCGATAATATTTTTTACTTTTTCTTCTTTAATTATGATCCTTTGTTTTATGCTTTTTACATCTGCTATAGATGATTGGTTTACCAATAAAGTCTCTCCAGCTTCTTGAGCCAATTTATAATAATGATTAAAAAATATAAAATTGACTAGCAAAAGGACAAACAACGCTCCCACCGCAATTTTCAAACCTTTAGCAAAAAATGTTTTCTGATTAAAATCATCATAAAATATTTCACTATAACCAATAACTGAACCTGTATTTATAGTGGTGTTCATAACCAATCGAAGTATCCCCGCAAAAGCCAATAATTGCCTATTCGATACCTGTAGCTCATTGATATTGTATTCTATGGTCGCATCTTTGACAGCTACAGTAAGCAGCTGTTGGTCTTCCAGCTTTGAAACGGACTGATGATTGGTCTGCAAAGCTGTTTCCTCTGTATAATTGATAATCTCAACCATAGAACAAATGCCAAGGCTGATACCGGCAATTGTAATTTTTTGTTTTTCATAGTTTGCTACTAGGGCATTCAAATACGATTTTCTTGTAATAGCTATTACGGACTTTGTTTGTAATCGCCAGATTTCAAAATAAAAATCTTCCCAATTCGTATTAGGAAATGCCTTATGCAACAATTTCTCATCAGAAGCATCAATAGTTGGAACTTCTTTCTGAATAACATGATTGGTATTTATTACTAAGAAAAAAGGAAATCTTGAATCCCATTTTTCTGCAATCGTTCCAGTATAAGTAACACTGTCTTTTTTTGCAATAACTAAACCTTCTTTTTTCTTTTCGACTAGCAACAAAGAAATTTTATCTTCATTGTTTACAGAAAAATGTTCGATACCAACATAGTTGTTACCAAGTAAAAAGTTATTTAACGACAAAATGCTCATTAGTAAATAACTGTAGGTTTAATTAATACTGATAATTTCTTCTTAGAATCTTCTCGGCTTCTGGAACTAAAAAACCATTTAACAATTGGAATTCTTGACAATAAAGGCACACCCGTTCCTGAATCATTTTTTACCGATTCTTCTAGACCTCCCAAAACAATTATATCCTGATCTTTGACACGAATAATAGAAGTAAACTCTCTTGAATTTATGCCTGGAGGTGCATCTTCATCCACTTTTTGACCGTTAAAACTGGACTGAATCACTTTGATATCCATTGTAATCTGCCCATCACCCGAAACCAGTGGCATAATTGTTACAGAAAGTTCAGCATCAATAGGCTGATAATTTTTAATTTCAGATGCCTGGGGTATTTGCGAACCGTAATAATTCTGATTGGTTACCACATAATAGGTTGTTTCACCAATAGACAAATAGGCCTTATGTCCATTTAATGTAGATAATTTTGGGGAAGACCTAATTTTTAAATTCCCGTTGGTTTCCATTGCTTTAAGGCTCAGATAAAAATTCGGAACCACTTTACCAATATTTAATGAGCCAAATCCACTAAAGCTATCAATAATACCGTTTATTGTTTCGGCTCCAATAGTAATATTAGCATTAGGAAATACAGTTCCCGATGTAGTCACTGGTTTATCACCTAAAGTAGCTTTAATTCCCGTTTCAACCGTAGCACTTTTATTGATTTCCAACAACATAACTTCTATCAATATGACTGGTACTGGTTTATCAATATATTTAACAAATGATTCTAAACGTTCTATATTTGTTGCAGGGCCATTTACTAAAAAACTGTTCAATTCTTTATCAATTTTTATATCCAGGTCTTTTTTTATTTCATCTGGAATAATGCTGAGAATAGATTCTGATGGATTGCTTGAAGTTGAAGCATTGTGGTTTGCTGCATTGAAATTATTTGTTCTGTTATTATTATCACTATTATAATTAGTATAAGTAGTGTTATTTATATTATTGTTTAATCTTCCTGCACTTCTTCCTTCTTTAGATGGATCACTTAAAATATCAATAGAACGATACATTAATGGAATCGCTTTTATATTCCTAACTACCAATTGATCTTTTGTTCCGAAATAATAAATAGTTCCGCTTTTCATATAGGTAAACAATCCAATTCCAGATACCACATTTGAAGATGAGGCATTATTAGTACCGTTACTGTATTGTGATTGTTGTGAAAAGTTTGCAGCTGATCCTCCTGAATTAACACTTTCTTGTTTTATCTCAAATAATTTATTCAATAAAGCATCAAATGAAATATTTTTTGCTTTTACAGTCGCTGTTCCAGCATTGTCAAGTGGACTTGAAACAAACATATCAATATCCAGTTCATGCCCAATATCATAAATAATACTTGAAATTGGAGTGTTTTCAAAATCAACATCCAATAATTTCTTTTCTGTATCCAAAACTGTAAAAAAGAAATTTGATTTTCGAGAGCGCAGCGGTTTGTTTTGACGAACAGTATTTACATCCGTACTGGTTTCTTTGGAATAATCACCTTCTAACTGATCAAAAATGTAAAAATTATCCCTTGATTTTGATACGGATAAATTATTAGCAAATGCAAGTTTATTCAATGCTGCATCAAAAGGCATGCTTTTAATATATACTGTCAATAATTGATTTTCTAGTCCAGGAGCAAAAACAAGATTTTTACCACTTACATCCATTATTTTTTTAAAGACACCATACAATTGGTCATCTTTTAAATTCAAAGACAGTAAATTATTAGGCAAATCATAAGAAACATCAACCTCTTTTTCTATTGTTTTTTCTGCTGGTTTTTCATACGATTTTACAGAAAGTATATTTCCAGTAAAATCGATAGTTAAGTTATATTCTTTGCACAAAAACAATAAAATATCGCCAACTGAAACATCCGTAAAATTATTTACTATGTTGATCTGACTTAAATTTGGAGCCATACTAATATTAATTTTATGTACTTCAGAAATTGCCATCAAAAAACTGGAAAGCGATGATTCCTTTATACTAATATTAATTTTTTCGGTAAGTCCTGGAGCATCAGCACTTATTGCTTCTATATTATTTTTGAGTTGTAAAATTCTATCCTCTTGCGAAAATGCAATTTGAAAAATCAGCAATAATAAAAATGTAATTGTTTGTTTCATTAATGTTTGAGCTATATTCTTTTATTTTTTTTTACAGTAATAAAGAAAAAACTTCATCAATTGAAGTTGTTCCGTTTTTAATTAAGGACAAAGCATTTTTCTTCAACGTGAAGATTTCGTTTTCTTCAAGATAATTATTGATGTCCAATTGATTATTTTTAATTAGTGCAGAGAGCTCACTTTCAATCGGTAAAAGCTCATAAATCGCTTTTCGCCCTGAATATCCTGTATGATAACATTGCTCACAGCCTACAGCAACATAATGATTTTTAAGGTTTTCTGGTATAGCAAACCCTGTCGGAAACAGCTCTGTTTTAATATCTTCTTCCGTTTTGCAAAACTGACATAATTTACGAACAAGTCGCTGTGCTACACTAATATTGAGGGTACTCGCTATTAAAAAAGACGGAACTCCCATGTCAATCAATCTTGAAATGGTTGCCCATGCTGAATTAGTATGAATTGTTGACAATACGAGATGACCTGTCAAAGCTGCCCTGATTGCCATATTTGCCGTATTAACATCCCGAATTTCCCCAACCATTATGATATCAGGGTCTTGCCTTAAAAATGTCCTTAAAGTGGTTGCAAAATCAAGTCCTATGTTTTCTTTTAATTGTACCTGATTTATTCCTTCTAGAGTGTATTCGATAGGGTCTTCAACTGTTAAAATATTGGTATTGGGTAAATTAAGTTTTTTTAAAGTAGCATACAAAGTGGTTGTTTTTCCCGATCCTGTCGGACCGGAAATAAGGATTATACCGTTGGGACGTTTTATGTTCTCAAGATAAGCCGATAATTCTTTTTCGGTAAACCCAAGAGAATTAATATCGATATGACTGGTATCTTTACTTAAAATACGAAGCACAACTTTTTCTCCGTGCAAGGTTGGTAAAATTGAAACACGAATATCAAAATCCTGATAATCGGTTACAATTGCAATACGACCATCCTGAGGTAAACGCTTTTCGGATATATCTAGTTGGGCCCGAATTTTAATTTTATTTATGATAATCGGATACTCTTCAGCTGAAATATGAAATTGCTCTTTCAGCTTTCCGTCTAACCGAAAACGTACCCTCGCTTTTTTTTCATAAGGTTCAAAATGAATATCACTGCTTCCTATTTCTTTAGCGTTAACTACAATTTTTTCAAGAAAATCAGAAGTATAATGAATGTCAGAAACTGCATTGGAATTTGTTTTGCGATAATTGGTACTTAAATATCTATTTATGTTTTCTGTTGTTTCGGATTCCAACTGAACCGAATAAGGAAATAAAACAGATAACTCGTTTTGCAGTCCCAGTATATCAACAGCATCTGTTTTTAACAATACCAACTGTTGACTTTTTCCAAATGGAATAATTCGGTAATGATAAGCTTGTTCCGATTTAACGAGCTGCTGAAATTCTATTGGGATATCAAAATTCATCATTTGTTAGCAGGCATATAAAAAGTTGCTTTCGCAGAAGAAAGTGAATCCATAAACAACTCCAAAAAACAATGCCATATAACCTGCCAACGGTACTGTTTTTTCTTTGCTCTTTTGAGACAAAACCAAATGCAGTAGAAGTGAAAAACACAACGAAAATATAAAAAGCACCAAAAAAGAAATCGTTGAAAAAGTAAATGAAATAAAAATAAAGAATAAAACATCTCCCAATCCGAATGAATTTCTAAACTCAATCTTCCTAAGTTTTGTATAGGCATAGCAAACCAGTAATAAAAACAAGACCAATATTAGGTTTGTTCCCACATTCAGCAATATTAAATGTAAAGGCAATAAAAGATATTGAATAGCAAAAGCAAAAACCCCTATCAGAGGAAACAAAAACCAATGAACTAGCCTGTCTTTATAATCCTGATATAAAACAGTAAATAGCAAACTAATAAGGATTACTTTAAACATCCACATCAGTCGGCAACTATTTGTTTTGGAACACCATTCTGGTCAATTTCCCAAACATTAAAAACACCATTACCGTTGAAATCGGTAATAGCTGTCGCTTTTACCTTAAACTCGTTATTGTTAGACTGCACAATTTCATAAGTATAATTGGCACTGCCATTATCTTTTGTCGTTTTAGGAGCTTCAAAATCTATTTCGGTAAAATCGGGACTGTATTTAGAATACATAAAAAAGTATTGCTTTTCCGCATTGTATATTGCTTTTAATTGTACCTGCGCCTCAACACTCTTAGCTTTTGTGATTAATGGCATCAGATTAGGTAATGCTATTAAAAGCAATATTCCAATAATAGCCAATACAATCAACATTTCCTGTAAATTGAAAGAAGGCAGTCTTTTAAGTAGTTTTTTCATCAAAATAAAATATAACTAAATTTTTACAAATATATCTTTTTTATTGAAAAAACAAAATGAAATATTGTGAGAAACAACTCCTAATAAAACAATTTCACAACAACTAAATAAATTTAAAATTTACAAATCATAAATATCATTGTTAAAAAAATATTTCATCCAAAATCAAAACAATAAACAACCATTTAAACAATGGAATTGATACCTTTTTTTCCACAGAAAGCTAAGGCGAAATTTCATTAATGAATTATATCGTTCTTTTTAAATCAATCAACTTAATGCAGGAAAGTTAAATCTTCAAAATTTCAAAGACTTTTTAAATTTGTTCAAAATCGTGGCATATTAGATTTTTCAAAAACAAAAAACAGGTAATATAAAGTTTTTTTTAGTCCAGGTTCGATTCCTGGCAACTCCACTAGGATGGTTTTAAACACTGGTTCGAATAGCGGAGCAATACAAATATAAAAGTTAGTTAAGTCATAAACATTTTAATTACTAGTTCTCCCTTTCACCTCTTGTTTAATAGATTAAGCTTCTTTTTCATTTCCATCAGCTCCTTCTCCATTTTCTCAATTGTCTTCAAAGTTGATTCAGCCGAAACATCTTCCTTATCTGCCAATCTCTGCTTTAATCCCTGCATTTCACGACCAATAGAAATCTGTTCCGTCAACGCATACTCTTCCGTCTGAATAACAGACTGATGCCCAAGCATTTCCTTAACCACATGGATTGGCACATTATTATTTAAAGTTATCGTACTTCCAAATGTTCTTCTTGCCTTGTGAGTGTTTAAAGCACTTGTAATACCGCATAAATCAGCTATTTCTTTAAGATACTCATTCATTTTTTGATTTGAACTCACAGGAAGTACTGAATTTCTTTCAACACAAATAGAATGATCTCTATATCTATTGACAATTTCCGCTGCCTTTGGAAGCAGAGGAATATTAATGGGACTTCCTGTTTTCTGTCTTTCAGTCAAAATCCATTGCTCTCCGTCAATACCTTCTTTAATATCCGATTGTTTCAAATTAAACACATCAATATAGGCTAAACCTGTGTAACATTGAAAGACAAAAATATCTCTTACTACTCCAAGGCGGGCGGTAGAAAATTTATGCTTCTCTAAAAGCGATAATTCAAGACCTGTCAGCGGCTTTTTCGGCACTCTAATCTTTTTACCTTTAAAACGCTTAAAAGGATCTATAGTTAAAAGTTCTTTATCCATCGCTATCAAGACAATTTTCTTAAAATTAGTGATATATTTAAGTGCAGTATTATTAGCGTTGTTCTTTACCGTCTTGAGATAAAACTCATAATCTTTTATAAATTCAAAGTTAAGTTCATTAAACTCCATATCCTCCACTCCGTATTTATAGATCATGAAATCTTTGATATGCTTTTTTGATATTTCAAAACGCACATGCGTGCCAATAGCATATTCACCCTTTTCCACTAAAGCAAGCATCTGATCATTATGAAGCTGAAATTCCTGAAGAACCGTAGTTTTCAGTCTGGTTTTACCTAAAATAAAATTAATCAGCTTTACGCTATTCAGAGATTCCTGTTTTTCTACAAGATAATCTGCATGCTTTCTGACTTTAACTTCCAGTGAGTACAAAAAGAAATTTAAAGCTTTAGCATCTTCTTTATTTCCTATTGCACGTCCTGTTTTCTGCTCCCAGCGGTTTACATTCCATTTTCGTTTCGTGGAGGTTTCTTTAGGGACACCACTAACAGTAATCCTGATATAAATATATCTTTCATTTGTGCTTTTTGCTGAGCTCTTCAAAAAGAAGATAATTCCAAAACTGTTTTCTAACATAATTCAACTATTTAAAAGTTAATAAAGGTCGAATTATAATATCTCTAAATCAAGTCGTTAACCAGCTTTACATGTTGATTAACAGAAAGTTAAATGAGTTTTTGTGGCAGCTTTTTTCAAAAGGTAAAATGCCACAAATAATCCACAAAAATTAGGTCACTTTTGAGCGTTTTTGAAAACAAGATGAGAAATAAAAAAAAACACATCGTATAATGATATGGGTTTTCAACGTTTAAACTGATTTTAAAAAATCAGTTTAAGTGATCCAGAAGAATTGCAACTATAGGTTACAAACCCGCTTCAATTCTATGTTTTCATTATTTCAAAAACCATTTACTACGGTTTTGCCACGGTTTTTTCATCGATTTTAAAAACTAAAAAATTGTAGAAAACAAAAAGACCCACTCGGTATGAGTGGGTCTTCTGTGAACGCAGAAGGATTCGAACCTTCGACCGCCTGCTTAGAAGGCAGGTGCTCTATCCAGCTGAGCTATGCGTCCGTATTTTGTTGTCGGGGTGGCAGGATTCGAACCTGCGACCTCCTGCTCCCAAAGCAGGCGCGATAACCGGGCTACGCTACACCCCGAAAACTGAATAGCTAAAAAGCTATTCATTGCAAAAAAATTGCGGAGAGACAGGGACTCGAACCCTGGCGACGGTTACCCGTCGACAGATTAGCAATCTGCTCCATTACCGCTCTGGCACCTCTCCAATCCTTCAGGAAACGTGTCCTGTTTTGCGGTTGCAAACTTAAGACATGTTTACGTTTCTCACAACTATTTCAGTACTTTTTTTTGATTTTTTTTATTGTTTAATCAAAAATACTTCACAATCAAAGATATAGCTTTCGGTTATTTTTTCACAAATAACCATTTTCAAGTCTATCCTATAAAAACTAATATTCAAACAATAAATTTGACAATAATTGCATTCAGACTTATTGATTCGCTATTCTATTTTACACAAAAAAACAATCTCAAATTGAGATTCCTTAAATATATCGCAATTTGAACCTCCTCAGAACTTCAATCTTATAAAATAAAGTATAAATTTGCTATATAAACCAACATAACCATTAAACATGAATAAAAAAGTTGTTATTGTTTCTGCCTCTAGAACTCCTATTGGCAGTTTTATGGGAGGATTATCCACAATAACTGCTCCAAAATTAGGAGCTGCTGCGATAAAAGGTGTGATAGATAAAATACAATTAAATCCTGATTTGATTGACGAAGTTTTCATGGGAAACGTTATTCAGGCCGGAATTGGACAAGCTCCTGCAAGACAAGCTGCTCTTTACGCAGGTCTTTCAAACGATGTTGCTTGTACCACAGTAAATAAAGTTTGCGCTTCGGGAATGAAATCGATCATGTTAGGGGCTCAAGCCATTCAATGTGGAGATGCCGAAATTGTAATTGCGGGTGGCATGGAAAACATGAGTTTAATTCCACATTATATGCATTTGAGAAACGGAACTAAGTTTGGTCCTAACACTATGATTGATGGCTTGCAAAAAGATGGCCTCACAGATGCTTACGATAATAATGCAATGGGAGTCGCAGCCGATTTATGCGCTACAGAATATCAAATCTCCAGAGAAGAACAAGATAATTTTGCAATTCAATCGTATAGTCGTTCTGCAAAAGCTTGGAATGAAGGAAAATTTGATAACGAAATAACTCCTGTTGCCGTTCCTCAAAGAAAAGGCGAACCTCTCATGATTTCAAGAGACGAGGAATACACAAACGTTTCTTTGGAAAAAATCCCAACATTGAATCCTGTTTTCACCAAAGACGGAACAGTAACCGCAGCAAATGCCTCAACAATAAACGATGGTGCAGCAGCAGTAATTTTGATGAGTGAAGAAAAAGCAATTTCGTTAGGATTACAACCTTTAGCATTTATAAAAGGGTACGCCGATGCTGCTCAAGAACCAAAATGGTTCACTACAAGTCCCGCCAAGGCATTACCTAAAGCATTAGTGAAAGCTGGATTAACATTAGATGAAATTGATTATTTCGAATTTAACGAAGCTTTCTCAGTAGTAGGATTGGCCAATTCTAAAATTCTCGAATTAAATTCAGAAAAAGTAAACGTCAATGGAGGAGCGGTTTCATTAGGTCATCCTCTTGGATGTTCAGGCGCACGCATTATTGTAACTTTACTAAACGTACTAGAACAAAACAATGCAAAATATGGAGCAGCTGCAATTTGTAATGGCGGTGGTGGAGCATCGGCAATGATAATTGAACGTTATATTGTTTAAATCCCTTTTTATCCGTAAATAAAAACACAAATTAATTAAATAATACGAATTGAAAATTACTATTTTTACGGTTCTTTAAATTCGTATTATTTTTTAATATCTAATCTATATAAATGTTTGGAATTTGTAATCTAGCCATGATTCCTCTTCGTGCTGAAGCCAGTGATAAAAGCGAAATTGTCTCTCAAGTTTTATTTGGTGAACATTTCGAAGTTTTAGAACAATATAAACAATGGTCTCACATCAAACTGCAATACGATCAATATCAAGGTTGGATAGACATCAAACAATATCAGGTAATTTCAGAATCAAATTATAATCAACTCTCTTCAGATGCTATAATTCTTAATGCGGATTTGATAGAATACATCCTAGCCCCCTCTAACTTATTAATACCTGTTCCATTAGGAGCTTCACTGTCATTTTTAAATTACCCTGAAATAAATACTAGTTTATTTGACTTTGAAGGCACTAAAACAAGTGGTATCAAACCAAAAAACAACATCATTACTACTTCATTTATGTATTTGAATGCTCCTTATTTATGGGGAGGCAAAACTCCATTCGGGATCGATTGTTCTGGTTTTACACAAATGGTTTACAAACTTAATGGCTACAAATTACTCAGAGATGCTTCGCAACAAGCCACGCAAGGAGAAGCTTTAAGTTTTATTGAAGAAAGTGAACCCGGAGATTTAGCTTTTTTTGATAATGATGAAGGAAACATTATACATGTTGGAATTATTATGGAAAATAACTATATCATTCATGCAAGTGGCAAAGTCCGAATTGATCGACTAGATCATTTGGGAATTTACAATAGTGAAACCAACAAGCATACACACAAACTTAGAGTTATCAAAAAAATAATTTAAGTAGCTTTTTAGTATATATTTTCAATAATACAATCTAAAATCAAGCAACTTACAAAGAGCATAATGCTTTTGATGCAACTCTTCTACTATTTCTACCACGTCATCTAATTCTTGACACATGCTAAAAAAAGCTTTGTCCAACGTATTACTTTTTACATTTCTATTAATTACTCCATAACCAGAAATAGCACGAGCTCCAGTAATATCTAAAAAATACTGTGCTTCTTCCTCTTCTAAATCCAGTACTTTTGCATTGGCAAAATGAACAATTTTTCCTTTCATTTTCCCTTCAAAAAGCTCCGCAATTTCTTCGACACTATAATAATAATTATTAAGGCAGATTGTATTCTCTTTGCCTTGCATTACCAGATAAATAATTTCATAATCTTTAAAATTATGATCATCATATAGTAAGGCATTCAAGCTTTCTTCTAACCCCTCAATTGTATCACACGTTTTATAAATACTAGCAATACCATGCTTCAAAGCGAGATCCTCTAAAGATCTAACTACTTCGGTAACAGCACTTGTTTCTATATCAAGAACACCTTCTAGACAAAAAATAAATTTATCAATATCCTTAGAATCATCTTTGATTTGTAAATCCAAAATACCTGTTTTAATAGTTATGCAATTAAAAATTGAAGGTAAGAATTAAAAATTACATCTTAAGTATTAAAAATTCAGATCTTCTATTTTGTTGATGCTGTTCTTCGGTACATGGAACTCCGTTTTTACAATCATTTATTAATTGAGTTTCACCATAACCTATGGCACTTTCTATTCGTTCAGGAAAAACACCTTGTGAAATTATATAATCTCTAGAAGCTTTTGCTCTTTTATCAGATAGCTCCAGATTATAGTTATCATTGGCTCTAGAATCTGTATGCGATTCTATTTTAATATTCATTTCTGGATACTCATTCATCAATAAAACCACTTTATTCAACTCAATAGCGGCATCATTTCGAATATCCGATTTATCTAAATCAAAGAAAATAATGCCAATTTTTATTTTTAAAACACCATTTTCTCTTACGATTAAATTTGATTTAATACCTAAATCAATAATCGTTTTCCCAGAAATACTTGCTATCGTAACTGGCGAAGTAACTGTACTAAATCCTTGTTTGGAAACTTGAAGAGTATATTTTTCAGTACATGTAACAGGAGTAACAAATTCATAATCCCCATTTTGATTTGTAGTTACTTCTTCTAATTTTTCTCCTTCAGATGAAAATAAAGTTACAGTAGCTTCTTTTAAAGACATTTCTGTTAATTCATTATAAATACACCCTTTAATTAATTGTTTACAAAGTGGAGTTCTTTCGAAAGAATAAATATCGTCATCGCCTTTACCAGATTTTCTATTCGATGACACAAAACCTAAATTGGTTTCTTCATTAACGATATAAGCAAAATCGTCCATATTACTATTTAGTGGAGGCCCAAGATTTTCAGGTGTTCCAAATACATCATTTGTCAAAACACTTTCAAAAACATCTAATCCTCCTAATCCTAAATGTCCATCGCTAGCAAAATATATTCCATTATCTGTTACAAAAGGAAACATCTCTCTTCCTTTTGTATTGATGTTTTCACCTAAATTTCTTGGCTGAGAAAAATTATTATCACCTAAAATATCAACTACAAAAATATCAGTAGCACCAATAGATCCAGGCATATCCGAAACAAAATAAAGCTTTTTCCCATCTTTACTTACTGTTGGTTGTCCAACAGAATATTCTTCGCTATTAAAGGGTAGTTCTTGTACATTTCCCCAAGTTGCTTTTCCGTTTTTATCAGTAGCTGTAGCCGAATACAATTTAAGATTATTTACCCCTTTTCCATCTCGCTTTAGTTTTCCGTTATAATTATTTCGGGTGAAATAAATGGTATTTTCATCTGGCGAAAAAGCCACACAAGCTTCATGATACTTAGTGTTAATCTCATTTGAAAATCGCTCACCAATTGTTACATCTGTTTGTGATGCGCTTATTTTTCCTAATTGCAAATTTAAATAGGGTTGATCATTCCACGCATATCTATTAGTCGATGCATAAGAAGAGTCTATCGTTGTTGCGTATAAAAGTTGTCCTTTATAAAACATTGGCCCAAAATCGGAATAAGCTGAATTTATAGACAAATTTTGAAGTGTAAATTGTGGTTCTCTTTTTAAAATTTTGTTTATCGTTTGTTCTTTAAAAGAAAAATTATCAGATCTATCATCTGTAGCTTCAGCTTTTTTACTAAAGTTTTTCATCCACTTTTTGGCTAAATCATAATTTTTAAGTCCTTCTAAAGTTTGTGCATAGCGAAACAAGTATTCAGCAGAAACATCATTAGGATATTGCGAAACCAATTTTTGATACCATTCGTTAGCCTTTTCCATATTAGTGTTAAAGTAATAACAATCTCCCGCACGTTGCAAAGTTTCTTTAGAATTATCACCACCTTCAATAGCTCTTTCATAAGCTTTTGCTGCTTCTATATACCACATCTTATCAAATAAAGCATCAGCAGTCTTGTTTTTGGTTTGTGAGAAACCCACCAATGCTATAAGTAATCCTAGTACAGTAAATATTTTTCTCATAATTCTCTATATTAAAAAAACCTTGGTGATTTTAACCCTTTATCTTTAGATTTTAACTCAAATCGCAATACAATTTCGTGAGTACCCGATGAAAAATTTTGAATATCTGAAGTTGTATAATCATAAGAATATCCTAGTAAAAATTGAGGTGCAATTTGTATTCCTGCTAAAGCACTTATAGCATCTCCTGAACGATATGCAGCTCCCAAAGTAAAGACTTCATTAAACATAAAATTGGCTGATAAGTCAACAGTCATTGGAGCTCCATCGGCATACTTCAACAAAAAAGCTGGTTTGAATTTAGTACTTACTCCAATATCAAAAACCCATCCTCCAATTAGATAAGCGTGTAATCTCTCATCAGCTAAACCTTCCTGTACTTCGTCATAACGTTTATCGGTCATAAAATTAGGAACTGATAAACCTAGATAACTTTTTTCGCTATGTAAAAAAAGGCCTGCTCCGACAACAGGTAAAAACTCGTTCTGAATATTTTGTTGAAATTGGGTATCATTATCTCTATAAGATCCCTTTGACCAGTCAATATTTAATACTCTCCCTCCTCCTTTTATACCAAAAGAAAGTTTATAAGTTTCTGAAGTCTTGATAGTGTATGAAAAATTCGCATCAATATATTGTTCTTGTGAAGGTCCAATTTCATCATTTACAATAGACAAACCTAACCCAACGTTTTTACCAACTGGAGAATCTATTGTTAAAGTTTGTGTGTTTGGAGCCCCTTCAAAACCTACCCATTGTGTTCTATATAAACCCGTAATAGTCAAATGTCCTGCAGATCCAGCGTAAGCAGAATTTACAGTCATTGTATTATACATGTATTGGGTATATTGTGGATCTTGTTGCCCATAAAAGACATTAAATACCAGCAACATTAACAAAGCAATTATTTGATTATATCTTTTGATCATTTTTGATGTAGTTAACTATTTTACAATTCTTTTCTTATTGCATTGATTATCGTTTTAAATACAACCAACCTGATGTTTTTGGAGATCCATCGCCTAGATCTAAAACATAGAAATAAGTTCCAACGGGCAAGACTTTATTAGAACCATTTGATGTTCCATCCCAAGTGTTTTTATAAGCATTCTGAGTGTATACTAAATCACCCCATCTATTAAAGATATCGAGTTTATTTTTTGGATAATTAGCAATACAATCAATATAAAACACTTCATTTACTCCATCATTATTAGGTGAAAACTCATTATATATTTTCAAACAAGTTGGCTCAATTGTGGCACTACTTTCATTGTTAGAAGCATTTGTATCAATTTGATCTAAAGCTACTAGTTTTGCAATATTCAAATAATCTTTATTATCCAAAACTTTTACCGTAATTGTTAGTGTTTGAGCCGAATTAAATTCGATGGCAGGTATTCTCCATACACCATTAGCAGCATCGTAAACTCCAGAAGTAGATGTAGTAGAAATAAATTGATATCCAGCTGGTAAAACATCCTCTACTTCAACATTTGTAGCGTTCAAACTTCCAACATTATCTGCTGTAACAGTAAAGTTAATTTGCTTACCAATGCTTGGATCCTGAGAATCTACGCTTTTTATGATCGCTATATCGGTTTTTGGAACTTCGACAAACGCACTGTCTTCATCATCTTCACTTTGGTCTCCATCATCATTATTTGGTGTACTATTAGGATCAAATTGATTACTAGCTGTTATCTGAGCCACATTAACGTAGTCTAAATCTGTTAATCCAATTGGAGATTCTACTGTTGCTTGATAAGTTACAGTTAACCCATCAAGAGGAATAGTCAAATTAGTCCATACAATTCTATAGTTTCTATAAATACCACCGTTAGTAACATTAGTAATTTTACTATAGCCTATTGGTAATAAATCTTCAATAGAAACACCTGTCGCGATAGATGAACCTAAATTATTGATTTGGATTGTAAAAGTTACTACTTCATTAACATTCGCATTTGGATTACTCACTGATTTATCTAAACTCAAGTCAGCATATTGTACTGCTACATTAATACTATCATAATCATCTTCTGTTGTAACTCCATTATTTGGTGTACTATCAGGGTCTGGCAAGTTACTAGCTGTAATTTCAGCAATATTTAAAAACTCATTTATTGTACCCGCAACAGGTTTTACTCTTGCATAAACCAATAAAGTTTGTTCGCCTCCATTAATAATAGCACCTAATAACCATTTTCCATCAACGAATGTATAATTACCACTTGTTGCATTATGCGAAACGTATTCAAATCCAGAAGGAAGTAAATCTTTTACTTCAACACCAGTTGCGTTTCCTGGTCCAGCATTATTTACTTTTATTTGGAAAGTAATAATATCGCCAACATTTGGATTTTGATTATTAATAATTGTTTTTTCAACTGAAAGATCCGCAGTAACTATAACTGGCGTCACAAAAACACTATCATAATCATCTTCAGTAACCAAACCATTATTTGGTGTACTATCAGGATCAAATTGATTACTAGCTGTAATTTCTGCTACATTCAAATATTCATCAGTTGTGCCTGTTGGAGTTTTAACCAATGCATTAATTAACAATGTTTGCGTACTGTTTGGTGATATTAGCCCTGGTCGCCATATTCCAGTAATACTATCATAAGAGCCAGAACTTGCATTATAAAACACATACTGGTATCCAGAAGGCAAAATATCTTTTACTTCTACACCCGTTGCTATGCTAGGTCCTGAATTTGTTACTGTTATTTGGAAAGAAATTTGCTCCCCAACTAATGGCGTAATATTATTATTTACAACCAATTTACTTATAGATAAATCAGCTATTTCATTTACTGGAGTCAATGTAATTGAAGCATAGTCATCCTCAGTTACGATTCCGTTGTTTGGAGTACTATCTGGGTCTTGTAAACTTGAATCAATAATTTCAGCTATATTTTGATAATCGCCTGTTCTTTGAACTATCGCAGAAACCAATAGGTTTTCTACAGCACTATTTGGCATAGCTCCAATATTCCAAATTCCTGTTACTTCATCATAAACTCCTGCTGTTGAGCTATACACACTAAAGGTATATCCATTAGGCAAAATATCTCTTACTCTTACATTTGTAGTTGCTTGAGGCCCATTATTGGTAACAGTTACTTGGAATGTTACTGTTGCTCCGTATGCTGGACTAGTATTCCCTCCTACTATTGTTTTAGTCAATGATAAATCTGCGGCAGTAGCAACTGGATTTACTGCAACGCTTGCATAATCGTCTTCTGTTATAACTCCATTATCTGGTGTAGAATCAGAATCTGCCAAACTACTTGATATTACTTCTGCTGTATTCAAATAAGCTCCTGTATCATTAACCGTTGCAGTGATAACCAAGGTCTCTGATTGTCCGTCTAATAAAGCTCCAATATTCCAAACTCCTGTTCCCAATGTATAAACTCCTGCAGAAGCTGATGCGCCTACATAAGTATAACCCGATGGTAACATATCCCTGACCTGAACTCCAGTTACATTCTCTGGACCATTATTGGTTGCTGTAAGTTCAAACAAAACTACCGATCCCACCAACGGCATTGCATTATTTACAGTTTTGGTCAGTGATAAATCTGCTGTTGGAACTACTGGGGTTACAATAACTTCTGCATAATCATCTTCTGAAATGTCTCCGTTATTTGGAGTAGAATTAGGATCAGGTAATGAACTTGCTATAATTTCTGCTATATTAGTATAATCTCCTGTAGCATTTACGGTAGCGTTTACTGTTAAAGTTTCGGAAATACCGTTTGGTAAATTACCAATATTCCAAATTCCAGTTGCAACATTGTACATTCCTAATGAAGTAGTTGAAATTACATAACTGAAACCAGAAGGAAGCAGGTCTTTAACTTGAACCCCAGTTGCATCTTGAGGTCCATTATTAGTGATAACAATTTCAAAAGAAATGGAACCTCCAACCAATGGATTTGTATTATTTCTCACTGCGGTTTTTGTTAATGATAAATTAGCTTGAGGAATGGTTGGTGTAACCACTACACTCGCATAATCATCTTCTGTTATAACTCCGTTATTTGGAGTGGAATCTAAATCCGGTAAACTACTAGCTGTAATTTCTGCAACATTAATGTAATCCCCTGTTGAGTTTACTGTAGCATTTACTGTTAAAGTTTCTGCTGTGCCACTAGCCAAGCTCGAAATATCCCAAATACCTGTAACTGGATTATAAATTCCTCTTGTAGCTGTAGAAATTACATACGTAAATCCAGACGGCAATAAATCTGTAATTTGAATTCCTGTTGTTGTTTGAGGACCACTATTTGTAACAATAATTTGGAAAGAAATTGGTGTTCCAACAAGTGGACTTGCATTACCTCCAACAATAGTTTTGGTTAATGCTAAGTCAGCTACTGAAGTAACTGGAACAACCATAATGCTAGCATAATCATCTTCAGTTACTACTCCATTATTTGGTGCAGAATCTGGATCAGATAAATTACTAGCGGTTACTTCCGCAACGTTTGTATGATTACCACTAGCATTTACTGTAGCATTTACTATCAAAGTTTCTGATGCTCCGTTAGCTAATGTTCCAATATTCCAAACTCCCGAAGTTGTGTTATAAGATCCTGCTGTTACATTTGAAGAAACATAAGTAAATCCACTTGGTAACAAATCAGTTACTTGAACACCAGTAGCATCTTGTGCCCCTGCATTATTTACTACTATATTAAAAGTAACTTGTGAACCTACTAAACGATTTGGGTTTCCTCCTACAATAATTTTAGTCAATGATAAATCGGCTTGTTGTTTGATTGGTGTAACAACCACACTTGCATAATCATCTTCAGTAGTAATTCCGTTATTTGGAGTTGAATCCAAATCAGGTAAACTACTAGCAGTAATTTCAGCAATGTTTGTATAGATTCCCGTTGCATTCACTGTTGCATTTACAGTCAAAGTTTCTGACACACCACTTGCTAAACTAGTAATATTCCATACTCCAGTAGTTGGGTTATAAGTTCCTGATGTAGTAGTTGAAATCACATAAGTATAACCCGATGGTAATAAATCTTTAACTTGAATACCTGTTGCTGTTTGAGGACCATCGTTGGTTGCAACCACTTGAAAAGAAATTGCGTCTCCCACCAATGGGGTAGCATTACCATTTACAATTGTTTTGGTTAATGATAAATCAGCAACCGATGTAACTGGTATAACCGTTACACTAGCATAATCATCTTCTGTAGTAATTCCATTATTTGGTGTAGAATCTGAATCAGCAATACTGCTCGCTGTTACTTCAGCACTATTAGTATGATTACCATTAGCGTTTACAATAGCATTTATAATTAATGTTTCTGATGCACCATTAGCCAAAGCATTAATACTCCAAACTCCTGTAATTTCATTATAAGATCCTGCAGTTACATTAGAAGAAATAAAACTAAATCCGTTTGGTAATAAATCTGTCACGGTTACTCCATTAGCTGTTTGTGGACCAGCATTATTAACTACTACATTAAAAGTAACTTGAGAACCTATTAAACGATTAGGATTTCCTCCTAAAATAGTTTTAGTCAATGCTAAATCAGCTTCTTGTTTGATTGGAGTAACAATAACACTAGCGTAATCATCTTCTGTAGTAATTCCATTATTTGGAGTTGAATCTAAATCTGGTAAACTACTTGCTGTAACCTCAGCAATATTATTGTAAATTCCTGTATCATTTACTACTGCATTTATTGTTAAGGTTTCTGAAATACCATTTGCTAAAATGTTGATAGTCCAAATTCCTGTAGTTGGAACATACGTACCTGCCGTTGTAGTAGAAATTACATAGGTATAACCCGAAGGTAATAAGTCTTTAACTTCAACATTTGTGGCATTTTGTGGACCACTATTAGAAACAACTACTTCAAATGAAATAGATGAACCAACTAGTGGACTTGCATTTCCTCCTACTATGGTTTTAGTTACTGATAAATCAGCTACAGCTGTAACTGGAACTATTGTTATAGTAGCATAATCATCCTCAGTTGTAATTCCGTTATTTGGTGTTGAATCTGGATCAGCAATAGCACTTGCAGTTACCTCAGCATTGTTTGTATAAATCCCTGTAGCATTTACAGTAGCATTTACGATTAAAGTTTCTGATGCTCCATTAGCTAAATTACCAATATTCCAAACTCCAGTAGTTTCATTATATACGCCTGTAGTTACACTTGAAGAAACAAAAGTAAATCCGCTTGGTAATAAATCTCTAACTAGTACACCTGAAGTAGGTTGACTTCCTGCATTATTGACTACCACATTAAAAGTAATTTGTGAACCTATCAAACGATTCGTATTACCTCCAACAATTGTTTTAGTCAATGATAAATCAGCCTCTAATGTAACTGGAGTTACAACTACACTTGCATAATCATCTTCAGTAGCAATTCCATTGTTTGGAGTTGAATCTAAATCTGGTAAACTACTAGCTGAAATTTCTGCTACATTGATATAATCTCCTGTAGCATTTACTGTAGCGTTTACTGTCAATGTTTCAGAAACACCATTAACCAAACTAGCAATAGCCCAAATTCCTGTGGTTTCATTATAAGTTCCTGCTGTAGCAGTCGAATTTACGTAAGTAAAACCAGATGGCAACAAATCTTTAATTTCAACTCCAGATGCTGTTTGAGGACCATCATTAGTTGCAACAATTCTGAATGAAATAGTCGAACCTACAAGTGGACTTGCATTACCTCCAACTATAGCTTTTGTCAATGATAAATCAGCAACTGCTGTAACTGGAACAATAGTTAAGTTACCATAATCATCTTCAGTTACTACTCCATTATTTGGTGTTGAATCTGGATCTGAAATACTACTTGCAGTTATCTCTGCAATATTATTATAATTACCTGTCGCATTTACTGTTACATTTACTGTCAAAGTTTCTGATGCTCCATTAATTAATGTACCAATAGTCCATAAACCAGTAGTTGCATCATAAGATCCTGTTGTAACACTTGAAGATTCAAAAGTAAATCCATTTGGTAATAAATCTGTTACTGCAACCGCTTGAGCCGTTTGAGGTCCTGCATTATTAACAACTACATTAAAAGTAACCTGAGAACCTATCAAACGATTAACATTACCTCCAACTATTGTTTTAGTTAATGATAAATCAGCTTCTTGTTTAATTGGGGTCACAATTACACTAGCATAATCATCCTCTGTAACCACTCCATTATTTGGAGTACTATCCGTATCAGGTAAACTACTTGCAATAACTTCAGCAATATTTGTATAAATACCAGTTGCATTCACTGTAGCATTTATTGTTAACGTTTCGGCTGAATTATTTGATAAGTTACTAATATTCCATACTCCTGTTGTAGGATTATAAGTTCCTGAAGAAGGAGTTGAAATTACATATGTATAACCTGTAGGAAGTAAATCTTTAACTTGAACACCTGTTGCATTTTGAGGTCCTGCATTAGAAACTACAATTTGGAAAGATATCGAAGAACCAACTAGTGGACTTGCATTACCCCCTACTATTGTTTTCGTCAATGATAAATCGGCTACAGAAGTAATTGGAACAATAGTTACACTTGCATAATCATCTTCAGTTTCAATTCCATTATTTGGAGTAGAATCTGGGTCTGCCAAACTACTAGAAGTCACTTCAGCTTTGTTTGTGTGATTTCCTGTTGAATTCACAGTTGCATTTACTATCAAAGTTTCTGAAACACCATTAGCAAGAGCTCCAACATTCCAAACTCCAGTTGTTGCATTATAAGATCCAGCCGTTACATTCGAAGATACATAAGTAAATCCACTCGGTAGTAAATCAGTTACTGCAACCCCTGTAGCATCTTGACCTCCTGCATTATTCACAACCACATTAAAGGTAACTTGCGAACCTACTAAGCGATTCAAATCTCCTCCTACAATAATTTTAGTCAATGACAAATCGGCTTCTTGTTTGATTGGAGTAACAATCACACTAGCATAATCGTCTTCAGTTTCTATTCCATTATCTGGGGTAGAATCTAAATCAGGTAAACTACTAGCTATTACTTCAGCAATATTAGTATAAACTCCTGTCGCATTTACAGTTGCGTTTACCGTTAAAGTTTCTGAAATACCATTTGGCAAAGATGCTATATTCCATACTCCTGTTACAGGATTATAAGTTCCTGAAGTAGTAGTAGAAATTACATAAGTATAACCTGAAGGGAGTAAATCTTTGACTTGAATAGCAGTTGCTGTTTGAGGCCCACTGTTGGTTGCTACAACTTGAAATGAAATTGAAGAACCAACTAGCGGATTTGGATTACCACTAACAATAGTTTTTGTTAATGATAAATCGGCCACAGCCGTAACTGGAATAATTGTCACACTAGCATAATCATCCTCGGTAACTACTCCGTTATTTGGTGTTGAATCTGGATCTGAAATACTACTAGCTGTTACTTCTGCTTTATTCGTATGATTTCCAGAAGCATTTACAGTCCCCTTAACAATCAAAGTCTCAGATGCACCAGTAACCAAGGCTCCTACACTCCATAATCCAGTAGTAGAATTATAAGTTCCTGTCGTAGCATTAGCAGAAACAAAAGTAAATCCGTTTGGTAATAAATCAGTTACTGCAACTCCAGTAGCGGTTCGAGGACCTGCATTATTGATTACTACATTAAAAGTCACTTCAGATCCTACTAAACGATTTATGTTTCCATCAGCAATCGTTTTGCTTAATGATAAATCGGCTTCTTGCTTAACAGGAGTAACAATTACACTGGCATAATCATCTTCTGTCGTGTCTCCATTATTTGGAGTTGAGTCTAAATCAGGTAAACTACTTGCGGTTACTTCTGCAATATTTGTATAAACTCCTGTAGCATTTACAGTAGCATTTACCGTTAAAGTTGTAGAAACACCACTTGCTAAAGCCCCTATATTCCAAACCCCTGTTGTGGCATTATAAGTGCCTGTTGAAGGAGCTGAACCAACATAGGTATATCCTGTTGGAAGTAAATCGGTAACCTGAACACCTGTAGCATTTTGAGGCCCATTATTTGTTGCAATAACTTGGAAAGAAATCGATGCTCCCACAAGTGGACTTGCATTACCTCCAATAATAGCTTTTGTCAATGATAAGTCAGCTATAGCAGTTACAGGTATAACTTCAATTCTTGCATAATCATCCTCTGTTGTAACTCCATTTCCTGGCATAGAATCTGGATCAGCAATAGCGCTAGTCATAACTTCAGCTTCATTCACATAATCACCTGAAGCATTTACCGTAGCAGTAACAATCAAAGTCTCTGTTGCACCATTGGTTAATGCTCCAATATTCCAAATTCCTGTTGTCTGATTATAAGCTCCAGTCGTAACACTTGAAGAAACAAATGTAAATCCACCTGGTAGTAAGTCTCTTATTGTAACTCCTGAAGTAGGTTGGCTACCCGCATTATTTACAGCTATATTAAAAGTTACTTGAGAACCAATTAAGCGATTTGCATTCCCTCCAACAATAGTTTTACTTAAAGACAAATCAGCATCTAATTGAACTGGAGTAACTATAACACTTGCATAATCATCTTCTGTTTCAACTCCATTATTTGGTGTAGAATCTAAATCTGGTAAATTACTAGCTGACACTTCGGCAATATTCGTATAAGTTCCTGTTGCATTCACAGTAGCATTTACAACCAAAGTTTCAGAAACTCCCATTTCTAAATTGTTAATATTCCAAATTCCTGTTGCTGGATTATAAGTACCAGCTGTAACAGTTGAAATTACATAAGTATAACCCGAAGGAAGGAAGTCTTTAACTTGTACTCCTGTGGCATTTTGAGGTCCATCGTTGGTTGCAATAATTTGAAATGAAATAGGTGTTCCAACTAATGGACTTGCATTACCTCCTATGATTGTTTTTGTCAATGACAAATCAGCTACAGAAGTAACTGGAACAACTGTGATAGCACTATAATCATCCTCTGTAGTATTTCCGTTATTTGGTGTTGAATCAGGATCTGCAATACCACTGGCTGTCACTTCAACTTTGTTGGTGTGATTTCCTGTAGCATTTACCGTGGCTGTCACTGTTAACGTTTCTGATGCTCCATTAACTAATGTTCCAATATTCCAAACACCAGTAGTTGAATTATAAGTACCAGTTGTAATGCTTGAGGAAACAAAAGTAAATCCGCTTGGCAATAAATCTGTAACAGATACTAATGAAGCATTTTGAGGACCTGAATTGGTCACCACAACACTAAAAGCAACTTGTGAACCAATTAGACGATTGGTATTTCCGCCATCGATAGTTTTAGTTAATGCTAAATCAGCCTCTTGTTTAATTGGAAGAACAATTACTGCTGCATAATCATCTTCTGTGATAACACCATTATTTGGCGTACTATCTAAATCGGCTAAATCACTTGCCGTTATCTCAGCAATATTAGTATAAACTCCAGTAGCATTTACAGTGGCATTAACCGTTAAGGTTACTGATGCTCCATTAGCTAAAGCTCCTATATTCCATACTCCTGTTGTTGGGTTATAAGTTCCCAAAGAAGGAGCTGAACCAACATAAGTATATCCTGTTGGAAGTAAATCGGTAATTTGAACACCAGTAGCCCCTTGAGGACCACTATTTGTAACAGCTATTTGAAACGAAATTGGAGCCCCAACAAGCGGTCTATTATTTCCACCTATTATTGATTTATTTAATGATAAATCAGCTACTGCAGTAACAGGTACAATTGTTATACTTGCATAGTCATCCTCAGTCGTATCTCCATTTCCTGGAGTAGAATCTGGATCTGCAACAGTACTCGTAGTAACTTCTGCAATATTAGTATAATCTCCTGATGCATTTACAGTAGCATTTACAATCAAAGTTTCTGATGCTCCATTAGCTAAATTCCCAATAGTCCATAATCCCGTAGTACTATTGTAGGCACCTGCAGTTACATTTGAAGAAACAAACGTAAATCCATCTGGCAATAAATCTGTTATAGTAACCCCAGAGGTATCTTGACTACCCACATTGTTTACTACAACATTAAAAGTTACTTGAGAACCTATCAAACGATTGGTATTTCCACCTACAATTGTTTTTGTTAATGATAAATCAGCTTCTTGTTTAACGGGAGTAACAATTACGCTTGCATAATCATCTTCTGTAGTAATTCCGTTATTTACAGCACTATCCAAATCTGGTAAACTACTAGCGGTAATTTCAGCAATATTATTATAATCGCCAGTTGTGTTTACTGTAGCATTTACTGTTAAAGTTGCTGATGCACCATTGGCCAAAGCATTAATATTCCAAATTCCTGTAGCTGCATTATATGTTCCTGCAGAAGGTATTGAACCTACATAAGTATAACCTGATGGCAACAAATCTTTAACTTGAACACCAGTAACATTTTGAGGTCCATCATTGGTTGTGATGATTTGGAACGAAATTGGAGTTCCAACTAATGGACTTGCATTGCCACCTACGATTGTTTTGGTTAATGATAAATCAGCAACTGCTGTAACAGGAACAACTGTTATAGCACCGTAATCATCTTCTGTAACTACTCCATTATTAGGAGTTGAATCTGGATCGGCAATACTACTCGCTGAAATTTCGGCTTCGTTAGTATGATTTCCTGTAGCTGTTACAGTAGCTGTTACGATTAAAGTTTCTGATGCACCATTAGCTAATGTTCCAATAGCCCAAATTCCTGTAGTTTCATTATAGCTTCCTGTTGTAATGCTTGATGAAACAAATGTAAATCCATTTGGTAATAAATCATTTACTGTTACTCCCGATGCAGCTTGAGGTCCAGCATTATTCACAACAACGTTAAAAGTAACTTCGGATCCTATTAAACGATTTGTATTACCGCCAACAATTGTTTTGGTTAATGACAAATCAGCTTCTTGTTTAATTGGAGTAACAATTACACTAGCATAATCATCTTCTGTATCAATACCATTGTTTGGTGTAGAATCCAAGTCCGGAAGACTACTAGCGGTTACTTCAGCAACATTAATATAGTTTCCTGTCGCTTTAACGGTTGCATTTACTGTCAAAGTTTCTGACACACCATTATTTAAAGATCCAATATTCCAAACTCCTGTTGTAGGATTATAAGTTCCTGAGGTAGCAGTTGAAACTACATAAGTATATCCTGAAGGAAGTAAATCTCTTACTCTAACTCCTGTCGCATTTTGAGGTCCAGCATTTGTAGCTACAACTTGGAAAGAAATTGCCGCACCAACCAATGGACTTGCATTTCCTCCAACAATTGTTTTGGTCAATGATAAGTCTGCTACTGCGGTCACAGGAACAACAGTTACTGTTCCATAATCATCTTCTGTTGTAATTCCATTTCCTGGTGTCGAATCTGGATCTGTCAAACTACTAGTAGTAACTTCTGCAATATTAGTATAATCTCCAGTTGCATTTACGGTTGCATTAACAATTAAAGTTGCTGACCCACCATTTGCTATACTACCAATCGTCCATAATCCTGAAACATTATCATAAGATCCTGCTGTAACGTTCGAAGAAGTGTAAGTAAATCCAGAAGGCAATAAATCAGTTACAGTTACTCCCGAAGTTGCTTGTGGCCCTAAATTATTTACTACTACATTGAAAGTAATTGCATCACCAATTAAACGATTTGTATTGCCACCAACAATCGTTTTAGTTAATGACAAATCAGCCTCTTGTTTTATAGGAGTAACGATCACACTTGCATAATCATCTTCTGTATCTATACCATTGTTTGGAGTAGAATCTAAATCGGCTATACTACTTGCCGATACTTCGGCGATATTCGTATATTCACCAGTAGCATTTACGGTAGCGTTTACGGTCAGTGTCCCTGCCCCCCCATTATTTAAAGTTCCAATATTCCAAATTCCTGTAGTAGGATTATATGTTCCTACAGATGCTATAGACCCTACATAGGTATAACCCGTTGGAAGTAAATCTGTGACTTGAACACCAGTAGCATCTTGTGGTCCATCATTAGTTGTTATAATTTGGAATGAAATTGGAGCACCAACAGCTGGACTCGAATTTCCTCCAAAAATAGTTTTTGTCAAGGATAAATCTGCAACTGCTGTAACTGGAACAACAGTAATACTTCCATAATCATCTTCTGTAGTAACTGCATTATTTGGTGTTGAATCAGGATCTGATAAACTACTTGTAGTAATTTCGGCGATATTGGTATAATTTCCTGTTCCATTTACCGTAGCTGTAACAATTAATGTTTCAGAAGCACCATTTGCTAAGCTTCCTACTGTCCATAAGCCCGATACATTATTATAGGCTCCAGTGGTAACACTAGAAGAAACAAAAGTAAATCCGTTTGGCAACAAATCGGTTACTGTTACTCCAGAAACTGTTTGAGGTCCTGAATTATTAATCACTACATTAAAGGTAACTTGAGAATCAACTAAACGATTTGTATTTCCACCAACAATAGTTTTTGTTAATGATAAATCAGCTTCTTGTTTGATTGGAGTAACAATTACACTTGCATAATCATCCTCTGTATCTATACCATTGTTAGGTGTTGAATCTAAATCTGGCAAACTACTAGTGCTGATTTCAGCGATGTTGGTATAATCACCTGTCGAATTTACCGTTGCATTTACTGTTAAAGTTTCTGATGCTCCATTAACCATTGCTCCAATACTCCACACACCAGTATTTGGATCATAAGTTCCAGCTGAAGGTGTTGAAATTACATAAGTATATCCAGAAGGAAGCAAATCTGTAACTTGAACTCCAGTTACATTTTCGGGACCATTATTAGTCGCTACAATTTGAAATGAAACAGAAGTACCAACCAAAGGACTGGTATTACCACCCACAATTATTTTTGTCAAAGATAAATCTGCTACTGCAGGGACAGGAATAATTGTTATTGTAGCGAAATCATCCTCAGCATTTTCACCATTATTTGGAGTTGAGTCTGGATCAGGTAAGCTACTTGCAGTTACTTCTGCATTATTTTTATAATCTCCAGCAGCATTAACAGTAGCGGTAACTAATAAAGTTTCGGCTGCGTCTTTGGCTAAAGCCCCAACTGTCCAAATTCCTGAAATTTCATCATAGGCCCCTGAAGTTACACTTGAAGAAACAAAAGTAAACCCATTTGGTAATAAATCAGTGACAGTAACTCCTGATGCTGTTTGACTTCCAGCATTACTAACTACCACTTTAAAAATAACCTGAGAACCAACTAAGCGATTCAAGTTACCTTGATCTACTGTTTTTGTCAATGATAAATCAGCTTCCAATGGAACCGGAGTTGTCAATACACTGGCATAATCATCTTCTGTTGGAACTCCATTGTTTGGTGTTGAATCAATATCCGGTTGATCGCAAGCCGTAACTTCGGCGATATTAAGATAATCACCTGTTGTATTAACATTTACTGTAAGTGTTAAAACCTCTTCTACACCCGCTTCAACTGCACCAACATTCCATATACCTGTAATTGGATCATAAGTTCCTTTTGTAGAATTATAAAGTTGATAGCTATATCCTGATGGAAGTAAATCTCTAACTTGAACTCCTGTCGCATTGTCTAAACTTGAGTTTTTAATTCTAACTTCAAAGGCTATTGGAGTATTTACTAAAGGAGTAAGATTATCATTTACAACTGTTTTAGTTAATGATAAATCTACCGAAGTTGGTACAATTGTTACTGAGACCGATGATTGATCATCTTCAGTAGCTATATTATTATTAGGTGTACTATCAATATCAAATTCATTACAAGCAATAACTTGTGCGGTATTCACATAATTTCCTGTAGCATTTACTTTGGCTCTAAAATTCAGTTGAGTGGTCGCTCCTAAAGGAATACTTAAATTAGCCCAAACTATAGAAAAAGTTCCTGCATTATAAATTCCCCCATTATTAACAGAACCTGGCACTAAAGTATATCCGTCTGGTATAACATCTCTTACCGCAACTCCAGTAGCATCAGTGGTACCTCCAATAGCATTGTTATTATACACATTTATTGTAAAAGTTACTTCATCACCTACTTTTGCAGATGTTGGTGTAACTAATTTGGTAAGTTCTAAATCTGTTTGCGCTAATATTGTTATGCTTACTTGGTCTGTTGCAACTGCACAAGGACCATTAGTCACCCTCCATTCTAAAACAGTAGTACCAACAGACAATCCTGAAACATTCGTTGTTGGTGAATTTGGATCTACAAATACTACTGTTGAAGGTGGTCCTGAAACTTTAACCCATTCTCCTTGTCCAACTGTAGGTGCAGTGGCAGCCATTACAACTGGAGAGAATTCTGGCAATGTTTGATCTGGACCTGCATTTACATTTATGGGTTGTGCATAAATTTCAATCTGCACCGTATCTTCAGAAAAGCAACCATCTTCATTTAAAGTCGTTGCCGTCCAAGTAAATTCATATACACCAGTTGTTAATCCAAAAACTAGTGAAGCTGGATCATTAGGCGATGCAATATTTGCTGCTGCTCCTGATGTTTGTGTCCAAGTTCCTTTACCATTGGTAACTGCAGTAGCTGCCAAATTAGTCTGTGTTACAGAACATAAGTTTTGATCAGGCCCTGCATTTGCAACACTAGGTGGTACATCATTGAAAGTAATAGAAACTTGATCTACAGATGGAGCACATAAAGAAGGGCTTGTAAACGGTCCATTAGTAACTGTCCAATTCAAAATATAAGTTCCTAATACGGTAACATTGGATAAAGTTGTTTTTGGATTATTTGGACTGTCAATAGTAGCATTTGCTCCAGAAGGTTGAGATTGGAAAGACCATCTTCCTATTCCTGCTGTTGGTGCTACTGCATTTGTAGTATAAGTTTGCTGACAGGCAACTGTATCATCTGGACCTGCATTTGCTTGACTTGGCGCTTGGAATACTGTAATACGTACAATATCCGACAAATCCGCACAACTATCACTTTCAAATTTCCATTGTAAAATATACAAACCTGGAACTGTTAAGTTAGTTACTTGCGAAGTCGGACTATTTACATTAGTAATAGAAGCTACACTTCCTGAAGGTTGTAATACCCATTCCCATTGGGCAACACTTACATCCGCAGGTGGAGTATTACCATTTAAAGTAATTGTGCCTCCAACATCTTGAATACATATTGTTTGATCTGGACCAGCATTTGGTGGTACGCTTGCACCACTATTTACAATTATATTTACACTATCTGAACTTCCTGGACAACTTGCACCAGAAGCAAAATTATAACTAGTAGTAGTATATGTAAATTGATAAGCATTTCCTGGAACTACAGTTACATTAGCAACAAAACTATCAGATGGTGTTTGTGTAATTACAACCCCTGCAGTATTTCCTCCAGTTTGTGTCCAAGTTCCTTTTGAATCTTGAGTTCCTACTAACTGTACGGTAGTCACATCGCAATACGTTTGATCAGAACCAGCATTGGCTAATGGCGCCACCTCTATCACTACATCATCAAATGTCACAGGACATAAAAAATTTCCTTTACTACCTACTGTCCATCTAAAGGTATAAGTTCCTTGAACAAGATTACTAACAGTTGTTGTAGGACTGGTTGCATCAGCAAGATCAGGTGTATTAGGTGCACCGGCTAAAAGTGTCCAGGCCCCTAATTCAAAAAAAGTATCATAAGCATTTCCTGCTAAAGTAGTTGTGTTATTATTACAAATCGTTTGATCTGGTCCTGCATTAGCAGTTGTTGGAGGAATTCCTATTGTAATTTTTACATCATCTGAACCTGTAGAACAATTACCCGCTTTTATCGTCCAACGAAAAACATATGGTCCTGTATTTTGGAATGTAAATACAGCTTTAGGATCAGTTGCATCACTTATTGTAAAATTATCTAGTCCCGAAACTTTTGTCCACAAACCAGTTGCTCCACTAGGTAAAGTAGCATCCATTGTTACTGTAGCTCCACAAAGACTTTGATCAGGCCCTGCAACTGCAGTTGTCACATCATCGGCAACTGTTACAACAACATTATCCGAAGAACCTTGACAAGTGCCTATCGTTGGTTCAATTGACCAAGTAAAAGTATAAGTCCCATTAGATGGAATTGTAACTATCGTTTTAGAATCATGAATATCGACAAAACTAACGCCTGTTGTAGGTGTTACTGTCCATGTTCCTTGTTCGCCAATACCAGCATCGTTTCCTGCCAATACAATTGTTGTGGTAGCACCCGGATAACAAGTATCAGGTCCTGCTTGTGCAATAGTGGTTGCTAATCCCGCAACCGTATTTACAGTCATAGTATCCGAAACAGGATCACTACAACCTGTTGGTCCAGGATTCGTATATCCTATTGTCCATCGTAATACATTAGCCACTCCATTTGTTGTAAATCCAGTTGCAACAGCTTTCGGATCTCCTGAATCTGAAAATGTAATAGTATCAGGACCTGAATCCTGGGTCCAAATCCCAAATTCACCAGCTGCAGGAATACTTCCATTTAAAGTGAGTTCCGAATTCGTACATATAACAGCATTATCTCCAGCATCAACCGCCGAAAGCGTTGAATCAGAAACATACACAGTTACATTGTCAATAGATAAAGGACATCTTGTTCCTCCTCCTTTTGTTATATATTGAAACTCATAAGTCCCAGCAATAAGACCAGTTGCAGTAGTATTTTGCTCTAATTTATCAACTATTGTTGCTGTATTAGGACCGCTTACTTGTGTCCAATAATGATTCCCAGCACCTGAAATACCTACCCCCGCTAATGGTGCTTCTGTAACACCACAGGCCAATACAACATCAGATCCAGCATTCGAAGGAATCGCATTTGCAGAAACCACAATTGCCAAATTATCAAATCCATAATCACAACCTATAGGTAATTCTCCTGTCTCAGATCTTACAAACTGTAAAATATAATTCCCAGATTCCGTTAAACTTATATTCAACTGATTTCCAACATTTTTAGGTGATGTTGGAAAAGGCGCTAAAGGTGAAGTAGCAGGACCACTCAAAATTCTATATTTATTAACCCCTGATCCTGTTACAGTAAGCGGAATTGAAAAATCTGTTTGATCACATTCTCCAAAAATATTATCTCCTGCAGAGATTGTCCTATCTGAAGCTTTATACTCAATAACATAATCTTTATAAGAGGTACATCCAGTAAGGCTATTAGTTAAAGTATAACGAAAAGTATAAGGATCGCCAGCATCAGAAATACCAGTAATTAAAGTAGTTGGACTTGTTGGTGATTGTATTGTACATGCTCCACCTCCCGTTTGTGTCCACAATACGGTTTCGTTTGCATAAGATGGAGACTGCCCTACTAATGTAGCTTGAGTAACTGTATTATCACATAAATAAGTATATTCTGTCCCTCCTCCTAAATTAGTAACATCCTGAGTAGCTGCTGGAACAGTAATACTTACCTCATCTGATCCAGAGGCACAAGGTCCTACTACAGTCCATCTAAAGACATAAGTCCCTTCTTGTAAATTGGAAATATTCGTATCATTAGAATTTGGATTAGCAATCGTTGGTGTACTAGGACCACTCACAAAAGTCCAGGTTCCATTTTGACCATTTAATCCACAGCCACCAAACGAACCATTTAAATCTACATTTTGTGTAGTAGTATAACAATTGCCCAAAGTAATGTCTGCTCCTGCACTGACAGGAGTTACTCCTCCATAGTTTGTTACTGTTATCGAATCAGATGAAGTACATTTTTGACCTGGTGCATATTCTGTTCCTTCGATAACCCAAGTTAATGTCGTTACGCCACAACTAGTTGTTGGTAATGTTAAAGTAGTTGTAGCTGAATTTGGAAAATTAATTACTATTCCTGCATCATTATTACCTGTAATTTCCCAATGTCCTGTTTCACCAGAATTTTGAGGAGCATTTCCACTAACTGAAATCGAACCTGAAGAATTAGGACAAGAAGCTATATCAGCACCTGCATTTGCTATAGTAATAGGCATTACCACAACCGTTTTATCTTGATAAGTTGAAACTCCATCTCCACACGTAGCTGAATATCTAAAAACATAAGTATTTCCTCCTGTGTATCCTGTAACTGTAGTTGTTGGAGAATTTGGAGATGTAATAGTAACAGATGGTCCGCTAATTTGTTTCCACAATGCTGGTCCAATAATTGGAGAAGGAATATTTCCTTGAAGCAACATGGGATCATTTGCACAAATTGTTTCATTAAGAATCCCTGCATTGACAACACAGTTTTGTGCTTTTAAACTAAAAAAAGTACCAAAAAATAAAAAAAAGAACCAAAAAAAAGCTTTTTTACTTGTCGTTTTAAATCCTATAAAAAAGGCCAGGTAATATTGTCGCATAAAATATACTTTTTAAATGAAAAACTTTTTTGTTCATTGAATGTTAGTTATCAAGGAAAAACATACAATGACTTTTATTGAAATAAACTATCAAACAATGACTATAAGAAATCTGAATTCAAATTAGTATGTAATAAAAATTTCTTAAATCGATAATGAATTAAGAAATTAGATTTCTAGAAATTAAAAATAACGTTTCTAGAAAATTAAGCGCATTTGGCACATATAATTTAACTCAGATTTTACTTTAAAAAAATATAGGGGCTTTTCTTAAAGTTTAATCTAATTAAATAGAGTAGTTTTATTTTTTAAAGTAAACATTAACTTTTTTTTATTTACTTAGAAAATCACAAAACTTTAAACAAACCAAAGCAACTAGTAACTCATTGTAGGTGATGATTTTACTAGTAATATAAACAATTTAACACTTTTTATGTAGTATAAAAGTACTTTATTTTTTTTTAAGTCCTTTAGTTTTCTTCTAAAAAAAAACATAAAAACAACAAAAAACTACTTTTATAACACATATTCTAACTTTTATTTAAAAGACTACTTTTATCCAATTTATAAGATAGATTGGTATCTTAGCATAAAATCTATTCAGACAAATGACAACATTTAGTAAACAATTATCTTTTAGATGGTCCGATTTAGACCCTAATTTTCACTTACGCCATAGTGCTTATTATGATTTTGGAGCACAGCATCGAATTGAAATTCTAGAAGAATTAGGATTAACATTACTCGTAATGCAAAAAGAGCACATTGGACCAGTCTTATTCAGAGAAGAATGCGTTTTCAGAAAAGAAATAAAACTTTCTGACATAATCATCATGCAAACAAAAATGGCAAAAATGAAATCTGACGCTTCTCGTTGGTCAATTGTACATGAATTTTACAGAGAAGAGGTTTTATGCGCCATAATTATCGTGGATGGTGCTTGGATGGATACGAAACTTAGAAAATTAGCTACTCCAACTCCACAAATAGTAATTAATGCTTTAAGCAGTTTCCCAAAAACAACTGATTTTATATCTTTATAATTAATTTTAAAAAACAATTCTATGTTTACAATTGAGCAAATAAAAGAAGTGCATTCTAAAGTTAAGTCTGGAGCAGATTTCCCAAACTATATCCAAAACTTAGTCATTTTAGGAGTAAAAGGATATGATACTTTTGTAAATGATGGGCACGTACAATATTATGGGGTTAATAATTATAGTGTTACTTCTGATGAAAAATACAATACTATAGAAATTGCTCCCACCGCCAATAAAGAACGATTTATAGAATTTTTAGTAATGCATCAAGAGGGACAAACTGATTATCTAACCTTTTGTAATCATTCTGGGCAATGTGGAATTGCAAAATGGCGTGTTGACATAATCGAAATGACCTGTACCTATTTTGATACAGCAGAAAATGAAATTTTAATTGAAAAAATACCCGTTTAAAATTAAAAAATAAAAGGTGGTCGTTGTGACCACCTTTTGTTTACTCTCAATTTATCTGAATTAAACCAAATCGAATCGATCCAAATTCATAACTTTTGTCCATGCAGCAACGAAATCTTCAATGAATTTATTTTTTGCATCATAACTACCGTACACTTCGGCAAGCGCACGTAATTCAGAATTCGAACCAAAAATAAGATCTACACGAGTTCCAGTCCATTTCAATTCTCCTGTTTTCCTATCTGTTCCTTCAAATACCTCATTTGAATAAGCAGAAGCCTTCCAAGTAGTACCAAAATCAAGTAAATTCACAAAGAAATCATTTGTTAGTACCTCTGGTGTTGCTGTAAAGATACCATTTTTAGACTGGTCAGCATTTATATTCAAAACACGTAAACCACCAACAAGAACAGTCAATTCAGGTGCTGTCAGAGTTAATAGTTGCGCTTTATCAATTAACATTTCTTCAGCTGAAATCGTATATTGAGTCTTCATATAATTTCTAAATCCATCTGCTTCAGGTTCAAGTACTGCAAAAGAATCAACATCTGTTTGCTCTGCTGACGCATCTCCTCTGCCTGGAGCAAAAGGAACATTCACTTTATGTCCAGCTTTGTCAGCTGCTATTTCAATACCTACATTTCCAGCCAAAACAATTAAATCAGCAAGCGAAACTTGTTTTCCTCCTTGATTAAATTCAGCTTGAATTCCTTCAAGAACGCTTAAAACAGAAGCTAATTGAGTTGGATTATTAACAGCCCAATCTTTTTGAGGAGCTAAACGAATACGAGCACCATTGGCTCCACCACGTTTATCTGAACCTCTAAAAGTAGATGCCGATGCCCAAGCAGTCGAAACTAATTGTGATATTGACAGTCCAGAAGCTGCAATTTTATTTTTTAAAATGGTAATATCTTGATCATCAATCAATGTATAATCAGGCTTCGGAATTGGATCTTGCCAAATCAATTCTTCTTTTGGCACTTCTGAACCAAGATAGCGAACAATTGGTCCCATATCACGATGTGTCAATTTAAACCAAGCACGAGCAAAAGCATCAGCAAAAGCATCTGGATTTTCATGAAACTTTCTAGCTATTGGCTCATAAATAGGATCTACCTTCAAAGCGAGATCCGAAGTAAGCATAGTTGGCGCATGACGTTTAGAAGGATTATGTGCATCTGGAACAGAATCTGCTCCCATTCCATGTTTGGGTTTCCATTGATGTGCTCCAGCAGGACTTTTGGTCAATTCCCAATCATAACCAAAAAGATTCCAAAAATAATTATTACTCCATTTAGCAGGTGTAGTTGTCCAAGCACCTTCAAGTCCACTACTAATAGTATATTCACCGTTACCTGTTCCAAAAGTATTTTTCCAACCCAAACCTTGCTCTTCTATACCTGCTGCTGCTGGTTCAGCGCCAACATATTCATTAGGGTCGGCAGCACCGTGAGTTTTACCAAAAGTATGCCCTCCCGCAATCAAAGCAACAGTTTCTTCATCATTCATCGCCATACGACCAAAAGTTTCTCTGATATCACGCGCAGAGGCAAGCGGATCAGGATTCCCATTTGGCCCTTCTGGGTTTACGTAAATCAAACCCATTTGAACAGCCGCCAACGGATTTTCCAATTCACGATCTCCTGAATAACGATTATCGTCTAACCATTTTCCTTCGGATCCCCAATAAATATCTTCTGCAGGCTCCCAAACATCGGTACGACCTCCTGCAAATCCAAAAGTTTTAAATCCCATTGATTCTAATGCACAATTTCCGGTAAGTATCATCAAATCAGCCCACGAAATTTTATTACCATACTTTTGCTTAATTGGCCATAACAACAAACGAGCCTTATCAAGATTCACATTATCAGGCCAACTATTAAGTGGTGCAAACCTTTGTGTACCAAAACCAGCACCTCCACGACCGTCTGCAATACGGTACGTTCCTGCACTGTGCCATGCCATTCGTATAAAGAAAGGGCCGTAATGACCGTAATCTGCTGGCCACCAATCTTGGGAGTCGGTCATTAAATCGTAAAGATCTTTTTTGAGTGCAGCCAAATCAAGGCTTTTGAAAGCTTCAGAATAATTAAAATCTTCACCCATAGGATTAGACAAAGAAGAGTTTTGTCTTAGAATCCCTAATTTTAACTGATTGGGCCACCAGTCATTGTTTCTCGTACCCGAACCTGCACTTTGTTTTGCATTCGCTCCTGAAAACGGACATTTACCTGTCCCACTTGTTGCTCCATTGTGATTTGTGTTATTTTCCATAAAATTTTGATTTTTAAAGTATTGACACGAATTTATTAAAATACATCTTATCCAAATATCTTTTTCGATAGATAAAAACTATACTTAAAATTAAAAAAACTTTAATCGAATTAATAATTTCGATAAACCAAATCGAAAAAATCCTTAACCACACTAAGTTAAACAAAAGATTCGAAATTCATCTTTTTTAAACATAAATCTTAATGAATAATCAATTGAGATAGGTAAAGGATTATATCGCAAACTTTCCAGAAGAAACTCAAATCTTTCAAGCGACTTCATAAAAGTAAAATTGACTACTAATATGAATAAAATAATACCCTATCTTGTTTTAGATCAATCAGGAAAAAGCGTTTTATCAGGTCAATTATCAAGTGAAACAGCTGTAGTAGATATTTCAAAATTATTCGAAGGAATCTATTTAAAAAAAATCAACAATGAAAAACTACATACTTATAAAATAATTTAAAAAAAATAAGTAGTACTTCTATTTATTTCCCTTTCAAAGACAATTAGATAGTAACATTTCAGGTTATTTGAGCAAAATCCGTAAGCAACACAGACCGTTTGAAACGCTATAAAACAAAAGCCCACTCATCCATATAATAAGTAGGTTTATTCATTATTAAAGGGTTACAAAAACAATTATTCATACAATTATTACAATTCACATCTATTATTATTAATAATCATTCTATTTAAGAAAAAAAAACAAAATTAAGTATTAAAATTAAGTATTTATACGTATGTTTGCGTAGTAATACTTAATTAACAGATTATGATCAATGTAATAGTAGTCGGAAACGGCATGGTAGGTTATAAATTTTGCGAGAAATTCGTTTCGAAATCTGGGCAAGAAAATTATCAAATTACAGTATTTGGAGAAGAATCTAGACGCGCTTACGATAGAGTTCACCTTAGTGAATACTTTGCAGGTAAAAGCGCTGATGATCTGTCATTATCAACGACAGAATGGTATCAAGAAAACAATATTAAATTAAACACTTCGGAGTTAATCGTAAACATCAACAAAGAAGAAAAAACAATAAGCACACACTTAGGCAAATCATATCAGTATGATTACTTAGTTTTAGCAACAGGTTCAGCTGCCTTCGTTCCTCCAATCCAAGGGGTAGAAAAAGAAGGTGTATTTGTGTACAGAACCATAGAAGATCTCGATGCGATCATGGCTTACGCAAAGAAAATCAAATCAAACGGTTCAACAGAAGCTGCCGTATTAGGTGGTGGATTATTAGGTCTAGAGGCTGCCAAAGCTGTTCGCGACCTAGGTCTAAATGCACATGTGGTAGAATTTGCTCCACGCTTAATGCCAAGACAATTAGATCAAAGTGCAAGTAATATGCTTCAATCCAAAATCGAGGAGCTCAATATCGGAATCCATCTAAACAAAGCCACACAATATATTGATGGTGAAGAAAGCATAAAGGGAATGATGTTTGCCAATGATGAGTTGTTAAAGGTTGATATGTTGGTTATATCTGCAGGAATCAAACCTCGAGATGAACTAGCTAGAGTTGCAGGACTTGAAGTTGGCGTAAGAGGCGGGATTGTAGTAAACAATCAAATGCTAACATCTGACCCTTATATATACGCAATTGGTGAAGCAGCTTTATACAACGGAATGATATACGGTCTAGTAGCTCCAGGTTACGAAATGGCCGATGTTGCTGCAGAACAAATCCTTAAAGGAGATAAAACGATGAGAGAAACCATCGATATGTCCACTCAATTAAAATTAATTGGAGTTGAAGTTGCGAGTTTTGGTGATCCATTTATTGAAAATGAAAATGTTACTGCTATCGTTTACGAAAATAAATTCAGCGGTATCTATAAAAGAATCAATGTTACCAAAGATGGCAAACAACTTTTAGGAGGAATTCTTGTTGGTGACTCATCAGACTACAATGGGTTATTCCAAATTTACATCAACTCGATGGCATTACCAGAAAACCCAGAGGATTTAATTTTAGGTTCAAGAGGTGGTGAAGGGTCTCCATTAGGAAGTGCCTCTGATTTACCAGATACTGCCGTAATCTGTTCTTGTGAAAATGTAACCAAAGGTTCTATTTGTTGTTCATTAATTGACGGAACCGCAAACACCTTTGATGATGTTGTAAAATTAACCAAAGCAACAACGGGTTGTGGCGGATGTAAACCAATGGTCAGCGATATTGTAAAAGCTACCCAAAAATCTTTAGGAAAAGAAGTTAAAGAAAGTATTTGCGAACATTTTAACTATACCAGACAAGAGTTATTTGATATTGTAAAAATCAACAAATACACTAATTATTACGAAGTAATAGATCACCACGGTAATGGCGATGGATGTGAAGTTTGCAAACCAGTAGTAGCTTCTATTTTCTCAAGTATCTATAATGATACTGCCAACAAACATGTTACCACACAAGACACAAACGACAGATTTTTAGGAAACATTCAAAGAAACGGAACTTATTCTGTAGTACCTAGAATGGCTGGTGGAGAGATTACTCCAGAAAAACTGATCGTTATTGGAGAAGTAGCCAAACAATTTGACTTATACACCAAAATAACTGGAGCACAACGCCTTGACCTATTCGGAGCTCAATTAAACGATTTACCAGCCATTTGGAAAATATTAATCGAGAATGGTTTTGAAACTGGTCACGCTTACGGAAAATCACTAAGAGCTGTAAAAAGCTGTGTTGGTAACGCATGGTGCCGTTACGGTATGGATGATAGCGTTGGTTTTGCTATCGAATTAGAAAACCGTTACAAAGGAATTCGTGCACCTCATAAAATTAAAGGAGGAGTTTCGGCTTGTATCAGAGAATGTGCCGAAGCTAGAGGAAAAGATTTCGGATTGATAGCTGTAGAAGGTGGATGGAATCTTTACATCTGCGGAAATGGCGGAGCAAATCCTAAGCATGCAGTTCTGTTAGCAGAAGCTATAAACAAAGAAACTGTACTTAAATATATGGATCGTTTCTTAATGTATTACATCAGAACTGCTGGTCCTTTGGTACGTACCTCAACTTGGTTAGAAAAACTAGAAGGTGGTCTGGATTACCTAAAAGAAGTTATCATTTTTGACCGAATCGGAATTTGCGAAACATTAGATTCTGAAATGGCTGCACTCATCAACAGTTATGAATGCGAATGGAATCAAGTGCTTGAAAAACCAAGATTAATGAAACGTTTCAATCACTTCGTCAATACTGACGAAAGAGATGACAATCTTGAATATGTAGAAATGAGAGATCAAAAAATGCCTAGACCTTGGTAAAATCAATTTCCTATTAGATAAAAAAATATAAAAACAACTTTTCCGCATCTTGGCTCTGCCAATCCTCATGGTGGGGCTGAGATCTGAAAACAAAACTAAACGTCATGGAAGAATTATTAAGCCGATATGAAACCGTAAATGTAAGTGCCGTAAAAACCTGGTTCAAAGCGGGTAACATCAAAGACTTCCCAAGTAACAGAGGCGGTTGCATCAAATACAAAAACAAGCAAATTGCCATTTTTAACTTTGAACGAAGAAATGAATGGTACGCTTGTCAAAATGCCTGTCCTCACAAAATGGAAATGGTATTATCTAGAGGAATGACTGGATCTACAGACGGAGTTCCAAAAATCGCCTGTCCGATGCACAAAAAAACATTTTCATTGGTTGACGGAACCAATTTAAATGGAGACGATCATTTAAAAATTGCAACTTATCCCGTAAAAATTGAAGGCGACGAAGTATTCGTTGGGTTTCTAGATTAATGTACGTATCTTTGAAATAAGCATATCAATATGAAATACTAGTTTAGTATTGGGATTTACTCAACTCACAACCTAATACTAAATTAGTAAATACCCATGAATTTATACTTTTTCAAATGAAAACTATCCCTTTTTTAAATGCCAGCGCATGGATTGATGCCGAAAATGAAGCCGATCCAAATAACGAAGTTTACCAAGAAATAACCTATCCAAAAGAGTTATTATATTCAGACAGAATGTATGAAAGACTGATGAACTTCGAACCAAATGCCTCCGAAGCTGTCCAAATTGCCGCCAAAGCCCAACATATTTGCCGTTGGAAAGTAGCTAGAGAATCCTATCCAATGGATCGTGTTGGCTATTTAAAATGGAGAGAAGATCTAAAAAAATTCCACTCCAAAACCACAGCCGAAATCTTAAAAAAAGCTGGTTATGATGATACATTCATCGACCGAGTTTCTTTTTTGATTGAAAAAAAATTACTCAAAAAAGACGAAGAAACACAACTATTAGAGGATGTCATCTGCCTTGTTTTCTTAGAATTCTATTTGGAACCATTCGTACACAAACACGATGAAGAGAAACTAAAAAACATCATTCTGAAAACTTGGAATAAAATGTCCGAAAAAGGGCATCAAGAAGCTCTAAAAATAAACTATACTCCAGAAAATCTCCAATTGATAAAAGACGCTTTAGCATTATAAAAATCAATTCTACGATTTGCATTTATAGTTTAACTAAAAAATTAACAACAAAAAATCGTTAGTTTTGATAACACTAAACAATCCGATTAATTGATGTTACTTTTAGTATATGAAAAAAAAATCCAAAATTTCATTTGATAAAATTTCATTTAACAAATTAAGGCGAATGTATCTGTTCGCCTTAGTTACTATTGCAATAACAGTAGTCTTAAGTCAATTCCTTATCCAATATAATCTTTACAGACAACTTGGCGATTCTAAAATCATCAATACATCTGGTAAGCAAAGAATGTTGAGCCAAAAATTGACAAAAGAAATCCTGGTACTTACTTATATAACAGATACTCTTCAAAAAAAAGAACAAATCGATAAAATAAAAAAAACAATTTCTTTATGGAAATCCAACCATAATCTATTAGTAAATGGTAATGAACAACTAGGTTTTCCAAAAGAAAAAAACAAAATTCTCGAACAATATTTTGAGAAAATCGAACCAAACTTTGACACCATCATCAAGGTTACCAATACTTTTTTAGAGAATAAAAGTCAAAATAAAAACGAAGAAAACTACCTAAAACTAATTCAATCCTTACTCGACAATGAAGCTCTTTTTCTAGCCGAAATGAATCAGATTGTTAGCGAGTACGATGACGAGGCACTAGAAAAAGTAACACAACAAAGACTAACCGAGTACCTCTTACTCGGCTTTACCCTATTGGTTTTACTAATGGAGTTTGTATTCATTTTTAAACCAACCACCCGAAAAATTGAAGCTCTTATTCATACTTTATTATCTTCTGAAAAAAAAGCATTAAAACTTGCCCAAAACACCGAAATCATTAGCGAAGCCAAAGAAAACTCTGTCAAAGAATTAAAATCGCTAAACTACGCAATGGAAAACACCCTACTCTATTGCCGTATTGCACCCGATGGAACAATCATTCATATCGGAGAAAAATTTTCAAAACTGCTACAATACAACCCCTTTCAATCAGAATCAAAATTTAGCGCCGTAATGACAGCCATCGAAAACGAGCAACAATCTATCGATCGCATCATACAAGAAAATCACCGAAGAGGCTGGCAAGGAGAATTAAACATCACAACCCGTTCAGAGCAATCTATTTGGTTAGATTTATCTATGATTCCCGTTACTATAAAAAAAGACGAATCCGAACTTTTAATCATTTGTTTCGAAATCACAGAACGCAAAAAAGCTCTACAAGAAGTAGAACGATTAAACACAATCAACATTACAAACAAATTAAACCAACAAAAAATAATTTCTAGCAAAATTGTTGAAAACCAAGAAAACGAACAAAACAGAATTGCCCGCGAAATCCACGACGGCATCGGACAAATGCTAACTGGACTAAAATTTAGCCTCGAAAGCATAAACTTAGAAGATCCCGAAAAAGCAGCCATAAAAATAGACTATCTAAAAAAATTATCCCTAGATATTATAAAAGGAGTGCGAACCGCAACTTTCAACCTAATGCCTCCTGAATTGAGCGATCACGGAATCAGTTCAGCCTTATCAAAACTCACACAAGAACTTTCCAAACTTACTGGCAAGAACATATTATTTTACAATAAAACCGATTTTAATGTCCGATTAGATTCCTTAATAGAAGTTAATATTTATAGATTGACACAAGAAGCAATCAATAATGCCATAAAATACGCCGACTCGACCCATATTATCGTACAACTTTCGCACAGTACAACCCTACTAAGCATCATCATAGACGATAACGGTAAAGGATTTGATATTAATGCAGTTGAGAAAAAAAGAAATAGCGAATCCGGAATGGGACTTCTATTTATGAAAGAACGAATCCAATATATCAATGGCCGAATTTTCTTCAATTCTATTCCAAATGAAGGAACCAGAATCACATTCAATATTCCCATTTAAAAAAATACTTAGAAATCAATTTTCAGTATCGACAAAAAAATTAAAAATATAATTTGGGCGTGCCCCAGTTGCAAAAAGTGCTTACCAATCAGCCCGGCTACACAGCCCTTTTTGCAACTGGGTCAGGCTATCCGCACTACGTTGGTAGTTTGCTTCTATCCTTCACGCAAAAAGCAGACAAAACACATTTAAATTTTAATTTTTAAAATAATACGTATATTAGCATCAAAATTAGATGAATCTACTTAAGAGTAGAAATGATTAATTAAGTATATTATGAGTGATACAATTAAAGTAGTTCTTACAGACGATCACGTTTTTGTAAGAGACGGTATAAAATCATTATTAGAAAACGAAACCAATATAAATGTTGTAGGGGAAGCTACAGATGGCATTGAAGCATTGAAAATTGTAGAAGAAATAAAACCAGACTTATTAATTCTAGATATACGAATGCCAAATCTCACTGGAATTGAAGTAGTCGAGCAATTGAGAAGCAAAGGCAATTACGTCAAAATTATTATGCTCTCCATGCACGAATCTGAAGAATACGTATTAAAATCTATTCAAGCAGGTGCCGATGGTTATTTACTTAAAGGTTCAAGTAAAGAAGAATTCCTAAAAGCCGTTCAAACTGTTTCGAATGGTGGAAAATATTTTAGTGGAGACATCTCTTCAATCTTAATTGGACAATTAACCAATCCTTCTCTAAATACAGAACCCAAACAACAGCTAGCCGAAGAACAACTAATTACCAAAAGAGAAAAAGAAATTTTAAAACTCTTACTTAGCGGAAAAGGCAATAAAGAAATTGCCGAAGCTCTTGACATCAGCAAACGAACTGCCGAAGTACATCGTTTTAATTTGATGAAAAAACTAAAAGTAAAAAACTTAATGGAACTTTCTAATAAAGCTACAGAATATTCTCTTTTGTAATACCTATCTACAACTCAATACAAACTACGTATTTTTATTTAAAAAAATAAGTACAAATACTTAATTATTTTTAAAAAGCTGCGAAAACGCAGCTTTTTTGCGTTTCATACTACTTAGTTTTGTATAAAAACAATAAGTATTATGTCAACAACAAATTCTCTTTCATTATCGCACCGCATTTTATTTCTAAATACTTTAGCATTCACGGTGTGTTTCGCCTGTTGGACTCTCAATGGAGTTCTTGTAACTTACTTAGTAGATAACGGAATCTTCAAATGGGACGTAGTTCAAGTTGGATGGCTATTAGGAATTCCAATCTTAACTGGTTCTGTAATGCGTTTGCCATTAGGAATCTTGACCGACAAATATGGAGGAAAATATGTTTTCTCACTTTTACTTCTTCTTTGTTCCATTCCATTATTCCTATTACCATTTGCCGATAGCTTTTTTATGTTTGCTTTATTAAGCTTTTTATTCGGAATGGTAGGAACTAGTTTTGCAGTTGGAATTGGTTTTACCTCTATTTGGTATCCAAAAGAATGGCAAGGAAGAGCATTAGGAATCTTCGGAATGGGAAATGCAGGGGCTGCTATTACAACATTCCTTGCTCCATCATTACTAAATCAGTTTTCAGCAGATGATCCTCAAAACGGCTGGAAAACACTTCCGATTTTGTACGGAATTGCATTGTTAATCATCGGAATTGTTTTTTTGCTATTCACCAAAAATAAAAAAACAGATAATCAACCCAAAAGTATTTCCGAAAGACTAACCTCTTTAAAAAGCACTAGAGTTTGGAGATTTGGAGCGTATTATTTCTTGGTCTTTGGGTGTTTTGTAGCTTACTCGCAATGGTTACTTCCAAACTTTATGAATGTTTACCAAACCAGTTTGGTTATGGGCGGAATGTTTGCCACCATGTTTAGTTTACCATCTGGTGTAATCCGTGCCTTTGGTGGTTACCTATCCGATAAATACGGCGCAAGAAAAGTAATGTATTGGGTATTGGGTTCCTCTGTAATTTTAAGCGCAATGCTTATGATTCCTAAAATGGATATAAAAACAGCTGGGCCCGGAATTATGGCTACCAAAAAAGGGACAATCACAGCAGTTTCCAATTCTCTTATAAAAGTAGGCGACAAAGAATATCCAATCATCACGAAAGTAGAAAAAACCATCGAAAACAGTATTTTCCCTACACGCAATAGCTGGCAAGAGGTTGTTGTTATCGAGAATCAAGAAATAAACAAAAAAGAATTACTTGCAAAAGGAGTTACTGCAATTCATTTTAGCGCCAATATGTGGGTATATCTGATTCTTGTAATTCTAATTGGAATTTCATGGGGAATTGGTAAAGCAGCTGTTTACAAACATATCCCTGAATATTTTCCAACCGAAGTGGGCGTAGTTGGCGGAATGGTTGGAATGATAGGTGGACTTGGAGGATTCTTTTGCCCAATTATTTTTGGATACTTATTAAACTCAACCGGATTTTGGTCTAGCTCCTGGATATTTATCTTATTGTTTTCTATCATCTGTCTAGTTTGGATGCACATAACAGTTACCAAAATGATGAATGAAAGACAACCAGTATTATCCAAAGAAATTGACAGAAAATAATATTTTCTTTTTTTAATTACTTATAGTACTGCTCTTCAAATTTAAGATTTGAAGAGCAGTTTTTAGTTTTTACCCTAAAGATTACTCTTTAGTTAATTGTTCATCAGAATCCGAAACTTTTGCAGAAATTTTACCTTTTCTCCCATCATCTTCATCTTCTTGAGCATCACTCGTCTCAACAACATCAGCAGCAATTTTTCCTTTACGTATATCTCCTTCTTCAGCTGTGGTTTGAGTACTAATCATATCATCATCATTGGTACAACTAGTCATTAAAACACAAGCCAACAAAACAAAAAATAAACCATAATACTTTTTCATAATAAATATTTTTAATTAGTTAAAAAACAGGTAGTTAACAATTTGAAACCAAAATAAAATTTTGATTCCAAACACGGTAAAAACAAATATATAAATAAAACAATTACAAAATGATGTAAGTATTTATTTTATTATATAACACATCATTTTCAATTTAACTTTCTAAAATTAGAAAAAAACTAAAACCATTACTCAAAACAAACAACAAGTTGATGTTAAATAAAAAAACTCATTCAAAAACACAAAATAAAAATTATACAAAGACCTATATTATTGTCTATATAAACCCCCAATTCTCTTGATAATTCAAAAATTAATACTGATTTTTATCATTCTAATTTTAATAAATAGAAAAAGCAAAATAAATCAATTTTATACGTATTTATACTTAATTATTACTTATTTTTGTCTTACAACTGACAAACAAAGTCCATTACTAAGCTACCCTCAAAAAGATATAGATAATGCAAAATACAGAAATCAAAACTACGTGTTCCTATTGTGGTGTAGGATGCGGAATTATTGTAAAAAATGATTCTAAAAATGGAGTGACGGTTACAGGTGACAAAGATCACCCTGTAAACAGAGGTATGCTTTGCTCAAAAGGGATGAATTTGCATTATGTAGTAAACGATACTAGTGATCGAATACTATATCCCGAAATGAGATGGAGCAAATCGCACCCAAAAGAAAGAGTAAGTTGGGATGACGCATTAGAGCGAGCTGCAGCAGTTTTTACATCTATCATAAAAAAACACGGTCCGGATAGTGTTGGATTTTACATATCAGGACAATGTCTTACCGAGGAATATTATCTAGTAAACAAACTAGTGAAAGGTTTTTTAAAAACAAATAATATAGACACAAACTCTAGACTCTGTATGAGTTCTGCTGTTGTGGGATATAAAAAAACTTTTGGTGAAGACTCTGTTCCAATTGCTTACGCCGACATCGAATTGGCAGACACTTTCTTGATTACTGGAGCAAATCCAGCTTTTTGTCATCCAATTCTTTTTAGAAGATTGGAACAACACAAAGAGAAAAATCCTAAAACAAAAATTATCGTTGTCGATCCAAGAAGAACCGATTCGGCCATAGCTGCAGATTTACATTTACAAATTTTTCCAGGAACCGATGTGGTGTTATACCATGCTATAGGAAAAAGACTTATCGAAAAAGGCTATGTAGATTCTGATTTTGTAAAAAACCATACCGAAAACTACCTACTATACAGAAACTTAGTTATAAATAGTTCTTACGAGAAAGCCTCAAAAGTATGTGGTGTATCCATAAACGACATTTATTTAGCGGCAGAATATATTGGCAAAGCCAAAGGATTTATATCAATGTGGGCCATGGGACTCAATCAAAGTGCTATTGGTGTCGATAAAAATACAGCATTATTAAACCTTTCACTTGTAACAGGGCAAATTGGAAAACCTGGATCTGGACCTTTCTCCTTAACAGGACAACCAAATGCAATGGGCGGTCGAGAAGTAGGCGGAATGGCCAGCTTATTGGCAGTTCACAAAGAATTAAATAATCCAACACATAGAAAAGAAGTAGCAGATTTTTGGGGAGTTGATTCCATTTCTGAAAATCCAGGTCTCACAGCTACAGAAATGTTTGACGCCTTAGAGTCTGGAAAAATGAAAGCAATTTGGATTATTTGTACCAATCCAATGGTAAGTTTACCAGAATCACGTAGAGTTGAAAAAGCTTTACAAAATGCAAAATTTGTAGTTGTTCAAGACATATCCCACAGCTCAGATTCGGCAAAATTTGCCGATTTATTGTTGCCCGCCGCAGGTTGGCTGGAAAAAGAGGGAACCATGACCAATTCTGAACGTCGCATTTCATATCTCCCAAAAGCCATAAATCCTCCTGGTGAAGCTTTATCAGACGTAGAAATTTTACTGAATTTTGCCAAAAAAATGAAATTCTCTGGATTTAATTTCAATAATACCGAAGCCATCTATAAGGAATACTGCCTTATGACCAAAGGCACAAACATCGATATTTCGTATTTAAATTATTCAAGACTAAAAAACGAAGGAACTTTTCAATGGCCAGTTCCAGATTACGGACATAATGGAACACCACGATTGTTTTCGGATAAAAAATTCTTTACTGCTTCTCAAAAAGCTATTTTCAACATCCCAACCCAAATTGAAAACACTTCGGAATCTCCTTCGAATGAATTTCCGTTTATATTAACTACAGGGCGTATTCGAGATCAGTGGCATACGATGACTAAAACAGGTAAAGTATCAAGACTGATGACACATACCCCTAGTCCTGTTCTAGAAATAAATCCAATAGACGCATATAAATCCAACATCAATAACGGTGATATTGTTGTGGTGAGTAGTAAAAATGGCGAAGTACGTGTAAAAGCAACCATTACCGAAACTATAAAAGAGGGAGTTTTATTTTTGCCAATGCATTGGGGAAAACAATTGGACAACGACTTAAACAGAACCAACAATCTAACCAATACGATTATAGATCCAGTATCCAAAGAACCTGATTTTAAATACACTACCGTTTCGGTAAAAAAATACAGTAAACCTTTTCAAAAAATTGCCGTTATTGGCGCAGGAGCAGCTGCATTTCGTTTCATTCAAAATTACAGAGAGCTAAATACTACCGATGAAATTATAGTTTTTTCTAATGAAGAAAACCCGTTCTACAATCGTGTACTATTACCAGAATACATCACAGCCGAATTAACATGGGAAAGTCTTCAAAAAATAAACAACGAAGCCTTAAACCATTTAAATATTACCTTGAGAGCTGGTGTTGCAATCAACAACATAAACTCCACAAATAAAACCATAACTGATAGTCAAAATAAAATACACCAATTTGATATTTTGATTATGGCTACAGGAAGTCGTCCTTTTATACCAGAAAATGCACAATTACACTTACCAGGAAGGTTTACCATTAGAAAAAAGAATGATGCCGATAGATTAAAAGATTATTTAGATAACACAAACGTTCCAGCCGAAGATCAACACGTTGTCATTGTAGGTGGTGGTTTATTAGGACTAGAACTTGCAGCGGCTTTAAAACATAAAAAAGTTAAGATAACAATCATTCAAAGAGCTTCTCGCTTAATGGAACGCCAGCTGGATAGGGTTTCTAGTAAATTATTATCCGAAGAAGTACAATTAAGAGATATTCAAATTTATTTTGACAACGAAGTAAGTACTGTTTTTGAAACTGAAAATGAAAACGAACTAGAAATTGCCTTAAAAAGTGGCCGAATCTTGACGGCCAACGCTATTGTTTACACCATTGGAACCATTCCTAATATAGAATTAGCCAAAGAAACTGGACTAGTTTGTGGTCGCGGGGTCAAAGTAAATCAATATTTACAAACCTCTAATCCGGATATTTTTGCCATTGGCGAAATAGCCGAATTCAACAATCAACTCTTCGGAATAACTTCAGCAGCAGAAGAACAAGCAGATATTTTAGCCAACTTTATAGCTGGAGATATTAGTAGTTATTACAAAGGTTCTATCCTAATGAATATCCTTAAACTTGAAGACATTAATCTTTGCAGTATTGGCAAAATAGAGGTTCCTGAAAATGACGATTCATATGAAGAAATCGTATTTGCTGATTTAGGAAAACGCTATTACAAAAAGTGCATCGTCAAAAACGACTTACTAATTGGAGCAATCCTAATGGGAGACAAAAATGAGTTTGCCGAATTCAAAACCATGATCGAAAGCAAAATCGAATTGGCAGATAAAAGAAACACCTTGTTAAGAGGAAGTTCTGCCGAAGCCAAACCAGTAATCGGGAAACTTGTTTGTTCTTGCAGTCAAGTTGGAAGCGGAAATATTGAAGACTCAATTAGAAGTGGTGTAACCAATTTCACCGAACTATGTAAAACTACTGGAGCTGGATTGGGTTGTGGTAGTTGTAAAACTGAAGTAAAAGAGATTTTGGCAAAGTGCGGATAGATAAAACTAAAATGAATTAAAAGAAAAAAATATGGAATTAACAAGACTCATAGTAAAAGGCGGTGTAATTTCTCCAGGGGAATTACGTGATATTGTAAACATGGGACTAGAGCAAGGCCTAAAAGCAATTTCTTTTGGTTCAAGGCAGGATATTATATTCCCAAAAGATTTCAAAATAAATGATCCAGACAAAACAAGCAAATACCATTTTGTTTATCCAAACGAGAAAAGCGGAAATAACATTGTCTCCTCATATGTATCTACAGATATTTTTAGAAACACACCTTGGTTAACAGGAAACAAATTCCTCTATATCTTAGAACAATTTAAAGAACAACCCGAACTAAAAGTAAATATTACTGACCCACTACAACAACTTGTACCCTTATTTACTGGAAACATAAACTTTATAGCATCGCACCATGAAGATTATTGGTTTTTATATGTTCGCCTTCCAAAATGGGATAAGAAAGAACTTTTCCCCGTTTTAATTTATAGTTGGGATATTGGCAAAATATACTATGAAATCGAGAAAAGTCTTCAAGAAGAACCTGATTCTATTGATATGCTTTTTCAACTTATAAGTCATTTAGATACAAACAACAGAACCATTGACAAACCATTAAATATTCCGTTCTACCCTTTCCCTTATTACGAAGGAATGAACAAGCTTGGAATCGATCAGTACTGGTTAGGACTCTATTGGAGAAACAATCTTTATGATTTACAATTCCTAAAGGAAATGTGTGATTTGTGTTTTGAATGTAAAATTGGAAAAATCTGTATTACTCCTTGGAAATCTTTTATTGTAAAAGGAATTCCAAAAGACCGCAAACTAGACTGGGAAAAATTTTTAGGCAAAAAAGGAATCAATGTACGACATTCATTACTAGAACTTAATTGGCATTTGCCAGTAGCAATGGAATGGGCATTGAATCTAAAAACTTTTTTAGTTAGAACATTAGACCAATTTGACATTAGTACATACGGACTTACTTTTGGGTTATCTGATTACAATAGAGATGGGCATTATTTCACATCGGTAGTTATCGAAAAAAATGAACCTCCAAAAGACTTAGAAGTGCTTAAGATAAGAGACACTTTCAACGTTTTACATGCCAAAAACTTCGACCCAAATACTCGAGAATACATTGTTCATGCTCAAGATGTTGACAAACTAGAATTACCCAATATCCTCATCGAATTAAGTAAAAAATATTTTGATGAATTAGGCACAAGTGTACTCGAATTTCAAAATGCTACAACAAAAAAAGAAACCAAAACATTAGATATACACCAATGTCAAGAATGTTTAACAGTTTACAATTCAGAATATGGAGATGTCATTCAGGGGATAGCAAAAGGTACTCTCTTCAAAGATTTACCCGAAAGTTATTGCTGTTCTTTATGCGAAGCTCCAAAAAGTAATTTCACTCCATTAGTAGAAGTAAGCGTTTAACTGCTTAAATCCAAATAGAAATGAGGTTGTATCAACTTTGAGACAACCTCATTTTTAGAGTTATTTAAGTAAATTCAATTATTTTTTAATAGGTTTATCTATCACAATTCGATCAGGTCTATTGGCTAATTCCCAAGCAATAGCAAAAGCAAATTGAGTTCTTTTTTCTAAAGCATCAAACTCAATTTTATCCACTTCGTCTGTTTTTTCATGATAATCAGCATGAACGCCATTGAATAAAAATATTGAAGGAATACCATGTTTTGCAAAGTTATAATGATCTGAACGCTCGTAAAAATGGTTAGGATCCTTTGGATCATTAAACTTAAAATCTAAATCTAACTTTGTAAACTTTTCATTTTGAGCAACGGCAATGTTGTGCAAATCCGAAGACAATCTATCGGCACCAATAACATAAACATAATTATTAGTATCTGGATGATCAAAATCACGACGACCAATCATATCAATATTAATATCAGCGATTGTATTTGCTAATGGGAAAAGTGGATTTTCAGAATAAAAACGGGAACCGTGCAAACCATGCTCCTCACCAGTTACGTGCAAAAATAAAATAGAACGTTTAGGCCCATGACCGGCTTTTTTAGCTTTTTGGAAAGCTTCAGCCATTTGAAGAATCGCAACAGTTCCAGAACCATCATCATCAGCACCATTATAAACTTCACCATCCTTTACCCCAACATGATCGTAATGTGCCGAAACAACCAAAACTTCTTCAGGTTTTTCAGAACCTTCAATATACGCCCAAATATTCTCTGAATCTGGTAAATTTTGATTTCGTTTGGCATTCAAATATGATGCTGGAACAGCTTGATAATAACTGCTTGCCCCTTTGGGAAATGATATTTTACTTTTTTTATATTGTTCAATAAGATAGTTACCCGCTTTTTTCTGACCTTTAGAACCAGTGTCCCTACCTTCCATTTCATCAGAAGCCACAATAGTTAACTTGGTTTTTAGTTCTTTGGCCGTTATCGTTTTCATAAACTTGACTAACTCAACATTGTCACTGCTCTTTTTTTGTGCAAATGAAGTTAGTGCGGTAATAAACACAAGAAGTGTAAGTGTTTTTTTCATGTAAAAATTATGAGGATTGAATTAATTATTTATTCCAAGGACTTTATTAAAAGTTATAAAAGCAAAAAAATTAAACAAAATAACAACAATTCTATGCCTAAATACAGTAAACTTTCTCTAATCGCATCCTTTTCTTGACAAATATCTAACTATTAATTGATATAAAAAAAACACAAAAGAATGTTTTTTTGTGTTTTTCATCTCAACAACCTATTGAAATACATTTTATAAAGTCACATTTCGTTTGAAAGCGCAGCCCAACTCTATTAAAGATTCCGTTTTAGAGATGCCAGGAATAGAATCGATTTTCTCATAAAGCAAACGTCTCATATGCTCGTGATCCTTGGCAATCATTCGAATATATAACGTATAGGAACCTGTAATATAATAGCATTCAGTTATTTCAGGAATCAATTTTAGAGCTTCGATAACATTTTCAGAATCTTGATCTTTTTTTAATGTAATACCAGTAAAAGTAGCCCAATCATAGCCAACTTTTTTTTCGTCTAAAACAGGTTTAATTCCAGAAATTATTCCTTGCTCCATCAATCGGTTGATGCGTTGATGCACCATTGTATTTGAAATTTTTAAATTGTTAGCTATAGCCGAAAAAGCCATCCTACCGTCTTTTTCTAACTCTTTTATGATATTGATGTCAAATTCATCTAATATTTCCATATTATGCTTTATTAAAGTTAAATTCACTTTTATTTGCAATAAAAGTAATCGTTTTTTATTTGTTTTGAAGATTTTCTACCTAATCAAGCATTAAAATAACAATATGACTTATTTTTGTTACAAAAAAATATATTATTTCCTTAAAACACATCTATAAAAGTCAAATTTACTTTTTTATTTGCAAAATAAAAAACATTACTTATTTTTGTAAGTATATAAAACCAAATACATTATGACACATTCAACTCAACAACTTTCTTCAAAATCTGAAATTTTAATAGAAAAAGAGAACCAATACGGCGCTCATAACTATCATCCGCTACCCGTAGTTTTAGAAAAAGGTGAAGGAGTTTTTGTTTGGGATGTTGACGGAAAAAAATACTATGATTTTTTATCTGCTTATTCAGCCGTAAACCAAGGGCATTGTCACCCCAAAATTATTGGTGCCATGACCGAACAAGCTCAAAAACTTACATTGACTTCACGTGCGTTTTATAATGACCAATTGGGAAATTATGAGGAATACGTTACAAAATATTTTGGTTTCGATAAAGTACTACCTATGAATACAGGTGCCGAAGCTGTTGAAACCGCTTTGAAATTATGTCGAAAATGGTCATACGAAGTAAAAGGAATTCCAGAAAATCAAGCCCAAATTATTGTATGCGAAAATAATTTTCACGGAAGAACCACTACTATAATTTCATTTTCAAATGATGAAAGTGCTAGGAAAAGTTTTGGGCCATTTACCGAAGGGTTCATCAAAATACCTTATGATAATATTGAAGCTCTGGAAAAAGCTTTACAATCATCGAACAAAATTGCGGGTTTTTTAGTAGAACCCATTCAAGGTGAAGCTGGAGTTTATGTACCAAGCGAAGGTTTTTTGGCAAAAGCCAAAGCACTTTGCGAAGCTCATAATGTATTATTCATCGCCGATGAAGTCCAGACAGGAATAGCAAGAACAGGTAAATTATTAGCGGTACATCATGAAAATGTACAACCTGACATTTTGATTTTAGGAAAAGCAATTTCTGGAGGAGTATATCCTGTATCAGCCGTTTTGGCCAATAACGAAATAATGAATGTTATTAAACCGGGGCAACATGGATCTACTTTTGGTGGAAATCCCATTGCGGCTGCTGTAGCTATTGCTGCGCTTGAAGTGGTAAGAGAAGAAAACTTATCTGAAAATGCAGAGAAACTAGGAAATATTTTAAGAAACGGATTGAATGAAATCGCAAAACGAAACCCTTTAATCGAATTGGTTCGAGGCAAAGGTTTACTTAATGCAATTGTTATCAACAGTGATGAAGAATCGGATTTAGCTTGGAATATCTGTCTTCGCTTCAGAGATTACGGATTATTGGCCAAGCCCACCCACGGAAATAAAATTCGTTTTGCGCCACCATTGGTAATTACAGAATCGCAAATTCAGGAATGTCTTATCATTATAGAAAAAGCATTAAACGACTTCAAATAATTTCATGTTAACAGCAACCTTTTTCATCAAGAGCCTTAAATTTCTACAACTTTAAGGCTTTTTTTGTGCTACTTTTTGCGTGAGAGATTGTCCCGATTTTTTATCGGGAAGCGGGAACGTAAAGCCCGACCCACCCTTTTTGTTGGGGTACGCCCCAAAAAAAACTTTCATTTCTAAATCTTGCAAAAGTCCGAAAACGATTGATTTACACGATATAACAATTCTTTTCTTCCAAATAATTTATTTTAAAAATTATTTTGAAGTTTAGAGATTGAGTTTTGAAATAAGTACTTATATTTGTATAAGTATTTATACTTAGTTATCTAAAAATTCAATCCTTAAAACTCTGAAAAATGATACCAACAAACAATCCAAAATTGACAATAGTAGGAGCTGGACCAGGTGATGCAGAATTGATTACCTTGAAAGCAATTAAAGCATTGGAAAGTGCAAATGTTGTATTATACGATGCCTTAGTAAACGAAGAATTACTGCAATATGCTCCGCAGGCCGAAATTATTTTTGTAGGTAAAAGGATAGGATGCCACGCTTACAGTCAAGATCAAATAAATGATTTAATTGTAGTAATGGCTAAAAAACATGGTCATGTGGTACGCCTAAAAGGAGGTGACCCCTTTGTTTTTGGAAGAGGTAGTGAAGAAATAGACTTTGCACACCAATTTGGTATTGAAACAGCAATTGTCCCTGGCATATCATCCGCATTGGGAGTACCTGCTTCTAACGGTATAAGTTTGACACAAAGAAAAGTTTCGGAAAGTTTCTGGGTGATTACTGGAACTACTTCCGATCATAAATTATCCAAAGATGTCAATTTGGCTTCTCAATCATCGGCCACAGTTGTTATCTTAATGGGAATGAATAAACTGGATGAAATTGTGACATTGTTCCAAAAAAACAGAACTGATGATTTACCAATTGCAATTATTCAGAATGGTACTCAAGCAACACAAAAAAAAGTGATTGGCACAATTAGCACCATAAAAACACTAGTTGAAAAACATCAAATGGCTTCGCCTGCAATAATAGTTATTGGTGAGGTTGTACGAAACATTTCAAGACTAACCTCCTATATCGAAGAAGAATTAGCTTTAACCCCAACTTGGGAAGACGAATTTATTTTGCAAAATCTAAATGAAGTGTTATGATTAAGATTAAATATTTTGGAGCCTTAGTAGCCCGCACTAGAAGACGTGGCGAAAAAATCTATTTTTCAGATTTAAAACTCAGCAAATTATTAATTGAATTAGAACAAAAGTACAAACTCAATGGATTCCCTTTTAGTGTTGCTGTAAACCAAAAAATAATGGATCGGTTTTCGAACTTGATTCTTAAAAACAATGACGTTGTGGCTTTATTACCAGCTAACATCGAAAGTTAATTATGGTTTTGTTAGAAAAATTCTTAAAAACAACAATTCCTTCTTCATTTACTCCAAAAATAAAGTAGTTTCGTTGTAGCCATATAAATAAATACCATACATTTGAAATACTTAATCCAATAGTTATTACAAAGAACAAAATGAGGAATTTTATTGCAAGCGTAGTGATTGCGAGCGTATGCTTTAGTGTTAGCGGCCAATCTATTGACAAAACGATTACTATTAAAGAAGTTAGCCGAATCGAGAAAATACTTTCGGCCAATGATATGCAAGGAAGGAGAACTTTTACTCCTGGAATCGATAAAGCCTCTGCTTTTATAGAATCTGAATTTAAGAGTACTGGCTTACACCCTCTTGCAGGTTTAAGTAATTTCAGGCAAGAGTTTGAAATGACTACCTCTGAAAACAATTCAACAAAAATCATAATCGACGGAAAAGAAATAGACAACAATCAAATTGTCAGTTTTTCTTATCTATCAAAAGTTTCTTTAACCGAAAAAAATGATATAAAGGTTGTAAAAATCAACAAAGGAGATCATTTTGGAAAAAAATTCAATGAATATTATAGTAACAGTACCCAAAATTATTTGGTTTTGATTGATGATTCATTCAAAAACATCTTACCAAGAATCCAGCATATCGAAAAAATCACAACTAATCCTGGAGAAAATAGTGTTGTATTTGTTTTTGGGGCTCAGGAAGCAACAACTTTTTCGATAGACTTAACCAATACAATTGCAAAAAAAACATTGAATAATGTAGTTGGAGTTCTTCCTGGCAAAAGTAAACCTAATGAATATGTCATATTTTCTGCTCACCATGACCACTTAGGCACTGGAGCCCCCGAAGAAGGAATGCCACATCCAACTAATGATTCCATTTATAATGGAGCTAATGATGATGCAGCTGGATGTACAGCAGTGATAATGTTAGCAAACTATTTCAAGAAATTAAACAACAACGAACGAACTATCATCTTTACCACTTTTACTGCCGAAGAATTAGGTGGTTTTGGCTCTAAATTTTTCTCAAAACAGCTACCTCCAGATCAAGTAATTGCTATGTTTAATTTGGAAATGATTGGAACAGAGTCAAAATGGGGAAAAAATTCTGCTTATATAACAGGATTCGAAAAATCAAATTTTGGTCAAATACTGCAAAAGAATTTAGAAAAAACAAATTTCAAATTTTATCCAGATCCCTACCCAGATCAACAATTATTTTATCGCTCTGATAATGCAACTTTAGCAAAATTAGGAGTTCCTGCGCATACAATCTCAACTTCAAAAATGGATAGTGAAAAAAACTACCATACAGCCGATGATGAATTTGAAACATTGGACATTCCCAATATGACCGAAATTATCAAAGCAATTGCTTTAAGTTCTTCTACAATTATTAGCGGAAAAGACACCCCAAACAGAGTAGATACAACACTGTTACGATAATACATCCTTAATACAAAACCTAAAAACTAATCTGATGTCTATTGAAATCAGGTTAGTTTTTTGTTTAAAACCTATTTTGATTCAGATTTTTAGATCGAACTATTCTTCGTTAATAACCAATTTGTATGTTGGATCTTCTAAAATATTGACTTCGATAATTGCTTCTGCATTTTTAAGTAAACGAATACAATCAGAGCTTAAATGTTTCAAATGCACTTTTTTGCCCACTTTATAATATTTATTTGTCAATGTATTCAAAGCCTCAATTGCGGACATATCGACAACTCGACTTTCGGCAAAATTTATGATAACTTCTTTAGGATCATTTAAAACATCAAATTTTTCAGAAAAACCAGTTATAGAACCAAAAAACAATGGGCCATAAATTTCATAATGCTTAATCCCATTTTCATCAATGTACTTTCTTGCTCTTATGCGCTTGGCATTGTCCCAAGCAAAAACAAGGGCTGAAACTACAACTCCAATTAACACCGCCAAGGCCAAATTATGAAGAAAAACAGTAATCAACATTACTATAATCATCACAACAATATCCGATTTTGGCATTCGTTTAAAAATTTTCAAACTCGCCCATTCAAAGGTCCCAATAGCAACCATAATCATCACTCCTGTTAATGCGGCCACTGGCAATTTTCCAATAACCGGAGCTCCTACTAAAATAATTATCAAAATGGTCAGTGAAGCAATAATTCCCGAAAGTCTTGCTCTGGAACCTGCAGATAGATTAACCAAAGTTTGGGCAATCATTGGACAACCACCCATTCCGAAGAAAAAACCATTTAAAAGATTGGCGCCACCTTGAGCCAAACATTCTCTATTACTATTTCCTTTGGTAGCGGTTATTTCGTCAACAAGATTAAGGGTTAATAGGCCTTCGGTGAGTCCAACAGCAGCCATAATCAAAGCAAATGGAAAAATAATTTGAAACGTTTCAAAATTCATTGGGAAATTTGGAACATGAAATGGCGGTAAACCACCGCTCACAGAAGCAATATCTTCTACTTGTTTGGTGTCGATATTAAAAAGTAAAACGACCGCAAAAACAATGAGAATAGCAACTAATGATGAAGGTATAACTTTAGTAATTCTAGGAAATACTAATACAATAGCGATTGTTAAAGTCACCAAGCCAAACATAATCATAAAAGGAGTTCCTGTAAGCCAAGCAACTTGTCCATTGACAACTGTTTTGAATTGTTCTAATTGTGACATAAAAATAACGATAGCCAAACCGTTTACAAATCCATACATCACAGGCTGTGGCACTAACCGAATAAATTTACCCAGTTTAAACAATCCAACAGCTATTTGAATTATTCCCGCCAATGCAATAGCGCCAAAAACGTATTCTATTCCGTGTGATTTCATCAGGGCAATCAAAACGATAACAGTAGCTCCTGCCCCACCAGATATCAAACCAGGACGTCCTCCAAAAATAGAAGTTACAAACCCCATTATAAAAGCGCCGTACAACCCTACTAAAGGAGGCAAACCTGCCAAAATTGCAAAGGACAACGATTCCGGAATCATGGTCATAGCCACTGTTAAACCAGCCAAAATTTCGGTTTTATAATTCACCTTTTGAGACAAATCAAATAAGTTGAAAAAAAATTTCATATTAAAGTCAAATAATTTATAAAGTGGTAAAAATCATTTCGTAAGAACATCAAATTGGGTAAAAACCAATTAATTAATTTGTTGAAAATTCAAATAATTTTATAGTAGTAAAACAATCAGATTTTTTGAGTCAGTTTTTTTTGAGTTAGAATTCGCAAAAATAAAGCTTTTAAATAAAGAAACAACTAGTGAATTATTGGGTGATTGATATAACTTTGTTCTCTGAAAAAAAACCTAACATGAATATCAAACTTATCGCTATCGGAAAAACCGACAATAAATCATTGCAAACCTTAATTGACGATTATACCAAGCGTTTGTCTTTTTATATCAAATTTGAATTAGAAATTATCCCCGACATCAAAAATGTCAAAAACTTATCAGAAAGTCAGCAGAAAGAAAAAGAAGGCGAGCTTATTCTATCTAAAATAACCCCAACCGATCAACTTATTTTATTAGACGAAAACGGAAAGACTTTTTCCAGTGTAGCTTTTTCATCAGAATTGCAAAAAAAAATGAACTCTGGAATCAAAACATTGGTTTTTGTAATTGGTGGTCCGTACGGATTTTCGGAAACAGTTTATGCTAAAGCAAATGGTAAAATTTCGCTTTCATTAATGACTTTTTCACACCAAATGGTGCGTTTATTTTTTATAGAGCAATTGTACCGCGGATTTACAATCTTGAGAAACGAACCTTATCATCATCAATAAAAAAGATCCCGATTCACTTTAAATCACACAACTAAAAAGAGAAACATGAGCTTTATTAATAAATAAATTCTTTAGGCACTTCGGTAGTAAATGTATTTAATTTTCTAAGTAAAATTTTGGTCTGAATATATTCGCCGTAGGACATATTTTTATCGAATAATAAAGAGATATTAGGTTTAAGCATGTGGTCAAGACCGTAAACATAATCTACCACTTCACTTTTTTTTACCAACTCCTCGTCAACCACCACCATATTGCTTCCTTTTGTAATTTTTATAACCATATCCTTTTCTGATGGTTCCCCTATTGTATAAAAAACATCTGTAAAAGGCAAAAATGCTAAGTTTTTCCCCACAGTATCGGCATACGAATAATAATTCTGAGCTGCTTCATTTTTGTGTGCACTGTCGCCACGTTTTTTTTCCTGTAATTTTATCACTTCGGGAATTACTAATCTCAATGGTAATCTCTTATCTATATTCAAGATCCAATTGGTCGTACTGATACTGTTACTACGATTTACCTCAGTCAGAGTATCTTTGTCTTCAACTCTAAAAAACATATAAATAGGCGAAAGATCTTTTACTTCTTTGACAATAGTTTCGTTTGCTTTTGGCAACAAAACATCTTCTTTATTTCCACATGAAAAAATAGACAATAGTACGATTCCAAATAAATATTTCATTCTTACGTTTTCAATTTAAACACTTAGCATTTTAGAATACAACTGAACACATTCTACAGCTTCTTTAACATCATGAACCCTCAGAATTTTTGCTCCTTTGGTTAGTGCAATCGTATTCATAAAAGTCGTTCCGTTTAATGCTTGATCAGCGTTAATTTCTAATGTTTTATAAATCATAGACTTTCTAGAAACACCAACTAACATTGGTAATTCGAGCATTTTAAACAAGTCTAATTTATGCATCAATTCATAATTTTGTTCCAATGTTTTTGCAAAACCAAAACCTGGATCTACAATTAAATCGTTTATACCAAAAGATCTTGCCGTTGCAATTCTTTCCGAAAAGTAATACAAAATATCTTTAATCATATCATCATACTGTGTTAAAGTTTGCATAGTCTGTGGAGTCCCTTTCATATGCATCATAATATAAGGTATCTGATATTGGGCTATTGTTTCGAACATTTTGTCATCTAGTTTTCCGGCAGAGATATCATTAATTATCGCTGCACCATTATCGATACAAGCTTTGGCTACACCTGCTCTAAAAGTATCAATTGATAAAAAAATATCTGGAAAATGCTTTTGTAACAAATTCACTACAGGCAAAATCCTGTCTATTTCTTCATTTTCCGAAACAAATTCGGCGTTTGGTTTACTCGAATATGCTCCCACATCAATAAAAGTAGCACCTTCATCTAACATTTTTTCAACCCTAGACAATAATTCGCTTTCGTTTTTATATTTTCCACCATCAAAAAAAGAATTTGGGGTAATATTCAAAATCCCCATAACTTTTGGAGTGGTTAAATCGATGAGTTGTCCTTTGCAGTTCATTCTAATCCTATCCGTTTAAAGTTTATTTGCTTAAAGTTTAAAGTTGCAGAAAAGCTTACGTCAATAACTTTAAACTCTTAAACATTTTTGCTATTTTTGAAAACAATTTTACACAAATATACACCAATAATGAAGAAAACTTCACAAGAATTTGACAAGGTAATCAACGTTTGTCGAACCCTTTTTATCAATAAAATGACAGATTACGGTAGTGCTTGGCGTATTTTGAGACTTCCATCACTAACCGATCAAATTTTTATAAAAGCACAACGCATCAGAAGTTTACAAGAAAATGAAATTCGAAAAATCGACGAAGACGAAAGCGGAGAATTTATCGGAATCATTAATTATTCTATCATGGCTTTAATACAATTAGAGTTAGGTGTAGTCGATCAACCTGATTTAGATACAGCAAAAGCAACCGAACTTTACGATGAAAAAGTAGCATTGACCAAAAAATTAATGGAAAACAAAAACCATGATTATGGTGAAGCTTGGCGCGAAATGCGAATCAGTTCACTTACCGATTTAATTCTGCAAAAATTACTACGCGTAAAACAAATTGAAGACAACAAAGGAAAAACGCTAGTTTCTGAAGGAATCGATGCCAATTATCAAGACATGATTAATTATTCGGTTTTTGCTTTAATACTTATGGATAAAAAATAATTCCACTATTAAAATAACACCCCAAAAAATGAAAAATATTATTACTCAATTCTCCAGGATTTTTGTCGGAGTACTGTTCATAATCTCAGGCTTAATAAAACTCAACGATCCAATAGGTTTCTCCTATAAGCTAGCAGAATATTTTAGTGAACCCGTTTTTAACATGCCCTTTTTTGTACCATTTTCATTGGCTATTGCAATATTTATAGTAATCCTTGAAGTAGTTTTGGGAGTAATGTTACTCATTGGTTATAAATCTAAACTAACAATTTGGTTATTATTACTAATGATTATCAAATTTACATTCTTAACTTTTTATTCAGCCTATTACGATGTGGTTAAAGATTGTGGTTGTTTTGGAGATGCCCTACATCTTACCCCTTGGCAGTCTTTTGGCAAAGATGTAATTCTATTATTTTTCATATTGATTTTGTTCGTAAACATGAAATTAGTGCAACCTCTTTTTTCGAATAAAATTCAAAATGCACTGGCAATAACAACCCTTATATTATGTGCTTTTATGGGATTTTGGGTTATCAACCACCTGCCTTTAAAAGATTTTCGCCCTTACCAAGTAGGCACTAATATCCAAAAAGGAATGGAGATACCAGAAGGTGCTCCAAAATCAGTAGTGGAAATGATTTTCATTTACAATGTAAATGGAGTCAACAAAGAATTTAGCGAAAAAGATCTAGCCAATATCCCAGCTGGAGCAACATTTGTAGATCGAAAAGACAAAGTCATCACCGAGGGTTACGTCCCTCCTATCCATGATTTTGTTATGGAAAAAGATGGATCTGACTATAAAGACGAACTCCTTCAAGAGCCAAAATTACTGATGATTGTTGCCTATGATTTCACTCTTGCCAACGCTGACGGTCTTGCAAAAGCAGAAATACTAAACCAAAAAGCAACCGCAAAAGGATACAAAGTAATTGGTATGACTGCATCTACCAATGAAGAAATTGCAAAAATCAAGAAACAATACGGTATCACATTCGATTTTTATTTCTGCGATGCTATTCCGCTAAAAACTATCGAAAGAGCCAATCCAAGTTTTGTTATTCTTGAAAAAGGAACTATAAAACAAAAAGTACATTACAACGACATTGACGATTTAGTTTTTTAATTATAATATACAAACAACCAAACAACCTTGTAGAAAATAGAATTCCTACAAGGTTGTTGTTTTTTTGATAAGCCAACAAACTAAAACAAAAAAATATTAACTATAACGATATTGTAATTGTTTTTAGATTGAATTGCCTTAAAATTATAAAAACCGCTTCACCATTTTACAATTCTTTAATTAACTTTGTAAAAACTTATTTTAAATGAAAAAAATAGCATTATTGATTATTGCTTTTGTAACATTTTCGTGTTCACAAGCTCAGAAAACTGAATTTTCAAAAACAGCACTTTCTGAAACTTTATTAGCTACAGATGGTAAACAAATCAAATTTCAAGACATTCTAAAATCACAAAAAGGAAAAACAACTGTTATCGAAATTTGGGCTTCTTGGTGTGGAGATTGTATCAAAGCAATGCCAAAACTAAAAGAACTACAAGCTAACAATCCAGATGTATCTTATGTTTTTATTTCTATGGATAAAACAGCTGAGAAATGGAAAATTGGGATCGAAAAACACCAATTAACAGGATTACAATTTATGGCCAATGATGGAATGAAAGGTACTTTTGGTCAAGCAATCGACTTAGATTGGATTCCGAGATACATAATAATTGACAAAAAAGGAAAAATAGTTACCTATCGCGCTATCGAAACCGACTTTGATCAAATCAACGAAACTTTAAAAAAATTACAAACTAATTAATATACAAAAACTAAAAAAATGAGAAAAAAAATTGTTGCAGGAAACTGGAAAATGCATAAAAATGCTGCACAAACAAAAGAATTATTAAACGAATTATTGACTCAAATCCCAGCTGAAACAACTGCTCAAGTAATTGTTGCTCCAACATTTGTAAACTTAGCATCAGCAGTAGAGAATTTGACTCACTCAAATATACAAGTAGCTGCACAAAACATTCACCAAGCCGAAGGAGGTGCTTTTACAGGAGAAATTTCGGCTGATATGATCAAAAGTATTGGTGTAAACAACGTAATTTTAGGTCACTCTGAGCGCCGATCTATTTTTCATGAAACAGACGCTTTAATTGCAAACAAAGTAACTACAGCATTAAAACATGATTTAACGGTAATTTTTTGTTTTGGAGAAGAATTAAAAGACCGTCAATCAGGGAATCACTTCAATATAGTCGAAAACCAATTAAAAGACGGTTTATTCCACATCGAAGCAAAAGATTGGTCAAAAATTGTTTTAGCCTATGAACCAGTATGGGCTATCGGAACTGGAGAAACAGCTTCTCCAGACCAAGCACAAGAAATGCACGAATTCATCAGAGAAACAGTTCGAAAAGCATTCGGAAACGAGATTGCTGAAGAACTTACAATCCTTTACGGTGGTAGTGTAAAACCAGATAATGCCAAAGAAATCTTCTCTAAACCAGATGTTGACGGTGGACTAATTGGGGGCGCTGCTTTAGTAGCAAAAGATTTTATTACAATCGTAACCTCTATCTAATCAAGTATTCAATTTCCTAAAATTGATAATTATACCAAAAGCTATTTCAAAACAGTTTTGAAATAGCTTTTTTATTTTCAATAACATCAATCAGTTTTAAAATCATTTGGGCAAGCCCACATCCCGAAAAAAGGGTCATTTTTCGATGCGGTTACTCAGCCTTTTATCGGGATGTGGTCGGGCTATCTGCGCTACTTTGGTAGCTAGCTACTATCCCTCTTGCAAGAAAACACAAACTCAAACAAAAAAAAAAAAACATTTAACTGTAAATCAAATCAATAACATTCCGTTAAAATATTTTAAAATAAAAAAGTATTGCATTCTTATTCTTACCTTTGCGAAAAAAATTAACATGTCAAACATTTACATTGGTTATCATTTTACCATCGAACCAAAAGAACCTGGATCTGAAATATTAATAGCCGAATTAGGAGAAAAAGCATTTGAAAGCTTTACCGAAACCGAAACTGGAATTTCAGCCTTTGTACAAAAAGACCTTTGGGACGAAATGATACTTGAAGATATTCAAATATTACAATCCGAAGAATTTCAAATAGATTATACTTTCGAAGAAATCGAGCAAGTAAACTGGAACGAAGAATGGGAAAAAAACTTTGAACCTATAGACGTTGATGGTAGTTGTCATGTACGCGCTCCTTTTCACCCAAAAACAAATGCTCAATATGATATTGTGATTGAACCTAAAATGAGTTTTGGAACTGGACATCATGAAACAACGCATATGATGATTCAACATTTACTTGAAATGGATGTTACAGGAATGAAAACGTTAGATATGGGTTGCGGAACAGCCATTTTAGCAATATTGGCCGAAATGAAAGGAGCTCAACCAATAGACGCCATAGATATTGATAATTGGTGTTATTTAAACTCAATCGAAAACGCTGAACGCAATAATTGTAAACATATTTCCGTTTATGAAGGCGATGCTGCTTTATTAAAAGACAAAAAATATGATTTAATCATAGCCAACATTAACCGAAACATTTTATTAAACGATATGCAAAGTTATGTTGATAGTCTAAATCCTAACGGAACAATATTATTTAGCGGTTTTTATGAAGAAGATATCCCATACATAGATGCTTCTTGCGTAGAGAAAGGATTAACGTATGTCAAAAAATTACAGAAAAACAACTGGGTATCATTAAAATACGTAAATTAACGTAATACATTATATTTCAAAAACGTATAAAACGCAACAGCATGAGTACTTTAGAAAAAGAAAAAACGATAGAACAAGAAGTAACAACTATGAACAACGAAATCATAGTGTATAATGATGACGTAAACACTTTTGACCACGTTATTGAAACCCTAGTTCGTGTTTGCGATCATACCCCAATACAAGCAGAACAATGCTCATTGATTGTTCATTTCAACGGAAAATGTACCGTAAAAACTGGAGAATATGACAAATTAAAAGTACAATGTATCGGCTTATTAGAAGCTGGCTTGAGTGCAGAAATTATTTAAAAACACAATACCTTTTCCAAAAACGAGGTTTTCGCAAAGCCTATTTAAGAAGTACAATCTTAAGTAGGCTTTTTTTTGCATTGCAATTACTATAAATTAATTAATGTGGTAATTTACTTTTTAAAGCACCATAAATAATAGTCCCAATCAAGGCTCCTACTAACACCAAAACAACAGGCATAAAACCAGCTCCAATTAAGATAAAAATAGGACCAGGACACGAACCTACCAACGCCCATCCTAGACCAAAGGAAATTCCACCAATAAAATACCTAGCATTCCCATTCTCTTTATCTTTAATTTCGATGGGTTGCCCTTGTATGTCTTTAATATTATTTCGCTTAATAATTTGAATCCCCAAAACACCTGTAGCTACAGCAACTCCAATAATTCCATACATATGAAAAGATTGAAATTGAAACATTTCATAGATGCGATACCACGAAACCGCCTCTGATTTGGTTAATACAATTCCAAAAAGAAATCCAACCAGAAAAAATTTTAATACTTTCATAATTTAAAAAATTAAAGGCAATAGAAAATGTGCCATGATTAACCCACCAACAAAAAATCCAATTACAGCCTTTAAAGACGGTAATTGCAAATTACTCAATCCCGAAATAGCGTGTCCAGAAGTACAACCACCCGCATATCGAGTTCCAAAACCAATTAAAACACCTCCACCAAGAAGGATCAAAATACTCTTTGGTGATTGCCAAATTTGATCTCCAAATAAAGCTTGAGGTACTAATTGCCCGTTTGGAGCTTCAATACCCAATTGCGATAGTTGAGCGATAGTTTTGGGATTAATATTCACATTCGAAGGATCGCTCATAAAGTGAACTGCAACAAATCCGCCAGCCATAGCGCCAAGCACAACAACCAAATTCCAACGGTTCGCTTTCCAATTGATATCGAAATACGAAATTTGTTTGCCTAATCCCGCCATAGAACACAGCGATTGAAGATTTGTTGACATACCAAAATTCTTTCCGAAATAAATCAGAGCCAGCATTACCATACCGATTAAAAAGCCCGAAACATACCAAGGCCATGTTTGAAAAATTAGATCCATAATGTTACATTTTTTTTACAAATATATAAAGCTAATAATAGTAGCAATGTGAGAAATGTTACATTACTAAAAAATGTACTTCAAAATTCTTTATCAAATCAAATACTAATAACAATTTGTTTATTTTTGATTAAGTAATTTGACCTTTGCAATTGCAAAAAATTAAACTCAAACAAATGAAAAAAAATCTCTCTTTTATTGCTTTACTCCTACTTATAGTCTCTTGTGGAAGTGTTAAATCAACAATAAAAAATGTTGATAATACGGCTCCATCCCCAATTGTAAAAAATGGTGCTTTTGTAATTACCACTTACAGCAAAGACAAAAAATATGGTTATGATAAAGATTATCCAATAAACATTTATTACAGAGGCACTAAAAACGACACTATCAATCAAAAATATTTTTTGAATGCTTTGGCAGGGCCAAAAGGCGAAAAAATCACATATACCAAAGTTGAGAACTGTTGTCCTTTTCCAACAAAAAACAGCGACACCGGAGCTGGATTTCTTGATGTTTATCAAATAAAATGGGAAGGACAAAAAACACCAATTATTCTCTATTTGAACATCTACGAAAGAGGACAATTGATGGTTCCTGTTGGGCTAAGTCTAAAGAAATAGTTTGGAATTTATTTTAGGTTATTTGCACTAACAACTTACGAACCAACATCCATTTAAAAATATATCATAAAACTAATTAAGGAATCGCAAAATCAAGCTACCTTTGCACTTTCAAAAAAACAAAATGTTATGAACATACAAAACATACCTCAAATCAAACATACTGATAGTGGAAACTTCTTTTTATTGGCAGGACCATGTGCAATTGAAGGAGAAGAAATGGCAATGCGTATCGCTGAAAAATTAGTTGGTATCACCGACAAATTAGAAATTCCTTATGTTTTTAAAGGCTCTTTCAAAAAAGCCAATCGTTCTAGAATTGATAGTTTCTCTGGGATTGGTGATGAAAATGCCCTTAAAATCCTTGAAAAAGTTTCTAAAACATTTGGAGTTCCTACCATAACAGACATCCACACCAATGAAGATGCTGCAATGGCTGCAGCTTACGTAGATGTTTTGCAAATTCCTGCTTTTCTTGTTCGTCAAACTGATTTAGTAGTTGCTGCTGCCAAAACTGGAAAAGCCGTAAACTTAAAAAAAGGACAATTCATGAGTCCAGAAAGCATGAAGCATGCTGTACAAAAAGTTTTGGATTGTGAGAATCAAAATGTTATGGTTACCGATCGTGGAACTATGTTTGGTTACCAAGATATGATTGTAGATTTCCGAGGAATTCCAACAATGCAACAATATGCAACAACTGTTTTAGATGTAACTCATTCGTTACAACAACCAAACCAAACTGCTGGAGTTACTGGCGGAAGACCTGATATGATTGAAACCGTTGCCAAAGCTGGTATCGCTGTTGGAGTTGATGGGATTTTTATCGAAACTCATTTTGATCCTGCAAATGCTAAAAGTGATGGCGCAAATATGTTGCATTTAGATCTTTTTGAAGGATTAATGACCAAACTGGTTGCCATCAGAAAAACTATCAACCAATTTTAATATTTTAGAATACATCACATTGAAAACATTTTCATATTTAAACGTATTAATTTTATTTATTTCGATTAATGCGTTTTCACAGAATGACACTACCCAAAAAGATCGTTACACTGCTCATAACAAAGGAAAATTCACAATTTCTTGGGGAGGAAACAGAGGTTATTATACCGATTCGGATATTACTTTTAAAGGAGACAACTATCGCTTTACAGTAGAAGACGCAAAAGCGCATGACAAACCAAAAGGATGGCATATCGATTACGTAAATCCTGCAAGGATGACTATCCCTCAAACTAATTTTAAATTAGGATATTACATCAGTGATAAATACATGATATCTATCGGAGTAGATCACATGAAATATGTGATGACTCAGTTTCAAACTGCAAATGTAACAGGTATAATTGATTATCCTCTTGAGCATTCTAGTTCGCAATTTAACGGTGTTTACAATAGCACTCCAACTGAAATGACTGAGGAATTCTTAATGTTTGAACATACCGATGGCTTAAATTATGTAAATACAGAATTTGCTAGACAAGATGATATTTCGCACTGGTTTGGAATTAAAAATACCGATAAATTTCAAGTAAACATCAACGAGGGTGTAGGAATTGGAGTTTTGTATCCAAAAACTAATACTACCCTTATGGGACAAGAAAGACATGATGATTTTCATATTTCGGGTTTTGGAACCTCATTAAGAGCTGGTATCAATCTTACTTTTTTCAAATATTTCACTATAGAAGGTTCTTTGAAAGGAGGCTATATCAATATGCCTGATATTCGTACTACAAAAAGTACTGCTGATAGTGCATCACAACATTTCTTTTTTGGCGAAACAATGATTTCATTTGGTGGAATCTTTAGATTATAATTTTTCATCTTACATATAAATCTCCTAAAAATAGGAGATTTTTTTTATATAAAAGGCTTTGATAACATTAACCAATTTTAAACACATTGAAAACAAAATTTTTAAAGTCAGTTATTTTTATTCTTTTTTTTGGAAGCACACTCTTTGCACAAGATGACATTGTAACCAAAGAGTTATATACCGCACACAACAAAGGAAAATTCTTTTTTAACATGGGAGGAAACAGAAGTTATTACACTACATCCGATTTACATTTTGAAGGAGATAGTTATAATTTTACAGTAGAAAATGCTCAAGCACATGATGTCCCCAAAGGGTGGCACATCGATTATATCACTCCAGGCAAGTTGACAACTTCTCAAACCAATTGGAAAGCTGGGTATTTCTTTCATGACAAATTCAATGTATCAGTGGGAGTCGATCATATGAAATATGTAATGACTCAGAATCAAACCGCCTTGGTAAACGGAAACATAAATTTACCTTCTACAGAGACTGGCTCAGCATTCAACGGAAACTACAATAACCAACCTGTAGATTTAACTGATGGTAAATTTTTAAAATTCGAACATACCAATGGACTCAACTATGTTTTTACCGAAGTAGCTCATTTTGTTGACATCTCCTCTATTTTTGGAATTCGAAATACTGATATTTTTCAGTTAAATTTTACCCAAGGAGTGGGTCTCGGTTTGTTATACCCAAGAACAGATGCTACAGTTTTAGGTCAAGATCGACACGATGAGTTTCATATTGCTGGTTACGGATTTTCGGGTGATGCAGGATTGAACTTTACTTTTTTCAAGCATTTTTATATGCAAACAGAGCTAAAGGGTGGCTACATCAACATGACTGATGTTCGAACAACCTACGATAATGGTCATGCTCAACATCACTTCTGGTACGGAGAAACTATAGTATCATTTGGTGGTATTTTCAGACTTTAATACAAAACAACATAACAAATCTCCTTCGGGAGATTTTTTTTTACCCTCAAATCAACTTCATCAGCTAATTTTTCATTAAAAATTTTTAAAAAAATATTGTGTAATTGAAACTTTATATTTTACTTTGTATTTCAAAGTACTTTATATATGGAAGATAAATATTTAAAAGACATTAGTGAGATCAAAAACATGATGAATAGATCTTCGCAGTTCATCTCCTTAAGTGGTCTAGCTGGAATCATGGCAGGCATTTACGCTTTGATTGGTTCTTACATCAGCTATCAAATTATTCTGAAAAACGAAAATCATATCATTACATTAGAAAGTACCACTTTTAAGTTAGTACTCATTACAGCTTTGGCAGTTTTATTACTTTCTATCACAACAGCTTGTTTGTTGACCATTAACAAAGCCAAAAGAAAAGGAGAAACAGTTTGGAATACAACATCCAAGAGGCTTTTAACAAATTTCTTGATTCCATTAGTAACTGGAGGAATTTTTAGCTTGTTGTTGCTACGCAACGGAAGTTATGGCTTGATTGCCCCTACAACCTTAATATTTTATGGTTTAGCTTGTGTAAACGCAAGCAAATATACATTGAGAGATGTTCGCTATTTAGGCATCACCATCATAATTTTAGGACTTTTATCGACAGAATTTTCTGGATATGCACTCGAATTTTGGTCACTAGGATTTGGAGTTTGTCACATTATTTACGGAAGTATGATGTACTTTAAATACGATCGAAATTAAATTGGTAATTTGAATCTGGATTGTACAAAAGAATGAGATATTAATTGTTTAAAAGACAAATACAACAACAAATGACTTTAAAAAAAACAAAGTATATTTTTGCCATAATAACCTTTATCATGAGTTTTGGATGCGCTTTGATCGTAGCCAATTCTATGTTTGGAAATATTTTATTTGGTAAAAAACCCGTTTCACTTTTAGACAAAATTCAAGAGGGAGATATGATTTTTCAAACCTCGCAATCCGAACAATGTGAAGCCGTAAGAATAGCGACAAATTCAAAGTTTTCGCATTGTGGAATAATTTTTATTGATAAAGGGAAAAAATATGTTTTTGAAGCTGTGCAACCTGTTAAATTAACACCTCTTGAAGTTTGGATTACACATGGCAGTAACAATCAATTTGTGGTAACTCGCTTAAAAGAGGCTCAAAAAATACTCGACCCAAGCACATTGCAAAAAATGAAAGCCTATGGCAAACAATTAAATCATAAAAATTATGACTCTTATTTCGAATGGTCTGATGACAAAATATACTGTTCGGAATTGATTTGGAAAATTTACAAAAACGGTGCGGGAATCGAACTGTGTCCACTTCAAAAAATGAAAGATTTTAATTTAAAAGACATTAGAATTCAAGCTATTTTGGCCGAAAGATTTGGTAACAAAATCCCACTAGACGAAAATGTTGTCGCGCCATCCAACTTGGAACAATCCAAAAAAGTAATCAAGATTATAGATACCTATTAAGATTTGAAAAATATAATTCAAAATATAAATAAAGCTTTTGATCATAGAATTCGATTGGGCATTATGTCTATTCTAATGGTTAACGAATCTGCTGATTTTAGTACGCTAAAAGAATTACTAGGCGTCACAGATGGTAATCTTGCAAGTCATACCAAAGCGTTAGAGACAGAAAACTACATAGCTGTAGAAAAACAATTCATTGGCAAGAAGCCAAACACAAGCTATAGGGCTACCACAGACGGACGCAAAGCTTTTCAAGATCATATTGATGCTCTTGAAAAATTAATACAAAAACGATAATATTTTTTTACACATAAACTTTGAAATTCAAAGTACTTTTTGAAATAATTAATTTAAAATATTCCCACAATGCAACTTCTTATCAAATTATTCAACAGTGACCGAAAAACAAACAGTGTTTTATTACTATTCTCAACTTATTGTTTGATTTTACTCTTTATTCGAGCCAAATTAACACACACATTTTATCATTTTTTTCTAGTATGGAATTTATTTCTTGCTTTTGTTCCTTACCTATTTATTAGCTATTTAAAGACGCAAACAGCCATAGAATCAAACAAAATCAAAACCTTCATCTTGTTAGTGCTATGGTTGCTTTTTCTTCCAAACTCTTTTTATATTCTTACCGATTTAATTCACCTAACCCAATCGTATCACAATAGATTTTGGTTCGATTTGATTGTAATAAGCTCCTATGCCTTAATTGGATTCACAATTGGCATCCTCTCGTTGATAGAATTTGAAAACATCATAAAGAATTATATATCACCACTAATTACCAATTTAATAATGCCTATAATATGCTTTTTATCGGGAATTGGTATTTATTTAGGTCGCATCCTCCGCTTTAACAGTTGGGATATAATGAGTAGTCCAATGGAGTTGTTCTATGCATTGTTGAATACTTTTACAACACTCGATGCCATGCTCTTCTCTTTTTATTTTGGAGCCTATATCTATCTCTTTTATTTCTTAAAAAAAGTTTACTCCTCTATAAACAACTAATTATGCAAACAATCTCACCCCATGAGGAACCTTTTGAAGGCAAAACCTCAACAGAATTAGCCGCTGGCTGTTTCGCTATAGGAACAATACTATTCTTATTGTATCTTATCTTATTAGACAATTCATCGCTGATACTCGTTGCGTTTCTCTTCATTGTTCTTGCAACGCCACTGAATATAATTATGCTTTATCACCTACTCTATCATTTCTGCAAACTACCCGATCAACGAAAATACATCGGAATAAAAATTGTGATTCTGTTGTGTAACATCCCTATCGCATTCTTGTATTACAATATTTTAATCAATTTCAAACTCCTATAATTTCAACCTATTAACACTTAAAAACATGGAAACAACAGAAAATCAAAATTCAGTACCACTCACCTTTTTTCAATCCATTTTACAATCAAACACAGCTAAAATGCTAATGGTAGGATTTCTAACCCTATTTTTGCTGATTCCTTTAGCATTTGTAAAAGAATTAATAACAGAACGTTCGTATCGTCAAAAAGAAGTCATCTCGGAAATTAACGACAAATGGGGCGAAAGTGTTTATTTTTATGGGCCAATTCTAAAGATTCCTTATACCGTTTACGAGGAAACATTGTCTATAAACCAAAAAACCAATGAGACATTAAAACAACAAAAAGCCATTACAAAATATGCTTATTTTTTTCCAGAAGATTTAAAAGCACAATCCAATGTAACCACCAAAGTCCTTAACCGAAACAATTATGAATCGGTGGTTTACAGTTCGAATACAAAATTTAACGGTCATTATATCCAGCCCGATTTCAGTAGTAAAAACATTTCAACCGATGCTATTCAGTGGGATAAAGCCACTATTTTGATTAAGACCACCAACTTAAAAAGCATCAAAGATGAAGTGAAAATTAATTTGGGTGAAAAAAAATTCACTTTCGAACCTGTTTACAGTACCAATTCAAATGACACTATTCAAGCATTAGAAACCAATTTTATCAACTTAAAAAACGACTTAAAAACAGCCAAAACCACTTTTAATTTTAACATCACCTACAACGGGAGCAAGCAAATCAAGATGGTACCTATTGGCAAAACAACACAACTAAGCTTAGCATCCAATTGGCCTTCGCCAAGTTTTACGGGTAACTTTCTTCCGGATGACAAAACCAAAAAAATTACGGCAAAAGGATTTAATGCCGACTGGAAAATTCTTCATATCAACAGAGCGTTTTCGCAACAATTTTTCGAAAACCTTCCCGATTTAAGTGCATATTCATTCGGGGTCGATTTTGTAATTCCGATAAATCAATACCAGCAAAACGAAAGAGCTGCCAAATATGGGTTTCTTGTAATTGGTTTGACCTTTTTGATTTTCTTTCTCATACAATCCATTAGTAAAATCAAAATTCACATTTTTCAATACTCTATGATAGGTCTTGCTTTGGTATTATTTTACACCTTACTCATCTCTATTACAGAACACAGTAGTTTTACAAAAGCTTATCTAATAGCAGCAATTGCGGTCATTTCATTAATATCTTTGTACTCAATTTCTATTCTAAAAAAGAAAAAATTCCCTCTATTTATAGCCGCTGCGCTTACTGGTTTATACACTTTTATCTATGTAATTATCCAATTAGAAAATTATGCTCTTCTTGTAGGTAGTATTGGTTTGTTTGCCATTCTTGCGGCGGTAATGTATTGCTCCAGAAAAATTGACTGGAATAAATAAAAAATTTAATTCAAAGCTATTTCCTGCTATCCGCTTCAATCTTGTGAGCTGCACACCAGCTCACAAGAATTTCCGCTATACACGAGCAAATCCAGTTGACAGAGTAAACAGGGGCAAGATTACTCAGTTTTCTAAAACTTCAAAAACAATCAAAGAACCTAAAAACCTATAAAGTTTGCACAAAAACTCTCTTAAAGTTTAGTATTTTTGGAATCTGAAAAAAGACTAATGAAAAAATTTGTAATTCTATTGATGTTTCTCGCCATTGGCGTTGCTTTTTACGAACAATCCAGTGACAACCAAAACGTATACGTGATGGTTATTGCTGTTGTAATTTTTATGATGGGAATGATGCGATTAAGTAGTAAAACACCAAGTAAAAACCAAGATAATAACGATGATGATGTTCAGTAAAGGAGATAAAGTTTCGGTACTTGATGATGCAGTAGATGGTATCGTAATTGCTGTAAAAGACAAGACCATCACGATCGAAACTGTTGACGGTTTTGTTATGAATTTTGAGGCTAACGAGCTTATAAAAATTGGTGCTTCTAACACCAACTTGATGGATGGAATTAAAGGGATTAATTTCAATGAAATCAAAAAAGAAAAAGAAATACCAAAACCTAGAAGTTTTGTCAAAGAGAAAAAGGATCGAAACGAATTACCCGTTCCAGAGTTTGATTTGCATATCGAGAAATTGGTTCCCAATAAACGAGGGATGTCTAATTACGATATCCTAACTTTGCAAGCCGAAACAGCGCAACGCCATATCGAATTTGCTATTCGAAACCGAATTCCAAAAATTGTTTTTATTCATGGGGTTGGCGAAGGTGTTCTTAAAGCCGAATTGGATTTTCTTTTGGGACGTTATGATAATATCGTTTTTCAAGATGCCAATTATCAAAAATACGGTCAAGGTGCTACCGAAGTATATTTCAAACAAAACACTAAATAAGCACATTAGATTAAATTAAGGAAGCCGAATCACACAAGATTCGGCCTTTTTTTAGTTTAGCTTTTATTTCTGATAGCAGGAGACAGTATCGCTCTATTATAGCACTGTTAATTTTTATAATCAATTCAAATTCCAATAGATAAAAATAAAGCAAGTGATACGTAAATAGTTTATCTGAAAAAAAATCATTTAGAAAATCCTCTTGAATTTGATAGAGTAATTTAACTATTTAAAAATTGAAAATCACCAACTATTTTTGACCACATTACCTTTTTTAATGGTTTAGTACTAAATAGCCACAACCCTTTCTAAAAAATAATATTTCAAAGAAATCAGTATCTGAGAGTTTATTTATTTAATAGTCCTCCCTGTAGTACTTTGGAAGATAATACATTTAGTAAAAAAACTACGCCTCATTCTGTTTTATCAAATTTCAGCGTTTTCACATCTTATTTTTTTATCCTTCTGTAACACAAAACATTTCTCTTTATTTGCAAATCTCTACAATATACACCTATAACCACTTATCCCCATTACAATTTGATTTACCAATATTACGAATGATACTATTAAAAAATAATATAGTTCAACTACTATTGCCTATCTATTTTGTACAAACGACCGCCATCAGTAATAGCATATAAAGCACCGTCTAAGCCTTGAGTTATATCTCTAAAACGTTGGTTTTCGTTGGACAAAAGACGTTCTTCTCCTGTGACATGATTGTTACTATCAATAACCAAACGCACAATATGTTGTCCACTTAATGCACCTAAAAATAAATTATTCTGCCATTCTGGAATTCGGATTCCTGCGTAAAAAGTCATTCCGCTAGGCGAAACCACTGGATCCCAATAGTAAACAGGTTGTTCCAATCCGTTTTGTTGTGTTGCTCCTCCACTAATAGCTTGACCGCCATACTCGATTCCATAAGTTATAGTAGGCCAACCGTAATTTTTTCCGGCTTGTACGCGGTTGATTTCATCGCCGCCACGAGGACCGTGCTCGCTTTGCCACAAATCACCTGTTACAGGATGAAACGCTATCCCTTGCGGGTTTCTATGCCCAATACTGTACAATTCAGGTAAAGCACCACTGACTGCAAAAGTTGGATTGCCGGGAGCTGGGGCTCCATCAGTTGTAATGCGAACAATTTTACCCAAAGCACCCGTAACCGATTGTGACAATGGTCGTGTAGCGGTATTAGAACGTTCGCCAGTACTCACTAATAAATTTCCCGTTGCGTCAAATAAGATGCGCCCACCGTAATGAGCGGTACTGTTGGCAGCCGGCAATGCCCGATAGATGACCGTTGCATTTTCAATTGTAACTTCGTTATCTGCCAATCTCCCTTTGGCAACTGAGGTAACGGTCCCGCCTGTTATATTTTCTGAAAAAACCCAATAAATCATTCGGTTGGAAGAAAAATTGGGATCGACTCTTACACCTAACAATCCACCTTGTCCGCCTGAATTTACGGCAGGAATTCCAGTAATTGAACTCCCTACGGAACCCGATGTAGTTACAATACGCATAGTTCCTGATTTTTGCGTAATTAATAATCTACCATCTGGTAATGATGTTATTCCCCACGGACTCGATAGCGAACTCGTTAGTACTGTAGCTGCAAAAGGTGTGGTAGTTTGTACACTTCCAATTCGGGTTTGACCTGTAAAAGCGGGTTGGTAATTGGTATTAGCAGGATTGGTTTCTACCGGATTTCCCGTAACAGGTGTTTCAGTATCTGGATCTTGTGGATCTGGCGTTTGTTCATTATCAGATTTAGAACAACACGTAATCATCATCGAACTCAACAATAAAGCTGTTATTACTAATCGCATACTCTTAAAATTTTAAGTTTATAAAAAAGACTTCCCACATATTGCTCCTCAATAAAAGTTAATTACACCCTAGAGCAGCCTACTAAAAAAGTATTTACTGTTTGGCATTCCAATCATTCAAAAGTTTTTGATACATAGTAGGTGTATCTATGTCTTGTAAATTGCAAATAGAGCGTATGGGAACAATTTCGTTTTTATATTTTTCAAATAAAATTTTAGCACCTTTATCTCCGGTCAATTGGATAAGTTCTTCAAAATAACTTTTATCAAGAATGGCTGGAGAAGTCAGCAAACCATTATCCGATTGCGAAACAATAATTTGTTTTTTGCCACTTTCAAAAGCATTTATCAATTGCTTATAATGCTCTGATGAAATCAAAGGCTGATCTACCAAGGCAATGAGTATTCCTTCCGCAGTAACATCCTTTTTCATCATTTCCTTTACACCATACGCAATAGAAGTTCCCATTCCTTCATTCCAATTCTTATTTTCAAAAATCTGAATGTTAGCTGAATTCATTTTCTTTCGAATCAATTCAGCATTCGCTCCTAAAACTACTGCAACAGATAAATTGGCCTGCTGTAAAATTTCGATTTGATGCTCAATAAACGTTCTGGTTCCCCACGGCAACAATTGTTTGGCGATTCCCATTCTTTTAGATTCTCCTGCTGCAATCAAAAGCGCTTGAATTTTAGCCATGAATTCTACCCATTTTTTCTCGCAGTGGCATGACCTCAACGTTTCTGGTCACGCTAATTATTTCTGCAATAATTGAAACAGCAATTTCGATAGGTGTTATAGCTCCAATATCTAAACCAACTGGGCCGTGAATTCTTTCTAAAAATTCAAAAGAAACCTCCGAAGCATGATTCATATATTCCGAAAATAATCGTTCTCTTCTTTTTGAGGAACCCAACAAGCCAATATAACTCGGGTTGGTATTTTGGAGTGTTATAAGGTATTGCAAATCTTTGGTAAGGCTATGTGACATGATAACCACAGCTGTATTATGGTCTATGGCTGAAACATCGATATTTTGAATGATAGGCGAAGAAAGTGTTGTAGCTCCTTTAAAATAATCAATTGATTTTTGTTCATCAGGACTTGCAATGATGTGTACTTCCCAACCCATTTTACTTCCTAAATCACACAATTGTACCGCATCATGTTCAGCTCCAAAAATATACAATTGAAAAAGTGGCGTAAAAACTCGCTTAAAAATTTCAAGATTACTTTCTTTTTCAACTGTAAATGAAGGTCTCAAATTATACATTTTACCTTCTATTTCTAAAATGGTTCCAAATGAATCACTTTCAGAAAAAAGAGGTTGAAAATACGATTTGGATTGAAAAACTTTTCTGTTTGCAAAACACGTTTGAGCCGCTTGAAATAACTCATTTGTTACGACCAATGGTTCTAACAAAATGTATAAAACTCCTTCACAACCCAATCGATAACGACCATCGTAGGTCATCACTTTTGGAATGCCGCTGGTAAAAACACTTTCCGCTTGACGTTGCACCTCTTTTTCTACACAACCACCACTTACAGCGCCAACCATGGCACCATGTTCACCAATAAGCATTTGCACACCCGAACCTCGATAAGAAGATCCTTCCAAACACACCACTGTGGCCAACACGGATTTTCTGTTTTCTTTTTGCCACAATTGTGCTACTTCTAGTATGTCTTTAAATTCGTGTGTCATCCGTAGTTTTTACAGCTATTTCTCTCTCTTTTAAATACATTCCTTCCACATCTATGGTAAAAGGTTGATGGTATTGTCTCTTGCCTGTTGCTTTGTAAAGTGCATTTGCCAATGCTCCTACCGCTGGTGCAAAAGGTGGTTCTCCCAAACCTGTAGGATGCTTATCACTATTTACAAAATGTGTCTCCACATCCCAAGGCGCATCATTATTTCTTATTAAATGATAATTGTGAAAATTGTTTTGTTGAGGCACACCATTTTTAACGGTTAACATACTGTACAATGCGTGACCAATTCCATCCACAGCTCCACCTTCCACCATATTAGAAGCTGCTATTGGGTTTACTACAATTCCGCAATCGGCAGCGCAATATACTTTTTCAATTACAGGTTTGTTGCCCTCCATTCTAAGATCTACCACATTAGCTACATAACTATCGTGACAAAAATAGGCTGCAACTCCTCTGCTCAAACCTGGTTTTGGCATACCCCAATTGGCTTTTTCTCGAACAAGTTTTAAAACTCCAGCATAACGTTCGGCTTCGTAGTCATTTCGTTTTCCAATTGGATTTTTAATGGCTTTTTCAAAAAGTTCTAATCTAAAATCGATAGGATCTTTGCCTGCCAATTCAGCAACCTCATCTAAAAAAGCTTGCTCGACAGCTCCCATAAAATTAGATCGTGGCGCTCTAAATGCAGCCGTTGTGATATTACTTTCGATGGTCCAGGATTCTGCTACATAATTATCAACTGCTCCAGCAGGAAACCGATTCGCAAACAAAGGACTTTCTGGAATACCTCCAGCTTTTACTTGAAAAGCAATCAGATTATTATTTTTATCTAAACCGGCTTTAAAATAGGCATGATACGTTGGACGATAAGCTCCAAAAGTCATATCATCCTCTCGGGTGTACATTAATTTTACTGGTTTTTTTATTTTTTGAGAAATAACGGCAGCTTCTACCAAATAATGTCCGAATAACTTTCTTCCAAAACCGCCACCGATACGCGTCATTTGAATATCGATCTGTTCCAATTTCATTCCTAATCGTTGCGCCACAGACTGTTCCATGTACTCTGGAGTTTGAATAGGTCCGATCAATTCTGCTTTGTCCGCAGTAACATTAGCATAAAAATTAAGCGGTTCTAAAGGGCTGTGGGCCAAATACGGAGCAGTATAAGAACGTTCGATAATTTTTGTAGCTTCAGAAAAAGCTTTGTCGGGATCACCATCTTTGCGGACTTCTTTTGCAGTTTCTTGGCTTTTTTTGCTCATTGCGGCATATTTTTCAGCTGTATCTTCATTTCCAGCTGGTACCATCTGGTCGTTTGCCTTACCGTCAAATCCTTTCACTTTTATAGAATACGATTCGAATGGAATCCATTCTGCTTTAATGGTTTTCTTGGCTTTCATCACTTGCCAAGTGGAATCTCCCGTAATTACAATAAGTTCCGGAAAAGCAGAAACGTCAAAATAATTATTTTCAAATCCTTCTGGATAGGTTTGAATGGTAAAAACCTCTTGAATTCCGTTCATTTTTAACGCTTCGGAAGCATCAAAAGACTTCAATCTCATTCCAAAAGCAGGCGGATGCACAATACAGGCAAATACCATATTATCATGATAAACATCCAAACCAAAAACCGCTTTTCCAGTAACTATTGCTGGTCCATCTACATTAAATTGGGAATGTCTGACAATTTTAAAATCTTTGATGTTTTTAACATCAACTTCTTTTGGTACTTCTATTTTTGTAGCAGCTTCAGCTATTTGACCAAAACTCAATTTATTATTGTTACGATTATTTGAAATAATACCTTCTTGCACCGTTATTTCGGCTACAGGAATACCCCATTCTTTTGCAGCGGCGGCTACTAACATATATCTTGCTGCAGCACCAGCCATTCGCAAAGCGTTCCAACTGGCATTAATCGATTGACTTCCTCCTGCCAATTGTCTTTTAAAAATTGTAGTATTTAGAGGCGCTTGAACCACGCGAACATCTTTCCAATTCACGTCTAATTCCTCAGCTACAATCATCGGCATAGATGTTTTTACATTTTGGCCAATTTCAGGATTAGGAGAAGCAATGGTTACTATACCATTAGTATCTATTTGGATGAAACCATTGAGTTCAAAAGCTTTTTCTAGTTTTGGATTTTCTGCCGCCAAACCAGAAAACCAACTGAATTGAAGCATTAACCCAGCACTTCCTGCAGCGGATAGCTTTAGAAAAGAGCGTCTATCAAAGTGTGTTTTTACTGTAGCCATAATTACATTTCTTTAGCAGCGGCACGAATGGCTTGATTAATTCGGGTATAGGTAGCACAACGGCAAAGATTTCCGTTCATGGCACGTCTGATTTCTTCATCGGAAGGATTTGGAATTTGCGCTAATAAGGCTGAAGCAGTCATGATTTGCCCTGCTTGACAATATCCACATTGCGGAACATCTAATGCCAACCAAGCCTTTTGCACTGGGTGATCTCCTTTTTGAGACAAGCCTTCGATTGTTACAATTTTTTTCTTTCCTACATCACTTATTGGATATACACAAGAACGAACAGCATCTCCATCTAAATGAATAGTACAAACCCCACAGTGAGCAATTCCGCAGCCGTATTTGGTTCCTAACAGTTGTAAATTATCTCGTAATACCCAAAGAATTGGCGTATCAGGTTCTACATCTACGTTGATTGATTTTCCGTTTACATTAATCGTATAGAGTGCCATAACTTGTTCTTTATTATTGTTAAAAATATCCAAATTATTCTGCTGGTGCATAGGCACCATTGTCAATCCAAGTGTACCAAACCTCTTTAAACTCCTCGTAAGTCAATGGAGGAAGTTCACGATCGCCTCCCATTTCCCATCCGCCTTTTACCAAAGCATCCTCAGCATGTTTTCGTAAATCTTTTAAATTTTTATGTCCATTTAATTTTGGATTTACCAATTGTAACGCCAACGCTCTAGGAGAACGTCCCTGAAAAACCATTTTCATATCAGCCGGAGGCAAATGCCAATTGGCATTACCTGGAGGTGTATGTTCGCCCGGAACTCCCGTAGAGGAATGACAAGTAATGCATTTCATCGTTGCAATTCCTTTTCCATCCACACCTCGTTGGGGTAACATATTGTGAATATGACTGTCATCACCTTGTAGCGGAATATCTCCTATTGGGTGGCAATTCATACATCTGGGATGTGTAAGTACAGAATATACTTTCTTGAAAGCAACTACAGAAGCTACACTATCTTTCTTTTTAGTTAATGGTATCACATCATAAGAAGAAACCGAAGTGGTTTTTGCCTTGCACACCAAACCCAAAATGATAATTATAACAAAAAAAACCGGAAAAACCGGAAATCGTTTGAAACTTTTGTATTCGTAATTTTTTGAGACCATCATCTAATTATTACTATTTCACAAACAGGAACTTGTTATCACTATATAAATACTAATGTATAAAAAATTTTATCATTTAATGCATTTAGAATTGTTTATAAATTTCAACTTTTTTTGTGAATTATTTTTATATAAATTACAGTTTAACATACCTTAATTACTGAATAAAGTTACCCGAACGCTCGGACATGTCTAAATCTCTTTTGTGTGTACATGCAACGATAGCGCGGAAATTTTTTCCGTGCCCGCAACGATGAGACACAAAGTTTGGTCACTTAAAAGAGCTACAAGATGTTTTTTTTGTAGCTTTTTTTGTATTTTAAACAAAAAAAAGATGTCAACAAAATACAAAGCAACGACAACAGAAGAAGTATTCTTTGTAACAATAACAACTGTAGGATGGATTGATTTATTTACCAGATTAAATCAAAAATATATTATCAATGATTCATTAAAATATTGTCAAGTAAACAGAGGCTTAGAAATTTATGCTTATTGTTTAATGAGCAGTCATTTGCATTTGTTCTGCAAAGCAACCAATGGTTTTGTTTTATCAGATGTAATAAGGGATTTTAAAAAGTTTACCTCTAAAAAAATAATTCAAAAAATAAATGACGAGCCAGAGAGCAGAAGAGAATGGATGTTGGATTATTTTAAAAAATCTTGCGAACATTTAAAAAGAGAACAACAATTTAAAGTTTGGCAAGACGGTTATCATGCCGAGCATATTTACAGTAATTTGTTTATTAAACAGAAAGTAGAATACACTCATAACAATCCCGTGAAAGATAAAATTGTCACTTTGCCTGAGGATTATTATTTTAGCTCTGCCAGAAATTATGCTGGATTAGAAAATGATTTGGAAGTTATTTTACTAGATTTGTTTTAGCAGTGTCTTAGCAGTCTTTGATTGCGGGCACGGATTGCAAATCCGCGCTATCGGGTATATCTGAAGTTCATGAGATAATTAATGGACAAATTATATTTGAAGATTAATATTTATCAACAATAAAAAATATCAACGAAATTGTCAACCGAAAAATAAAAAGCCTGTAAACAAAGAGTTTACAGGCTTTTTTGTGGAATCGCCGGGAATCGAACCCGGGTCCAAACAAGCAACCAAAAGGCTTTCTACACGCTTATTTCCTGATTAAATTTTCGACTCGGTGCTAGGCCAGAAACAGCCACACTTTGCTTAGCTTTATTAATTTCGAAATCCGCCCAAAGCCTGCAGAAATCTAGGTTTATCTTTACGATTCATCTAGGCCGACCGCTATAAACCAAAGCTTTCGAGATGAATCCTGCTTTCCTACCTTGTAGGACGAGGCTAATCTTACTATGATTCAGATTATGCAGCAAGAGCGTAGTTTCCTTCGCCGTGTAAAAAGTTTGAGACCTTTTATTTACGAGAATTATCCCAGTTCTCGACGTGCTTACATTTCAATTCGACTTGCTGTCAAAACCAGTCGACCCCATGTGTTTTAAGTATTCAGAACTTTGTTTTTTAATATCCACTCTGGAACATGAATTAAAAAACTTAGTTTTTATATTTTTTGCAAATTTACATTATTAAGTTGCAATTTCCAATACTCATTAACTGAATACTGCCTACTTAATCAATATCTTTAACCTTAAACGGATAATCACCAAATTTTGTCGCTAATTTTCGAACAGCGTAGGTGTTTTTAGTGAATTTATTAGACAAAGCTATTATGGTTACTTCTTCATCCATCAAAGTAATGTAGGAAGAAGTGAAACCATGCCACCAACCGTTATGGAAATAAAAGTTTTTTCCAGTTGTCCAATTTATCATTCGGATTCCCAAGCCATAATTTTTTGTTCCAGGATGCTCATTACTATAACCTTTGTACACTTGTGCTAACAATTCAGGTTCTAAAAAGAAAGAAGAATTTCGAGCTCTGTCAAATTTCAATAAATCTCTAGGTGTTGAATAAATGTTTTTATCTCCATACACTTTATCAAGATAATCAATACCTATTTCTACTCGGTTTGCTTTATAGGATGGGGCAACATTGTGTTTATCTTTGTCAAAATCTAATACAAAAGTATTTTTCATTCCAAGTGGTTTAAAAATCATTTCTTCCATTGCATTTCGATATGACATTTTGGTAACTTTTTCGATAATCAATGCTAACATGGCGTAATTAGTGTTGCAATAAGCAAATCGAGTTCCTGTTCTATGCTCTAATCCGATATTTTTGGTAGCCATAATGGTTAAAATATCTTGATTGGTGAGCGTGTTGTGTCTGTCCCAAACGCTTTTATCACGATCTGTAAAATAAGCATAATTACGCATACCGCTTCTATGATCCAATAACATTCTTACAGTAACATCTGGATAAGGAAATTCAGCTAAAAAATCAGTTACTTTTTGGTCTAAATCTATTCTTTTGGCATTCACTAATTTTAAAATTGCTGTTGCAGTAATCACTTTACTTACAGAGGCAATATGAATAGGAGTCTCAGGCAAAATAGGAGTTTTATCTCTCAAGTTAGCATATCCCTCATATTTTTCATATATAATTTGACCATTTTTTGCCACAAGAAAACCGCCATTCATTGTATGATTTGGCCAGTTTTTTCTATAAAATGAATCTATCTGGTTTTTCTTTTCTGTTAGGTATGAAGCTGATAACGTTTTTTCTTTACCCATTGGTTTCATTTTAGGTAAAACGTTTTTAGGTAAATCAGCATCTTTAACTTCGGTAATTTCTTCTTTTTTGGGATCCTTGGATTCGTTTTTACAGGAATTCAAGGTTATATTTGCGAGCAGTAAAAATAGTATATTTGCTTTTTGGGTAAAATTCATTTGTTTGATGCTTAAAAAGCAAATATATATAATCCTTTGGTTTTGGATTATTTTTTTTGAATTGTTATGAAAATTTTAAAAGTTTTTTAATAACAGATTTCACCACTGATTAATGAACACTATATGAAGTTATTGAAGTATTTTTTTTTATTTTAAAAAGTATTAAAAACAATCTAAAAGTTACACTTGTAACAAATTAAAATAAAAAAGTTATATTTATAATAAATTAAAAAAATAAAATAATGAAATTCGGAATTATAAAAGAAAGAAAAAATCCACCTGATCGTAGAGTCGTTTTTTCTCCAAATGAAATTGTCAAAATAAAGCAATTGTATCCTAATTGTACGGTAAAAGTAGAGAGTTCGGATATACGTGTTTTTTCGGATATCGATTATAAAAACATGGGGATAGAAGTTACAGATAATGTAGGTGATTGTGATGTACTTTTTGGAGTAAAAGAAGTTCCCGTTGATGATTTAATTGCCAATAAATCGTATTTCTTTTTTTCGCATACCATAAAAAAACAACCTCATAATAGAAAATTACTTCAAGCAGTTTTAGAAAAAAAAATTACTTTGTACGATCATGAGACAATTGTTGATGCTCATAATCTCAGATTAATAGGTTTTGGGCGCTATGCTGGAATGGTTGGGGTTTACAACGCTTTTAGAGCCTTTGGGATCAAGTTTGAATTGTACAAAATGCCAAAAGCAGAAACGCTTTCAGGTAGAGATGCTTTAATCACTCATTTAAAAAGAATCGTAATACCTCCACTAAAAATTGTAGTAACCGGTACTGGAAAAGTGGGAAGTGGTGCCAAAGAAATTCTGGACGCCATGAAAGTCAAAGAAGTCGAACCAGGTAATTTTTTGTCCAAAAACTACACACAAGCCGTTTATACTCAATTAGATGTTTTAGAATACAATAAACGAAAAGACGGTAAAGTACTTGATTTTACCGATTTTCACAACAATCCTTCTGAGTATATATCAGACTTTGAGAAATTTACCAAGGTTTCAGATATTTACATTACGGCACATTTTCATGCCAATGAAGCACCTGTAATTTTAACTCGTGAAATGCTAAATGCAAGTGATTGCAAGCTAAAAATTGTAGCTGATATTTCTTGTGATGTTAATGGTCCAATCGCTTGCACTTTGCGTTCTTCGACAATTGCAGAACCATTATACGGTTATTTGCCAAATGAAGACAAAGAAGTAGATCTTTTTCATCCAGCAGCGGTTGTGGTGATGGCCGTTGATAATTTGCCTTGCGAATTACCAAAAGATGCTAGCGAAGGTTTTGGCGAAATGTTTTCGCAGTCTGTCATTCCAGCTTTTTTTAACGGAGATAAAGATGGAATTCTACAAAGAGCCAAAATAACCGAAAACGGAAAACTGACCCAGCGTTTTAGTTATTTACAAGATTATGTAGATGAAAAATGATTTATGTTATAAGGATAGGATGCTTTTACAAGTTAAATAGAGTTTATGGATTAAAAAATATTTTAAAATTCATAATTCATAATTCATAATTCATAATTCATAATTCATAATTCATAATTCATAATTCATAATTCATAATTTTTTTTAAACCATATCCTCAGGCTTCACCCATTCGTCAAATTCTTCAGGAGTTAGGTAACCCAAACGAATAGCTTCTTCTTTGAGAGTTGTCCCGTTTTGGTGAGCTGTTTGGGCAATTTCGGCCGATTTATAATAGCCTATTTTAGGGTTTAAGGCAGTGACCAACATTAATGATTTTGCAACCAATTCGGAAATACGTTTGTAGTTGGGTTCAATTCCTTGAGCACAGTTTTCGTTAAATGATTGACATGCATCCCCTAGTAATTCAGCCGATTGAAGAAAGTTGGATGCTATCAAAGGTTTAAAAACATTTAACTCATACTGACCTTGCATTCCACCAATGGTTATAGCCATATCGTTTCCAATTACTTGGGCGCAAACCATAGTTAAAGCTTCGCATTGTGTTGGATTTACCTTTCCTGGCATTATTGACGATCCAGGTTCATTTTCGGGGATCAAAATCTCACCAATCCCCGAACGAGGGCCAGAGGCAAGCATTCGGATATCATTTGCAATTTTGTTAAGAGAAACTGCCAATTGTTTTAAGGAACCGTGGGTTTCAACAATAGCGTCATGGCTTGCCAATGCTTCAAATTTATTGGGTGCAGTTATAAATGGATGTTCAGTAAATTGAGCTATGTATTGCGCAACTTTTTCAGCATAGCCTTTTGGGGTATTCAAGCCTGTACCCACTGCAGTCCCTCCTAATGCTATTTGAGATAAATGGGGTAATGTATTTTGTAATGCTTTTAAACCATAATCCAACTGTGCCACATAACCCGAAATCTCTTGCCCCAGTGTTATAGGAGTGGCATCCATTAGGTGTGTACGTCCTATTTTGACAACCGATTGAAATTGTAAGGCCTTTGTATCAAGAGTATCTCTCAGTTTTTCAATATTAGGAATTGTGTTTTCTACTATGGTTTTGTAAGCGGCAATATGCATGGCCGTAGGGAAAGTATCATTGGAGGATTGGGATTTATTTACATCGTCATTTGGCTTGATAAAGGAATCGCCTTCACCAATTTGCAATCCTTTTAATACTTGCGCTCTATTAGCAATAACTTCATTGACATTCATATTGGTTTGTGTACCCGAACCAGTTTGCCAAATTACCAAAGGAAATTCTTCTTGAAGTTTACCTGCTAGAATTTCATCGCACACCAAAGCGATATAATCTCTCTTTTCTATAGACAAAATTCCCAATTCACAATTGGTATAAGCGGCAGCTTTTTTGAGATATGCAAAAGCTTCAATGATTTTTTTAGGCATAGAAGCAGAAGGGCCAATTTTGAAATTATTTAAAGAACGTTCCGTTTGTGCTCCCCAATATCGATCAATTGGAACCTGAACTTCCCCCATGGTGTCTTTTTCTATTCGGTATTTCATTTTGTTATTTTTAAGAGTTGTACGGTCTATTAAAATTACTTTTTTTAAAACTTTATTTCGATTTTAAAACAAAAAAAGTATTGATTTCTCAATACTTTTTGATGCTCCTTGTTTTGTGAGGATTATTTTTTTACAAAATCTCCAGCATTTACAACCACAAATTTTTTAGGATTGAAATATTTAATTAGAGCCGAATTTACTTTCTGAACATCTAGACTTTTAACTTTGTTTTCAAAAATTTCATACTCTTTAAATGATTTTCCAAGATCTAAGTTATCTCTTAATTCGCGAACTAGGAATTCATCACTTCCTAGCATTGTTTGTCTTCCTTGCAACCAAGAATTCAAAGAATTATCAAATTCCTCTTTGGTAAAACCTTTACTAAGAGCTTTCTGAATTTCTTCATTCAAAGCCGTTGTTAATTTATCTTTCATGGTTGGATTATAAAAAGCATAAATCCCCCAATCAGTTGTTGGATCGTTATAATTTGATTGCAAAAACGAACCAGCACCATAGCTTAACCCTTCTGTTTCTCTTAAACGCTGTGGGATTCTTGATGCTAAAAAAGAACCACCTCCCAATAGTTCATTTGCCATTTCTATTGCTGGATAATCTGGATTTTGAGAGCTAATATTCAGATTCACTTTTCCGAATAAAACAGCATTTGTTTTATCATTAATCTGGATAGTCTTATCATTAGATTTTACATCAAAGTATTGAGACGCGATTCTTTTATAAGCTATTTTTGGTGTCCAATTTTCTAAGGTTTTGTTTAAGAAAGCTTTTATAACAGGCTTGTCGATTCCGCCAACAAACGAGGAAACACTATTACCTCCGCCATAGAAAGTGTTGTAAAAGTTTTTTAAATCCTCTAAGGTGATTTTGTTTAACGAAGCCAAGCTTTCATCAGTGGTTTCAGAATAATAAGGGTGTGTTTTAGGATAGGCCTGAGTAAGTTTTGTTAACTCTTCGGTTGCTACAGCTTGAGGTTCGTTACGGTTGGCTTCTAGATTATTTTTGGTTTCCAATTTTAGTTTTTCGAATTCTTCAACATCAAATGAAGGGTTTCTCAAAATGTCGGTAACCAAGTCTAAAGCATTATTTAAATTGGCTTTGTCTGTACTGATTCGAACATACAAACCATCGACAATCGCACCAAAACTAAGGTTAAGTTTATATTGATCAATTTGATCGTTAATTTCTTTTTTGGTTCTGTTTTTAGTTCCTCGTTTTAGCATATTAGCTGTAAGAGAGGCTATGAGTGATTTTTCGCTCAATGATTTTTCATCTCCCATTCTCAAAATCATTCTGCCTTCAATTTTATTTCCTTTGGTTGGTTTTTCTAATAATGCATATTTGCCCCCTGAACTTAGTTTTCCTTCTTCTGTCGATTTAATAATATTGGCTACAGTAGCTTCAAAAGCACTTGTGTTGGCTTCCATTTCTTTTCCTTTGTAATTTTTTACTAAGGCATCAATATCTGTTATTTCAGCTACAGTAGTTCTTGGATTATTAGCTTCAGGAATAAAGCGTCCCCAAGTTCTATTGCTTTGAAGGTAATATTTTTTTGCAGCATTTTGAATATCAGCAACTGTGAGAGCTTCTAAATTGTCTCGATTGATAAAAAAGAGTCTCCAATCACCAGCTCCAATAAATTCTGTCAAAGCAACACTCAGATTGATCGTTTTGTTGTAGGTATTTTCGAATTGCTTTAATAATTCATTTTTGGCACGTTTCAAATCCTCTTCCGTAAATGTCATGGTTGGAACGGCATTCATAGTTTCGAGAAAAGCCTTTTGAACAACGTTGATGTCTTTGTCTTTTGCTATTTCGCATGTAAAATAACTAAAGGCGGGGTCTTTTAGTGATAAGGTATAGCCATAAACACTAGTTGATAATTTAGTTTCGACCAAAGCTTTGTATAGAGCCCCAGAAGGGTTATTGGTAAGAATTGAAATTAAAGCATCATTTGCTGCAAACTCTTTGTCAGAATAGCTTGGGGTGTGGTAAGCCATTCCGATATATTGTAAATCACCGTTTCTTTTGAGTTCAACAAAACGTTCTCCGTCTTGTGCTGGCTCTACCGTATAGGTTTTTTCAATTTCATTTTTTGATTTTGGGATAGGAGCAAAGAATTCTTTTATCCATGATAATGTTTTTTTCTCATCAAATTTCCCTCCAATAATTAGTGTGGCATTATTAGGTTGATAGTATTTTTGGTAAAACACTTTTAAGCGATTAGCTTTTACACGTTCGATATCTTCTTTACTTCCAATAGTTGATTTTCCGTAATTATGCCACAAATAAGCTGTAGAAAGAATACGCTCATTTAAGACACTTCGAGGATCATTTTCGCCAATTTCAAATTCATTTCGAACCACACTAAATTCGCTATCCAAATCAGATTGAAGAATTGCAGAGGTTGTCATACGATCCGATTCCATTTCGAGTGCCCATTTTAAATTCTCGTCAGTTGCTGGCATAACCTCATAATAATTGGTGCGATCGTAATAGGTAGTACCATTTGCCTGAGCCCCTTTGTCGGCAATGGTTTTTTTGATATCGGTAAATTTTGAAGAACGTTTGAATAACATATGCTCTAATAAATGAGCCATACCCGACTCTCCATATCCCTCATGACGTGATCCAACCCCATAAACAATATTCACGATTACATTGGATTGTGTTGCATCTGGAATCAACAAAATTTTTAATCCGTTCGGTAAACTGTATTCTTTGATTCCTTCAACCGAAGCTTCTAGTTTTGCTTCTTGTGAATAGGATTTTGATAGCAATGCAAATGCGATGGTCAAGACAAGAAATGTTTTTTTCATTTTTATTATTGGTTGTAAGGTTTGTCTAGTAAAAATATGCTTTTTTTTGAAGAAAGAATAGTTTTATTTAAAAATAAGAAATGTTTTAAGTTTTTTGTTAAAATATCTTTATGTTTTCATAATTTTATAAACTTAATAATTGATTTTCAATATTATACCCAATGGAAGATAAAAAGAAAGCAATAGCATGGGCAAAAAGTTATTTGCGTGGCGAAGATATTTCGAATGATGTTTATTTTGATAAATTGTATTTGAATCTAATACAATTTGAACAATATGGTTATGCTACCGAGATATTGCTAAAAAAAATTGAAGAAGATGAAGATCAGGGTGCCGAAGTAAAACTTACTAAATATCAGAATTTGGCTGATAATGTGCACAAAGACAGCTCGTTGTCATCTTATTTTAAATTTGATAAAGCCATCAATATTCTTAAATCATTTTGTGATTTGGAACACACCAAAAATTCTAAAACACTTGGAATTGCTGGCGATATTTATAAAAGCAAATGGAAATTCGATCATCAGTTTCATAACTTATTGCAATCGAGAGCTTATTACAAAAAAGGCTATTTAATTTGGAAAAACAAGCCCCATAAATCGATTCAAACAGAAACAGAGTGCATTAATACCGCTGTAAATTATGCGAACAGTAATGAATTAATTGTAATCGAAAATTTAGAAAGACTCTCCGAAACTTGTGAGATTACCGCCGAAACCATTACGAGGTTTGAAACTGCACAAACAACTAGAAGAGAAATTGTAGATGCTTACTTGGTTGATGGAGAAGAAATTGTTTTTAGAGAAGGAATTGAAGCTAAAGAAAAATTATATGCTGCTTTGGCTGAAGCTTTTTTTGGGTTGAGAATGTATAAAAAAGCACTTCATTTCATCAAATTATATACTCAGGACAAAAATGAAAATTGGCAAATTAAGTCCTTTAGTAAGCAAATTTATAATTTGGCTCATTATCAAATAGCCCAAAAAAAAGAAAAATCTATAAACAAAGACCCTTTTCAAAAAAATGAAATAAAAGAGGAGGAACAAAATATTTGTTTAATAGCTTTAAACCTTAATGCTAATGAGAATTCAGACAAACGCGAATTAAAAGAAAAGCAACAAACCAAATTAGGGGTAGGACTCTCCGGAGGAGGTTTTAGAGCGGCTATTTTTCACATTGGAGTTTTGGCAGCCCTTGCTGAGAAAGATAAATTGAAAGATATAGAAGTTATTTCATGTGTTTCGGGGGGATCAATTATTGGCGCTTTTTATTATTTAAAAATCAAACAATTATTCGAAACAAAATCAGATGAAACCATCGAACAAGAAGATTACATTCGGATTGTAAAGGAAATTGAAACCGAATTTTTAAATGCTGTTCAAAAAAACATTAGAATGCGTTTGCTGACTAATTTTTATAAGAATATAAAAATGTGGAAAGGCAGTTCTTATTCTCGTTCTAACCGATTGGGAGAATTGTACGAAGAATATTTTTATAACTCATTACTCAAAAAAGGGGACAAAGATTCGTTGGAACCAATTTATATGAATGATTTATTTATTACTCCTTTTGGTGAAGAGACTTTTAGATTGAATGATGATAACTGGAAAAGAATAAATAAAATCCCTCAGCTGATTCTAAACGCTACAGTTGTAAACACAGGACATAACTGGCAATTCACAGCATCCTGGATGGGAGAACCGCCCACTTACATTTCGGATGAATTTGATGTAAAACCTCGTTTGAGAAGGATGTATTACGAAAATGCTCCAGAACAGTATCAAAAATTTAGATTGGGTTATGCTGTTGCCGCTTCTTCTTGTGTACCTGTTTTGTTTCAACCTTTGGTTTTAAAAAAGCTTTATCAAAATTTTGATTTGGAACTCATAGATGGAGGTGTTCATGATAATCAAGGAATTGCTTCTATACTGGAACAAGAGTGCAATGAAATTATTATTAGCGATGCTAGTGCACAAATGGCCGATAATGCAGTAAATACCGAAAACTCTATGTCTTTATTTTTTAGAGTCGATTCTATTTTACAAGAACGTTTGCGTGAAATTCAATTATTAGATTTAAAATCCCGAAAATACACTTCGATATTGGCAAAACTTTCTATCGTTCATCTAAAAAATGGATTAGCACAACTGCCTGTGAGCTGGATTGATTGTACGGATGTCAATAGAGGTATTTTGTATGATAAAGAAATCGAAGATGAAAATGCGCTTTTGAAATATGGTTTGATGAAAAAAATCCAGAAACGTCTTAGCGAAGTGAGAACCGATTTGGATTCTTTTAATGATCTAGAAGCTTATGCCTTAATGTATAGCGGATACAAACAAATGATTCATGAAATTGGTACTGTAAATAAAGACAAGGTAGATTGGAAATTTTTGAAAATTAGCGAGAGTTGTACGTATCCAGCAAAAGATAAAAAACTAGTTAAGCAATTAAAAGTAAGCAGTTTTGTTCCTTTTAAAATTGTACGGATGTCAAATTTTATTAAGTTTTTGGTTATTGGAATAGGTAGTGTTCTACTACTAACAACACTCTATTATTTAATTTACAATTGGAATAATCCTGAGCCATTTAAACAAATTAATATTTCATTCAAACTTATAGGATTTACATTGATTATCTTTTTGGTAGGCTTTTTGTCTAAATTTTTGGCAAAAATTATAAATATCGAGAGTATAGTAAAACAAAAAATCGCATTGTTGGTATTAATAACGGTAGGCTGGATATTTTTTAATATCTATATATGGATTTTCAATCCTTTGTATAATAAATTTGGTAAAGTAAATTAACGATTCCAGCTATGACCAAAAACCAAATAATATCCCCAGCTATCAGGGCCTTTTGCAATATCAATTCCAGTTCTAAGACCAAAAGTTCTAGCCAAAAAATACCTAAAACCCGTTCCATAAGTAAAAGCAAATTTTCCGGTTTTTAGGTTTTGGCCGTCATTAATAGTTTCTCCAATTCCAGTAAAACCAATAATGCTCCAGCGGTAACTAATGTCAAATCGTTGTTCTGTTTCGGCTACAAGAACTGTGTTTCCTTGAAATCTTTCGGCTGGAATACCCCTTAAATCGATATAAGGTAATTTATAAAAAGGAGTATCACCAAAATTTTGTTTGTAATCTAAACGAAACCCTCCTATCCAATTGGATTTTATGGGGAGAAAATACTGTAAGTATCCGTTTAAGTCTTGAAATTTATAATCACTCCCTGTCCAATTGTCATTGACAGCATACAACAAGTTGGTTCTATAACCATGATCGGGTGTAAAAATGGTGTTTCTCTTGTCATAATCCAAAAAGATTCCTAAACTTCCTATATTACTATTCAGTTCTTTTTCGCTGTAAAATTCTGATAAGTCTTCAGAAAAATTTGGTTTTAATACATTTTTAGAAAACGAATAATTGGTCCCAAAATAGAGTTCAGTTTTGCCTATCTTTTTGGATATTTCAAGGGTAATTGGTGTTGCACGAATATTAAAATCAAGCTCTTGATTTCCGAACCCTTCAATATCTCTATAAAAAGATAAGTTAAGCTTGGCATAAGTAAAACCAACACGATATTTTAAACCATATTTAGGAATATTCCCCACTCGTAAAGCTCCAGCAGCCCAACTATTGTTTACAGTGTACATGCCATAGCCTGCCGTAATATCTGGTGGAATGTAGCCTTTATAACCTTCTGGTCTTTTTTTGGGCGTAATTAGCAATGGGGCAAGTGCTACTCCAAAGCCTCCAATGGCTGGTTCTGTAATGATGTAAGGAAGTACAATAACTCCATGCGCATTGATAATATAATTACTCAAATCGATTTTACCATCGATCGTGTCTTTTATCAATTCTTTATTAATGCTAATTTGATCTTTTTTTTGGGCATTTATAAAATGGTCACTCAATAAAAAAAAGCTCACTGAAAGAATCAATGCAAACCGTTGTTGGTTTATTGATTTTAAACAATTGAAATAGGAGAGTAATTTAGCCATAAACTAATTTCTTTATTGTTTTAAAGAATGTTTTATTAGACTAATTTACTAAAATTAACAGTTAGATTACATTATTATTCAAGCATTTTTAACCCTTCGATGAGCATGTCTATATCTTCTTTTGTATTGTAATGGCTGAATGATATTCGAATGTTTGGTTTTTTTAATTCTTCTTCAGTTAGCATTTCGGCTAAAACATGCGATGGTTTAATACTTCCTGATTGACAAGCGCTTCCTCTTGAGACTGCAATTCCTTTCATGTCAAGATGAAATAAAATCATAGCAGTTTTACTCTCGTCAAGCGGTAATGTTACATTTAATAAATTGTAGAAAGTATTTTCACCATTGATTTTAAAACCGGGTAATTTTTCGGTAAGTTTCTCAATGGTATAATTTTTCAAAGAGGCAATATCATTACTTTCGGCTTCCAGATTTTGACACGAAAGTTCAAGTGCTTTTGCCATTCCTGCAATTTGGTGAACCGCTTCGGTTCCTGGACGAAATCCTTTTTCTTGTTCTCCTCCAAAAAATAAAGGTTGCAATCCAGAATTTTTTCTAAGATAAGCAAATCCAACTCCTTTTGGGCCATGAAATTTATGTGCACTTGCAACAATAAAATCAATCGGATTTTTTTGCAAATCAATTTTGGCTTTTCCAATAGATTGAACTGTATCAGAATGAAATAAAGCGTGGTGCTCTTGACAAATTTGGCTAACTTTTTCTAAGTCTAAAATAACTCCGGTTTCGTTATTGACATGCATTAAGGAAACCAAAGTTTTTTTTCCATCGGATAATAACTCGACCAAATGAGTCAAATCTACTTCTCCATTTGAATTTATGTTTACGTAATCTATTTGAGTTTTAAACTCGGATTCGAGTGCTAATGCTGTATGCAACACCGCATGATGTTCTATTTTGCTGGTAATAATGCGTTCTATTTTTAAATCTTTTATTGCCGACCGCATAATCCAGTTGTTCGATTCGGTACCACAAGAAGTAAAAATAATTTCCGATGCCGAAGCATTCAACTCTTTAGCAATAGATTTTCTAGCAAGTTCAAGAATGCTCTTGGCATTGCGCCCCAAACTATGTGTTGAAGATGGATTACCATAATCTTCGGATAATATTTTGGTCATTTCTTGAATTACTTCTGGACGAAGAGCTGTTGTAGAAGCATTGTCGAGATATACTTTTTTCATGTGCTAAATTGATTTTGAGCCCTCAACTAACGTTTTGTTTTTCTTTCCAAAAAGAACCTTTTTGTTAAAAATAAGAATTGAGACCAAAATTAGTGAATATGAAATCATTTGTACAAAGCTTATATCTTCTCTAAAATAAAAAATTGCCAATGAGAAATTTATTATCGGATTGATATACATTAAAATTCCAACCGTCGATGAGTCAAGACCTTTTAAAGCATACAGATTTAGAAATAAAGGTATAATGGTAAAAAATACAACGATGCAAAATAAACACATATAAAACAACGGTTCAGTTGGTATGGCACCACTATAACTTGGATAAAACGGTAAAATTAATATGGCAACAAATAACAATTGAATATTTAAAACTAGAAATTTATCAATTTCATTATTTTTTCTTTGACTCACCAAGTACAAAGCATAAGTTGAGGCAACGATTAAGCTGTAAAAAATATCTTGAAAATGATCTAATGATAAAAGAATACAACTAAAACTACTAATCATTACTGCGGCCCATTTCCATTTGCTCAATTTTTCATGTAACATAAAAAAGGCAAAAACAGTGGTCAAAATAGGACATATCAAATAGGCTAAAGAGCCCGCCTTGACACTCACATGATTTACCACATAAATAAAAATAAACCAATTACAGGCTAGAATTAATCCACCAACTAAGGTAAGCTGAATGATTTTCCTTTTTTTTTCTTTTGAAATAATTTTAAAATCTTCCCAGTTTTTTTGAATGTGTTTTCGTCTAAAACAGAGGTTTATAGCAGTCATCGTAAAAACGCTAAAAAACACACGGTAAAAAAGAATATCGAGAGAAGGATAATTGGCTATTGGTTTTAACGCTAGACTAAAAAAGCCCCAAATAAAAAATGCTGTAAAAGCAGCTAAATAAAAATTGTATTTTTTCATTGAAAGTAAAATTCAAAGCAAAGATAAGAATTTATGATGGCACACTTTAAATTTAGATCCGAGGTTTTGTCTTCCGAAATCAAATTCTATGAATACTTTAGGATTATTAAGTCGATTTTTACATAAAAAAATATTAAATAATGGGTTTTTAATCGGTAAAGTTTAGGATACAGATTAAAAATTCTATTTTTGCTCAAAATAGAAAAAGAATGAAAAGAATTTTCGGAATTTTATGTTGTACAATTGCTTTTTCAGCTTGTGATGATGGCGATTTAATAGTAGATACCATTAATTTTGATGAAGTATCTACAAGTACTTGTACAGAAAACAATCTTTTGTTTAAGCTTAAAGATAGTGAATCTTTAATTTTGGATGTACCTGAGGATACTTTTGAAGATGATGTTACCGAAACAGGAGAACCAATTACGTTGAATATTAACTCGACCAACAGAGTGGTATATAATTTTTATGACGGACAAGTTTCTTCGGATAATATATGTGATTTGATACCGCCTGCTACTCCAAATATAAATACACAATGGACAGCAGCTTCTGGAGTTATAGAAATTACTACCGAAGCCGTAAAAACAGCAGATGAAGATGATGGAAGTACCAGAATTACGGGGTATAAAAATACAATTGTTTTTAGAAACATCACTTTTGCAAAAGGAGATGGTACCACTCAATTTTATGATGTTTTTAGTTTTGGGGATTACCTAAGAACGATTACGCCATTAGAATTAGATTTTGAGCAATTGTTGTTGCAATGTGATAGTGGGTTGATATATGAATTTAATGACAGCGAATCTTTGACTCTCGACATTGATCCTAATTTAATTAAAAATGAAGTTACTCCGTTAGACCAGCCAAGAAAAGGAACAATTGGTTTAGAAAATAACAGATTAGTGTATCATACGTATGAAAATGGTATTGTGACAGAAGATTATTTTTGTCAAACTACAGATCCAGCTTTACCAAGTGTTGCTCAAGAATGGCTAGGAAGAGTTGGAGGAGAAATAGAAGTTACAACTACAACATCAGGGAATGCTTTTACCCACACTATTGTTCTTAAAAATGTTACTCTGGAAAAAGGAAATAGTAACTTCCAATTAGGAACAAGTTATAAATACGGAGAATTGCAAACTATTAGCAATTAGTTTTGAAAAAAATAAATTTAAAAAAGCGTCAAGGTTCAAACCATTGACGCTTTTTTTTGTTGTATTGGGGTTTTACTAAATCTTAACAACAATAATCCGTTGAGAAAGTTTATCTTGCTCATTAGTAATCAACCTCAATTAGTAATACATCAGAATAAATTAATTACAAAATGAATTCAAACAACACCCAATTTATACAAAATAAAGACAACAATACTATATGGTTATCTCATATAAAAAAAACAGAATTTAATTCTAACGATTTTGGCATAATCCCAACAGTCTTTAATAGCGAAGCCGAAGTTGGACTGGCAATGTTAAACGAACTGTACCTCACTGCCAAATCTAAAGAAGGCGATATTAATATTGCACTTCTAGGAGGGCGAGGCGCTCAAGAGTTACACAGATTACTGGGAGAATTAGCTAAAACAACACAACAAGATGAACTACTCGCTAGATTAAATGTGTTTACTCAGGATGCACTTGCCCCCATGGGTATGAATAATAGTTTGAGTTTTGTTCGTGATTTTGAACGTATTTTGGGAGATGCTTTTTTCAAAAAAATTAAAAGCTTTACCCCTATGCGAACGGATACCAACGATCTAGAATCCTCACTTATAGAATATTTGACTCAATTAGAAAAATTAGGTGGTTTGGATATTTTTTTCATTGGTCATGGACCTGAAGAAAATCAAGCATCTCACCTTGCCTATATTAAACCTTTTTCTGGTGCACAATCTCATCATGTTGCGGGAATAATTCCTATATCAAGCAGTATTTTGGAACATCACATTAGTAAATTTAAAGCAGGAGGAAGTCTTGTAAATGAAAGTGATGAAAAAGAATGTAGATCTGCTGAGTATATCCTAACTTTAGGACCCGCTGCCATATTACAAGCAAAAAAAGTTGTGCAATCTGTAGTAGATGCCGATACAGCTCCTGCAAAAATCCAAACCTATGCAAAAGTACTTCACACACAATTGAGTTCAAATAAAGAAGAGGCGGTACTGCAATTAAATGCTAATCCAGGGTTATGGATACGATTACACCCGAATACTAAATCTTTTATTTTACCCAATTTAAGTTTGTAAAATCTACTCCACAAAAAAAGCTCCTTCATATGAAGGAGCTTTTATTTTGGGTGGCTGACCGGGTTCGAACCGGCGACCCGCGGCACCACAAACCGCTACTCTAACCAGCTGAGCTACAACCACCATTTCTGCTTAGCGGTTGCAAAGATAGAACAAATGTTTACTTCTACAAACAAAAAAATAAAAAAAATTAAACATTTTTATTTCAAATCCCCTAAACTATTGACAACCAAACACCTTTCAACTGTAAAACCTTCGGCATGTTCTACTCCTGTTAGTCTTCCTAAGTCTCTAGATCGATAATTTAAACTTTCTAAGAAGTTTTTACTTGAAATTGGAGATTCTGGTTCGTTAGAATTTGGATCATAAAATTGCGAACTATAGGCTAAAATTGCTTTGATTTTAGTATCTGTAAATCCAGTTATATCAACCACAAAATCGGGTTCGATATTTTTCCATTGGATATAATGATACACTACTTTAGGTCTCCACGCTTTTTGTATTTTCCCATCCAAAGTTGTCTCTATTCGCATCAATCCAGATAAAAAACAGGCATCCGAAACCAACTTACTCCCTTTTCCGTGATCGATATGCCTATCGTCTATTGCATTGCACAATACTATTTCGGGCTGATATTTCCGAATCATTTTAACAATTTCCAATTGGTGTTTTTCATCGTTTACAAAAAAACCATCGCGCATCTTCAAATTCTCACGTATCGAAACCCCTAAGATTTCAGCAGCCGCTTTTGCTTCTTTATCTCTTATTTCGGCAGAACCACGTGTTCCTAATTCGCCTCTTGTCAAATCAACAATTCCTACTTTTTTTCCCAAAGAAATCTCTTTCAAGATAGTTCCTGAACACCCTAATTCTACATCATCGGGATGGGCACCAAAGGCTAATATATCTAATTTCATATTTTTTATTTTAAAAAGATCTAAAAATTGAAAAAGCTAAAAAAACAAAACTCTTAAACCTTTAATTTTTTAAACACTTAAACCATTCTAAACTATCCTAATACCTTTTTCATCGTTATCGATTTGTTTACACTCTCCTCCCACTCTTTCTCTGGAATACTATCTTTAGTAATACCACAACCTATAAACAAATTTGCTTTTGTTTTTTGTGAAAGCTGTTCTATAACAATTTCCATGCTTCGCAAATTGACAAACAAATCTGTTTTGGTATCTAAATTCAATTCACCTAAAAAGCCAGTATAAAAACTCCTATCGTAATTTTCATTTTCAATGATAAATTTTCGAGATTCCTTTTTTGGCAAACCGCAAACAGCTGGTGTAGGATGTAATAATTCAACCACTTCTTTCAAATTTTGGTCACTTCTAATTATTCCAGAAATATCCGTTTTTATGTGCCAAATATTCCCAGCTCTCACACTGCGAGGTTCAGAAATCGAAATAGATTCTGTTATTTTACCCAACTCTGACACAATGTAATCTGTAACAAATTGTTGTTCATTTTTCTCTTTATCTTCCCACTCAACATATTCATTACCAGTATTTTTTTGCGTTCCAGCTAAAGCCATTGTCTTAATAACATTACCTTCAACTTTCAACAATTGTTCTGGTGTTGCTCCTAACCAAACACCAATTTGGGGATGTTGAAAACAGTACACAAAGGCTGCTGGATAACTTTGAATCATTTTTTGAAAAGTGGAGATCAAATCAAAATCATCAAGTTCGATTATTTCTTTACGGGAAAGCACAACTTTTTGAAATATTCCATTTTCTATGGCTTGAATTCCTTTTGCAACTAAATTTTCAAAATACTCTTTATCTGCTGTATTGAGCACATTCTCTACATTATCAATACTATCAAACGCTTCATTTTCCCAAACAAATTCAATTTTTTCTGATTGATATTCTGGGATCAAAAAGATTTTATTCCCATCAAAAGAAGCAAAAACAAAACCTTTTTCGGTAAAATTATTTACATCATACAAATCATCGTTAAGCTGAAACATTCCTATTACAGTATTCGAATTGGGTTTGCGATACAATACAAAAGGTTTTTTCTGCAGATTATGTTCTGCTACTTTTTTAAAAAACTCATTCATCATTCCCTAACTTCCTTTTGTCAAAACCATATTAGTTAATTTACATAGTGAAATCAGATTTCCTTCTTCGTCAGTAATTTTAATTTCCCAAAGATGTAAACTTCTCCCTTTATGAATGATTCTTGCTGTACCAAAAACGATTCCTTCCCGAATACTTTTCAAATGATTTGCTGAAATTTCGATTCCACGTACTTCTTGATTTTTAGCATCAATAAAAAAATGCGAAGCTGCACTCCCAACACTTTCTGCCAAAGCTACAGAAGCCCCTCCGTGCAACAATCCCATTGGTTGATGAACTGCTGAATTCACAGGCATCTTGGCCACCAAAAAACCTTCACCTGCATCTATAAACTCAATTTTCAATGTTTCCATCAAAGTATATTTGGAAAACTCATTGCAATATTGGAGTATTTTATCTTTATCCATTAGCATTTTTTTATTTTAAAGATTGTAAAAATACGCTAAAATGACAATTCAAAAAATAAAGCAATTATAAAAATTAATTTCAGTTGCAAATTAAAACAGTTCTATTCTGATTTAAAAAACAACCAACAAGAGGTGTAGCGAAAATTTGTATTTAAAAACTAATTTATTCCTATTTTTACCAAAAAAAGAAATAAAATGCCTCGCATAACAACACTCCTTCTAATCGGAATACTATTTTATTTTTGTTCCTGCCGCTCCGATTTTGACACCATAGCGAGTTCTGGCAATCTAACCTTTTCTAAAGACACCGTTTATCTAGATACAATTTTCACCAATTTGAGTTCGAGCACTTATTCTTTAAAAGTTTACAATCGTTCTAAAAATGATATTAATATTCCAATCATAAAACTTAGTAAAGGGCTCAATTCAAAATACAGAATGTCTGTTGATGGAACACAAGGAAATCAGGGTAAAATATTCGAAAACATTACTCTTTTAGCGAAAGACAGTTTGTATATTTTTATCGAAACCACTGTCGAAAGTGATAATACGACTCCAACCGAATTTTTATACACCGACCAAATTGAATTTGACAGCGGCACGAATTTACAAAAGGTTGAACTGGTAACATTGGTTCAAGATGCTATTTTATTGTATCCAAATAAAAATTCAGACGGAACAATCGAAACCATTCCGATTGGTGATGAAAAAGTAAATGGATTTTATTTAGACAAAAACGACCCTATTAATGGTAATGAACTTCATTTTACCAACCAAAAAGCCTACGTAATTTACGGTTATGCCACTGTTCCAGAAGGCGAAACCGCATCTTTTGATCCTGGAACCAGAGTCTATTTTCATGCCAATTCTGGACTGATTGTTTCCAAAAATGCTTCGTTAAAAATTAACGGAACCACATCGACTACAGACAAATTAGAGAATGAAATCATTTTCAGCAGCGACCGTCAACAACCCGATTTTGCTTACATTCCTGGCCAATGGGGAACCATTTGGTTACAAAATGGAAGCACCAATAATAAAATTCAAAATCTGACGCTGAAAAATTCCACTGTTGGATTATTAATTGATGGTAATGATGGAACAACAACATCCATAAAAAACACTCAGATTTACAATTGCACACACTATGGTATTCAAGGAAAAAATGCGTTGATTGATGGAGAGAACATCGTTATCAATTATACAGGACAAGCTAGTCTTGCTTGCACTTATGGCGGAAATTACAAATTTACCCACTCCACTTTCTACAACAACTGGTCAAGTCCTGAACAAAACGCTGTGTATATTAGCAATTATATCACAGCTGCCAACCCAGAAACAAACAACTTAACAGCTGCCACTTTCAATAATTGTATCATTTACGGTTCGTATTCAAACGAACTGTTTTTGGACAAAAAAACAACTGCTTTGTTTGAATACCAATTCAACAATTGTTTGATTAAATCGAACAAAACAAATGATGCTTTATACCAATTTGAAAACGACCCAGCACATTATAACGCCATAATCTTGAATAAAGACCCTAAATTCTTTAACCCAAATATTAACAATTTCAACATAGATGATTCTTCTTCCGCTTTCGCAAAAGGGAATTCAGATTATTTGATTCCGTTGGATATTTTAGGGATAACAAGAACCTTACCCCCCGATTTAGGAGCATATCAAAGTAAACCGTTTCCGAAATAGATTAAAAACACAAATTATTACGAATACTGTTGCTATGATTTTTTTCACAAACCTTTAAAAATTCCAACACGAATTACACTAATTAACACGAAGAAAAAAATAATAAAAAAAAGCGACAATCTGAAATTATAGACACAGTTTGTGAAAATTTCAGACATAATCCAGTTCGTACTAATTCGTGAAATTCGTGTTTATTTTTTGTTATTTATTTTTCAAAAGAGTTCGTTTTCAAATTTGCGCTTACTATTTATTTAACCTAAATTTGCACCGTTAAATACAACAAACTACACAACAATGATCCATTTCTTTGAAAACCAAAGCAACACCGTTTTTGCCGTACACACGCAAAACGAAATTTCAGCTCAAGACATTTCAAAACTTAACTGGCTATTTGCCGACGCACATAAAATAGAGAAATCCGCATTGACGGATTTTTTTGTTGGACCTCGCGCAGCCATGATTACCCCTTGGAGTACCAATGCAGTAGAAATTACTCAAAACATGGGTATTTCTGGAATCATTCGCATCGAGGAATTTCAAAAAGTTACTGAGGATTTTACTGATTTCGATCCAATGCTTTCGCAAAAGTACAGCGAGTTAAATCAGGATATTTTCACTATCAACATTCAGCCAGAAGCTATTTTAGAGATTGATGATATTGCTGCTTACAACAAGCAAGAAGGTTTGGCTTTGAGCACCGAAGAAGAAGATTATTTGAATAATTTGGCTACCAAATTGGGTAGAAAATTAACTGACTCAGAGATTTTTGCATTCTCACAAGCGAATTCAGAGCACTGTCGTCACAAAATTTTCAACGGAACATTTATTATTGACGGTGTAGAAAAAGAGACTTCTCTTTTTAAACTTATCAAGAAAACATCTCAAGAAAATCCGAACGATATCGTTTCGGCATACAAAGATAATGTGGCTTTTGTAAAAGGGCCGAGAGTAGAACAATTTGCTCCAAAATCAGCTGACAAACCTGATTTTTATGAGACAAAAGAATTTGATTCGGTTATTTCCTTAAAAGCCGAAACACACAATTTTCCAACTACGGTTGAGCCTTTTAACGGTGCTGCAACGGGTTCAGGAGGAGAAATTCGTGACCGTTTAGCAGGTGGACAAGGTTCTTTGCCATTGGCAGGAACAGCGGTTTACATGACTTCATACTCCCGTTTAGCTGACGATAGAAATTGGGAAAATGGTGTAGCAGAAAGAAAGTGGCTGTACCAAACTCCGATGGATATTTTGATTAAAGCTTCAAATGGAGCTTCGGATTTCGGAAATAAATTTGGTCAACCGTTAATTACGGGTTCCCTTTTAACTTTCGAACACCAAGAAGCTAATCGAAAATTAGGTTACGACAAAGTAATCATGCAAGCGGGTGGAATTGGTTACGGAAAATTAGATCAATCTATCAAACAAAAACCACAGGAAGGCGATAAAATCGTTATCCTTGGTGGAGAAAATTATAGAATCGGAATGGGTGGTGCTGCGGTTTCTTCTGCAGATACAGGAGCTTTCGGTTCAGGAATCGAATTGAACGCTATTCAACGTTCAAATCCAGAAATGCAAAAACGTGCTGCCAACGCCATTCGCGGTTTGGTAGAAAGTGATAACAATCCAATTGTTTCTATTCACGATCACGGTGCAGGTGGACACTTAAACTGTCTTTCGGAATTGGTTGAAGAAACAGGAGGTTTGATTGATTTGGATAAATTACCAGTAGGTGACCCTACCCTTTCTGCTAAAGAAATTATCGGAAACGAATCTCAAGAAAGAATGGGATTGGTTATTGGTCAGAAAGACATTGACACACTACAAAGAATTGCCGAAAGAGAACGCGCCCCAATGTACCAAGTGGGTGATGTAACAGGCGATCACCGTTTTACTTTCGAATCTAAAACAACAGGTGCAAAACCTATGGATTATGCTTTGGAAGATTTCTTTGGAAGTTCACCAAAAACAATCATGACCGATAAAACGATAGATTACAAATACAACGGTTTAAATTATGATGTTAAAAACATTGCAACATATTTAGAAGCCGTATTGCAGTTAGAAGCGGTTGCGTCTAAAGACTGGTTGACCAATAAAGTCGATCGTTGTGTGGGTGGTCGTGTGGCCAAACAACAATGCGCAGGACCATTACAATTGCCTTTGAATAATGTTGGGGTAATGGCACTGGATTTTAATGGAAAAGAAGGTGTCGCTACTTCTATCGGACACTCTCCTATCGCTGCTTTGATTGACCCAGTAGCTGGAAGTAGAACTGCAATTGCAGAGTCTTTATCCAACATCATTTGGGCTCCAATTAAAGACGGTCTAAAAGGAGTTTCATTATCAGCCAACTGGATGTGGGCTTGTAAAAACGAAGGTGAAGACGCTCGTTTGTATGCTGCTGTAGAAGGTTGTTCGGATTTCGCAATCGAATTAGGAATCAACATTCCGACTGGAAAAGATTCACTTTCGATGAAACAAAAATATCCAAATGACGAAGTAATTGCTCCAGGAACAGTAATCATTTCTGCTGCTGGACATTGTACTGACGTTAAAAAAGTAGTTGAACCTGTTTTGCAAAAAGACGGCGGTTCTATTTATTATATCAATCTTTCTCAAGATGAATTCAAATTAGGAGGTTCATCATTTGCTCAAATTTTGAATAGTATCGGAAATGAAGCTCCAACGATAAAAGATGCTTCTTTCTTTAAAAATGCGTTTAACACTATTCAGGAATTAATAAGTGACAACCAAATTATAGCTGGACACGACATAGGAAGTGGTGGTTTGATCACTACTTTATTAGAAATGTGTTTTGCAGATGTGAATTTGGGAGCTAAAATAAACTTCTCTGTTTTTGAAGAAAAAGACATCATCAAATATTTGTTTGCTGAAAATATTGGTATCGTTTTCCAAGCCAAAGAAGATGCTGTTTTAGAAAACAAATTAAACGCTAATGATATTTCATTCTTTAAACTAGGAAAAGCAACTACTGAAGCTACTTTAGATTTTGGCCCATGTAAGCTTGACATCGTTAAATACAGAGACGTTTGGTTTAAAACTTCGTTCTTATTAGACCAAAAACAATCTAAAAACGGAACTGCTCAGGCACGTTTCGATAATTACAAAAATCAACCTTTACATTATACTTTCCCTGCTCACTTCACTGGTAAAAAACCAGTCATCTCGAGCGCAGTTGAGAGACCAAAAGCAGCTATTATCCGTGAAAAAGGAAGTAATTCCGAACGTGAAATGGCAAATGCGATGTACTTAGCAGGTTTTGATGTAAAAGACGTTCACATGACCGATTTGATTTCGGGTCGTGAAACTTTAGAAGACATTCAGTTCATCGGAGCTGTTGGAGGGTTCTCAAATTCGGATGTATTGGGTTCTGCCAAAGGTTGGGCTGGAGCTTTCAAATACAACGAAAAAGCGAATACTGCTCTTAAAAATTTCTATGCAAGAAAAGATACTTTGTCTGTCGGAATTTGTAATGGTTGCCAATTATTAATGGAATTAGAATTGATTAATCCAGAACACGAAGTTCACGGAAAAATGCACCACAACAACAGTCACAAACACGAAAGTATCTTTACATCGGTGACCATTCAAGAAAACAAATCGGTCATGTTATCAACTTTAGCTGGAAGCACTTTGGGAGTTTGGGTTTCGCACGGAGAAGGGAAATTCAATTTACCAGAACCAGAAGCTAACTACAACATTGTTGGAAAGTACGGTTACGACAACTATCCAGCAAATCCAAACGGTTCTGACTACAATACAGCCATGATGTGTGACGCTACAGGTCGTCATTTAGTAATGATGCCACATATTGAGCGCTCTACTTTTCAATGGAACTGGGCACATTACCCAAGCGACCGAAACGATGAAGTAACACCTTGGCTAGAAGCTTTTGTGAATGCTAGAAAATGGATTGATAATCAAAAATAATCCAAACCGTTCTTCAAAATAATTCAAAACCCGTCTCTTGATCCTACTTTTTGAGACGGGTTTTTCATGAGAAATTCAATTAGATATATTAAAATCAATTTTAAAAAGCGCCCCTATGATTTTTTTAAAAAATGCCATTATTATTTTAAATCTTCTGTTTTTCATTACGCCAACTTCGGCACAATCTATTCATACTATTGCTAAAGTAAATCCTTTATTAGAATTAGAAATAAACACAAAAACACTAGGCTTAAAAGGTCAAATTGCCGAAATGCAAGAACATCAATTTGTAATTAACGAACAAGGTCACACTATAAATGACTCAGCCTCTATAAGTAATCTATACCGATTTGATCAAAACGGATTGACAAAAGAAATTGAAGAAACTTTGCGGAATTTAGAATCCAAAAAAAAGTTTTTTAGCTATACCAACAAAGGGCTAATCTCGCATATTGATATTGAAACCACTCGTTTTTCTAATAACATTGATGCACACGATTCAATTACCAGTACAGCCATAGAACCTGACTTTTCTACCCTTGATTATAAATATGTGCAGAAAAAAAACATATTATTCAAAGGTGAAGACTACGCTGTAAACCTACCTAAAAAAATAACTACTCGAAAAGAATATTTTTATCACTTTAATGATAAAAATCAAATTTTTCAAATTGTCAATCAAGATATTGATAGTGCTACACAATATAGTTATGATGCGAATGGCTTAGTCACAGAAACGCGGATTTTAAAATCCGGTATCTTATCTCATAAGAACATATACAGATACGACAACAGTAAAAAACTGGTTCGCATTACTACCATAAAAGCCGATAACAATACTAAATTACCCAACGAAGAGACTTTATTTATCTACAAGCTTGATACAAATGGTAATATTGTAGAGAAAAAAGCAAAAACCTATGTCTATTCTCCAAAGGGAACCAAAAGATTCACAGAAGGTTATTTATATCTTTACAACTATATCTATTTGTAGTTTTTTTATATAAAAATCAGTTTGTACATTAGCCTAAATCAAACTCTAATTCTAGACTAAAGAATAATCCCAATATTGTTTAGTCTTTCTTAACTAACCTACATTTCATGAAAAAAATTACTTTACTGCTAACTGCACTTATTGCTAGTGCAATGAATTCATTTGCACAAATTAATATTACAAAAATCACAATTGACCAGAAAGAGCATTTTATTGCCAACTCAATTGGATATCCTATCATCGGTCAATACAACTATGTAAATCAACTAGAACCTATAACCATCCTTAACCCTGATGGTACAGGAATGATACAAAATGAAGATTTGGAAAAAAACAATATTATTTGGGGAATCGAATGTTCAGAATCTGGAATTCCAATTTTCAAAGAAGGATTTAATAGTGCATCTTATACATTTTGGTATAGAATAACAGGCAATGCCGAAGCCAAATCAAGTGATGACAAAAACTGGATTCAGCAATCATTTACCATTCATTATGACAAAAAGAAAATATTCATTTCAGGCGATCGTGTAAAAGAATACATAGAATAGATCCTTCAAGTCAAAACCACTATTAAAATCCCTGTTTTTCTTATGTTTTAGAAATTATTCATTTCCTAAAAACAAAAATGAAGCAGGGATTTTTCTATTAAAGTCATCCAAATTCAAAGAAATAAAGAAAACGATTTCGTTGATTTCCAATATTGTAATTAGAATAGCCATAATTAATTATTAGAAACCAAATATTATTATTAAATTTTATTTAATTTGCAATACAATTTAACAATCACATAATGATAACTATCAATCGCCTATTCGATTTTCCATATTATCAATTGGAAAAATATAACCTTCCTGATGCTTTGGCAACTAAGCAAAATGGTGTATGGGTTAAAACCTCGACCCAAGAATATATTGATAAGGCAAATGCCATTTCAAGAGCATTATTAAGAATAGGTGTTCAAAAAAATAATAAAATAGCTATTATCTCGAGTAATAATAGAACCGAATGGCATATTATGGATATTGGTATTTTGCAAATTGGTGCTCAAAACGTTCCTGTATATCCAACAATTTCCGAAGACGATTATGAATTCATTCTAAATCATTCTGAAGCAAGTTATGTATTTGTATCTGATGCAGATTTGTTCAAGAAAATCAATACTATAAAAGCAAACATTCCTTCGCTTAAAGAAGTATATTCTTTTAATGAAATTGAAGGCTGCAAAAATTGGAATGAACTATTACAACTTGGCGCAGACAAAAGCAATCAAAATGAAGTTGAGGAAAGAAAAAACAATGTAAGTGCCGAAGATTTGGCAACCATTATTTACACCTCTGGAACAACAGGAAGACCAAAAGGTGTAATGTTATCCCACAAAAATATTGTTTCAAATGTTTTGAATAGTGCCGATAGAATTCCATTTGACGCTGGATCCAGTCGTGCAATAAGTTTTTTACCGATTTGTCATATTTACGAACGAATGGTAACTTATATTTATCAATTTCACGGTTGCTCGATTTACTTTGGAGAATCTATCGAAAAAATATCCGATAACATAAAAGAAATCAGTCCATCTGTAATGACAGGTGTTCCAAGACTTATCGAGAAAGTTTATGAAAAAATTATTGCCAAAGGTTCAGATCTTACTGGTATCAAAAGAAAACTTTTCTTTTGGGCTGTAGCAATTGGACACCGATACGAACCGTATGGAGTAAATGGTTTTTGGTATGAATTCCAATTGAAAATTGCTCGCAAACTCATTTTTAGCAAATGGAAAGAAGCTTTGGGAGGAAAACTCGATTTAATTGTAAACGGTAGTGCTGCATTGCAACCAAGATTGGCTAGAATTTTTGCCGCTGCAGAAATCTACATCATGGAAGGTTATGGATTATCAGAAACCTCACCTGTGATCTCCGTAAATGATTTGCGTAACAAAGGGTTTAAAATTGGAACTGCTGGAAAAATCATCAACAATGTAGAAGTAAAAATTGCCGAAGACGGCGAAATTCTTTGTAAAGGTCCAAGTGTTATGATGGGCTATTACAAAGATCCCGAAAAAACAGCAGAAGTAATAATTGATGGCTATTTTCATACCGGAGATATTGGAAATGTTGACAAAGATGGTTTCTTATCAATTACGGATAGAAAAAAAGAAATGTTTAAAACTTCAGGCGGAAAATATATTGCTCCTCAACTTATAGAAAACACAATGAAACAATCTCGTTTTATCGAACAAATTATGGTTATTGGAGATGGGGAAAAAATGCCAGGTGCTTTTATTCAACCTAGTTTTGAATTTGTAAAAGAATGGGCAAAACTACACGGTATCGAAGCTGGAAAAACCAATGCAGAAATCATAACTAATCCAAAGGTTGTAAACCGTATTCATGAGGAAGTTGATCGTTTAAATAAAAAATTCGGGAATTGGGAACAAATTAAGCGTTTTGAATTAACTCCAGATGTATGGTCTATAGATGGTGGTCATTTGACACCTACTCTAAAACTGAAACGTAAAATCATAAAAGAAATCTATAAAGATCTTTATGATAAAATATACAATCCTAATTAATCAAATTATTACCAAACAAAAACGGCTGTCTAGATAGTAAGACAGCCGTTTTTTTTTTACTCAAAATTTAAATTCTGCTCAAACATTTTGTATAGCAAACTTTGTTTCATTAAAATTATTTCTGCTTTAAATGATATAATTATAAGCTCTAACAAAAAAATAATTACCCCTAGAAATTTCTTCAAATACAATACAAACAGAACTTACATATCCTATCAGCACTTTACTTATCAATAGTTTTCGTTATATTTATACAAAGAATTTAAAAAAAATCAACATGTATTATGCATGCATAGTATTTTTTATTATATTTGAAAACGATATAGTAACATATGAAAAACAAAACACTAGATTATATCCTAAGAGCAACTTGGCAAGCCGTTTCCAGAATGTACAACGAAGAAGCTAATAAATATGATGCTACAATGGCAACAGGATTTGCTTTATTAAGTATAGATAGAGAAGAAGGTACACCTTCGACAGCTTTGGGACCTCGAATGGGAATGGAAGCTACGAGTTTGACCAGAACCCTTAAATCGATGGAAGAAAAAGGGTTAATTATCAGAAAGAAAAACCCAGAAGATGGTAGAGGTGTTTTGATTTACTTAACCGAATTTGGAAAAGAAAAAAGGGAACTTTCTAAAAATACCGTTCTAAAATTTAATGAATCTGTAAGACAAAATATTTCTGAGGAAAAAATAAACAATTTCATTGAAGTTGCAGAGATTATCAACGAACTAATTCAAAATAAGAACATATTTAAATCAGATGAAGAAAACGCTACAATTCTAGATTCTAAAAAATAAAGAAAAAGGCGTTTTCTTTTCAAAAGCTAAAACAATCAACGTATTACTTTATTAAAACTGAAATGTTTTTTATCTAAACTATTTCAATCCAAATAAAAATACGTTTAAAACAAAATATATTTATTTATGAAACGCACAATTAAAAAAGTTGCTGTAATTGGATCCGGAATCATGGGTTCAGGAATAGCTTGTCATTTTGCTAACATTGGTGTCGAAGTTTTGCTTCTGGACATTGTACCCCGCGAACTGACCGAAGCCGAAGCTAAAAAAGGACTTACGCTTGAAAGCAAAGCCGTTCGCAACCGTGTGGTAAACGAACATTTGGCGAATTCATTAAAATCAAAACCCTCTCCTATTTACAGTCAGAAATTCGCTAACCGAATCACAACAGGGAATACAACAGATGATATGGCAAAAATTGCCAATGTGGACTGGATTATCGAGGTGGTTGTAGAACGTTTAGACATCAAAAAATTGGTTTTTGAACAAATAGACAAATTCCGTAAACCGGGAACATTGGTTACTTCGAACACTTCTGGTATTCCAATTCATTTTATGAGTGAAGGAAGAAGCGAAGATTTCCAACAGCATTTCTGCGGAACTCACTTTTTTAACCCTGCGCGTTACTTAAAATTATTTGAAATTATTCCAGGGTCAAAAACTTCAAAAGAAGTATTAGATTTCTTAAACGAATACGGATCTAAATTCTTAGGAAAAACATCGGTTGTGGCTAAAGATACTCCGGCGTTTATTGGAAACAGAATTGGTATTTACGGAATCCAAAGTTTATTCCACCTTGTAAAAGAAATGGGATTAACAATTGAAGAAGTTGATAAATTGACTGGTCCAGTTATCGGTCGTCCAAAATCGGCTACTTTCCGTACCGTTGACGTTGTTGGATTGGATACTTTGGTACACGTTGCCAATGGTATTTACGAAAACTGTCCGAACGACGAAGCACACGAATTATTCAAACTTCCTGATTTCATCAACAAAATGATGGAGAATAACTGGTTAGGAAGCAAAACTGGTCAAGGTTTCTACAAAAAAGTAGATAAAGACATTCTTTCTTTAGATTTAAATACATTAGAATATAGAGCTGCAAAAAAAGCAAATTTTGCAACTTTAGAATTAACTAAAACTATCGATAAACCAATCAATCGTTTTAAAGTTTTAGTAAAAGGAACGGATAAAGCGGGTGAATTCTACCGTAAAAGTTTTACTGGAATGTTTGCTTACGTTTCAAACAGAGTTCCTGAAATCACAGACGAATTCTATAAAATTGACGACGCTATGAAAGCTGGTTTTGGATGGGAAAATGGTCCATTCGAAATTTGGGATGCTATTGGTGTTGAAAAAGGAATTGAAATTATGAAAGCGGAAGGTTTAGAGCCTGCTGCATGGGTAAACGAAATGTTAGCTTCTGGAAGCAGCAGTTTTTATACTGTAAAAGAAGGCGCAACTTATTTCTATGATATACCAACAAAATCTCAAGTAAAAGTCCCTGGACAAGATTCATTCATCATCCTGAATAACATTCGCGAAAGCAAAAAAGTTTGGAGCAACAGTGGGGCAATCATTCAGGATTTAGGAGACGGAATCTTAAACTTAGAATTTCAGTCTAAAATGAATACAATTGGTGGCGATGTTCTACAAGCTATCAATAAAGCAATCGACTTATCTGAAAAAGAATATCAGGGTTTAGTTATAGGAAACCAAGCAGCAAATTTCTCAGTTGGGGCCAATATCGGAATGATCTTCATGATGGCCGTTGAGCAGGAATACGATGAATTGAACATGGCGATCAAATTGTTCCAAGATACCATGATGCGCGTTCGTTATTCTTCAATTCCAGTAGTAGTTGCGCCTCACGGAATGACTTTTGGTGGCGGATGCGAAATGAGTTTACATGCTGATAAAGTGGTTGCTGCTGCAGAAACGTACATGGGATTAGTTGAATTTGGTGTTGGAGTTATCCCTGGTGGTGGTGGTTCTAAAGAAATGACTTTAAGAGCTTCTGATTTATTCCGTAAAAACGATGTGGAATTAAACGTTCTTCAAGAGTATTTCTTAACAATCGCTATGGCTAAAGTTTCGACTTCTGGTTACGAAGCTTTTGATACTGGACTTTTACAACACGGAAAAGATATTATCGTAGTAAATAAAGACCGTCAGATCGCTGAAGCTAAAAAACATGCATTGTTAATGGCAGAAGCGGGTTATACACAACCAATCAGAAGAAACGATATTAAAGTTTTAGGAAAACAAGCTTTAGGGATGTTCTTAGTTGGAACAGATCAAATGGAAGCTGGAAAATACATTTCTGAGCACGATAAGAAGATTGCCAACAAACTAGCTTATGTTATGGCTGGTGGAGATTTATCTGAAGCAACTTTAGTATCTGAACAATATTTATTAGATATCGAACGTGAAGCTTTCTTGAGTTTATGTACAGAAAGAAAAACTCTGGAGCGTATTCAATATATGTTAACTAAAGGAAAACCTTTGAGAAACTAGTATCAAGTAATAAGAATTAAGTATTAAGAGATGCACCAATTTGAAAAATTAAAGATTTGGCAGAAAGCAATAGACATTGCAGTTCATGTTTATGAGATTTCATCAATCCTGCCAAATGATGAAAAATTTAATTTAATTCATCAAATAAAAAAGTGCGCAGTTTCAATTCCTTCTAATATTGCCGAAGGTTCAGGAAGAAATTCAGACAAAGAATTTATGCACTTTCTAGGAATAGCAAATGGTTCAACATTTGAATTAATAACTCAATTAATACTTGCTAAAAGACTTAAACTTGTTAGTGAAGATTTAATTCAACCCACTATTAATCAATTAGTAGAAGTATCAAATATGAATTTTTCTTTTCAACGATCACTCAATGATAAAATCAACAAAACAATTGGAAAATCTTAATACTTAATTCTCCAATCTTAATACAACAATTTATGAAAACAGCATATATAGTAAAAGCATATAGAACAGCAGTTGGAAAAGCTCCAAAAGGTGTTTTTAGATTTAAAAGACCTGATGAATTAGCCGCTGAAACCATTCAGTTTATGATGGACGAACTGCCTGATTTTGACAAAAAACGCATCGATGACGTTATGGTAGGAAATGCTATGCCAGAAGCAGAACAAGGTCTTAACGTTGGTCGTTTGATCTCTTTAATGGGATTAAAAGTTGAAGATGTTCCTGGCGTAACTGTAAATCGTTATTGTGCTTCTGGATTAGAAACTATCGGAATGGCGACTGCTAAAATCCAGTCCGGAATGGCAGATTGTATCATCGCTGGCGGTGCCGAAAGTATGAGTTATATCCCAATGGGAGGTTACAAACCAACTCCAGATTATACTATTGCTAAAGAGGGTCACGAAGATTACTACTGGGGAATGGGTTTAACTGCTGAAGCAGTTGCGAACCAATACAAAATCTCTAGAGAAGATCAAGATGAGTTTGCATATAATTCACACATGAAAGCCTTAAAAGCACAAGCAGAAGGAAAATTCGATAAACAAATCGTTCCCATAACTGTTGAGCAGACTTTCATTAATGAAAATGGTAAGAAAGAAACTAAATCCTATGTTGTAAACAAAGATGAAGGACCAAGAGCGGGAACTTCCAAAGAAGCTTTGGCAGGATTAAGACCAGTTTTTGCTGCCGATGGAAGTGTAACGGCTGGAAACTCTTCTCAAATGAGTGATGGAGCAGCTTTCGTTCTTATTATGAGCGAAGAAATGGTAAAAGAATTAAACATTCAGCCTATCGCTAGATTGGTCAATTTTGCTTCTGCTGGGGTAGAACCAAGAATTATGGGAATCGGACCTGTAAAAGCGATTCCGAAAGCACTAAAACAAGCCGGATTAACATTAAACGATATTGAGCTAATTGAATTGAACGAAGCTTTTGCTTCACAAGCTTTGGCGGTAACTCGCGAATTAGGATTAAATCCTGAAATTGTAAACGTAAACGGTGGAGCAATCGCATTAGGACATCCTTTGGGTTGCACAGGAGCGAAACTTTCAGTTCAACTATTTGACGAAATGAAACGCCGAGGCAACAAATACGGAATTGTCTCTATGTGTGTAGGAACTGGGCAAGGAAGTGCGGGGGTTTTTGAGGTTCTTTAAAAAGAAAATAGAATATAGAGAATAGAATATAGAGAATAGAATATAGAGAATAGAATATAGAGAATAGAATATAGAGAATAGAATATAGACAGTTGAATGAGACATAATTATAAGAACTTGAAAATTTGGCAACTTGGAATTACCATTGCTAATGAAGTTTCTGATTTATTATTAGATTTTCCTAAACACGAACGATACGATTTGAGTTCTCAAATAAGCAGATGTTCTGTTTCTATACCTAGTAATATTGCCGAAGGATCTTCAAGATCTGATAAGTCTTTCAGTCATTTTTTAGATATCTCTCTTGGTTCTTCTTTTGAATTAATCACCCAATTAATCGTTGCAAAACACAGAAAATATATAAGCGAAAATCAATTTAAAGAATTAGAAATTAAAATAGAAGAATTTCAACGAATGACAATGAGTTTTCAAAATGGACTACAGTAATAGTCTATTTTCTATTCTCTATATTCTATTTTATTTCATCTAAAAAACTATAAAACCATGGAAAACATAACAAGAGGTGGTCAATTCATCGTAAAAGAAACAAAATGCGAAGACATCTTCACTCCAGAGGATTTCAACGAAGAACAATTAATGATGCGCGACTCCGTAAAAGAGTTCGTTGACAAAGAATTATGGGCACACAAAGACCGTTTTGAGAAAAAAGATTATGCCTACACACAAGAGTGTATGAAAAAAGCTGGTGATCTTGGTTTCTTGAGTGTAGCAGTCCCAGAATCCTATGGTGGTATGGGAATGGGATTTGTAAATACTGTTTTGGTGTGCGATTACATCTCTGGAGCAACTGGCTCGTTCTCAACTGCATTTGGAGCTCACACTGGGATTGGAACAATGCCAATTACACTCTATGGTACAGAAGAGCAAAAACAAAAATACGTTCCAAAATTAGCCTCTGGCGAATGGTTTGGAGCATATTGCTTAACAGAACCAGGTGCTGGATCTGATGCCAACTCAGGAAAAACAAAAGCTGTTTTGTCTGAAGATGGAAAATACTATTCGATCACTGGACAAAAAATGTGGATTTCAAATGCTGGTTTTTGTTCTGTATTTATCGTTTTTGCTAGAATTGAAGATGATAAAAACATAACTGGTTTTATTGTCGAAAACGATCCTGCAAATGGAATCACCATGAATGAAGAAGAACATAAATTAGGAATTCGTGCCTCCTCTACCCGTCAGGTTTTCTTTAACGAAACAAAAGTTCCAGTTGAAAACATGTTATCTGAAAGAGGAAACGGTTTCAAAATCGCAATGAACGCACTCAATGTTGGACGTATCAAACTAGCTGCTGCTTGTCTAGATGCACAACGTAGAGTTATCGAAGGCGCAGTTCACTATTCAAACGAAAGAATTCAGTTCAACACTCCTATTTCATCATTTGGTGCCATTCGTTCTAAATTAGCCGAAATGGCGACTAACGCTTATGCTGGTGAAAGTGCTACGTATCGTGCTGCAAAAGATATTGAAGATAGAATTGCCAGTCGCGAAGCTACAGGTGCCACACACCAAGAAGCCGAATTAAAAGGTGTTGAAGAATATGCTATCGAATGTTCTATCCTAAAAGTTGCTGTTTCCGAAGATGTACAAAACTGTACCGATGAAGGAATCCAGATTTTTGGTGGAATGGGATTCTCTGAAGATACCCCAATGGAAAGTGCTTGGCGTGATGCCCGTATTGCACGAATTTACGAAGGAACTAATGAAATCAACAGAATGCTTTCTGTAGGAATGTTGATCAAAAAAGCCATGAAAGGACACGTAGATTTAATAGGACCTGCCATGAAAGTTCAAGAAGAATTAATGGGAATTCCATCTTTTGACACCCCTGATTATTCTGAATTATTTGCCGAAGAAAAAGTAATTATAGAAAACTTGAAAAAAGTTTTCTTAATGGTTGCTGGTAGTGCAGTTCAAAAATACGGAACCGAATTAGACTCGCATCAGCAATTGCTAATGGCTGCTTCTAATATCTTGATTGAGATTTATATGGCCGAAAGTACCATTTTGAGAACCGAAAAATTAGCCAAAAAAGAAGGAGAAGACAAAGTACAGGAACAAATTGCAATGGCTAAATTATACCTTTACAAAGCAGTAGATATTGTAAACCTTAACGGAAAAGAAGGCATTATATCCTTTTCAGAAGGCGATGAACAACGCATGATGTTAATGGGATTAAAACGCTTCACAAAATACACAAACAATCCAAACGTAATTGCTTTAAGAGAGCTTATTACTACCAAATTAGTTGCAGAAAACAAATACTGCTTCTAATATAACTTTTTAGTTTTTATTTGTTTAAAAGCCACTTATGTCCCTGAATGACATGGTGGCTTTTTAGCATATATGTATAATTCTGTTTTTAGAAGCGCAAACAATTGGCATTCCTATAAACAGGGATTCCTGCTCTACCTTACAATTCCCGATTTAGAAAAACAACGGCAAAAAAAGCCTTGTTTTTCTAAATCGGGAGATTTCCAGTTCGATCAGGGCTAAAGAGAAACATTTGGCAATTCTATAATCACACTAAAATAACTCTTGAGAATTAGATTTTAAATTCCATCAATTCTCTAACCTTCTCTTTTCTTTGGTACCAATCATTGTAAACCAAATGTATAGTATCAATTCTAGAAACACCAAAGTCATGTTCTCTGTATTTTTCGATACAATTCATAAAATACATAGTATCATCTAATTTTTTCTTGAAACGCACTACCGTCACGTGAGCTGTAATCAATAAGTACCTTTTATCTAAACTCTTTTGTAAATTAGATTTGGCAAAATATGCTCTTAAATTTTCACGAATAGCTTGCAAAGTTTCATTTTTTGGATAACCTTTTATCATAATAGCTGATTCGGAAGCTGTAACTCCTTTAAAATCAATTTCAAATTCTTCAATAGCTTCAAGACTTTTACGAATCACTTTCGAATATTCCTCAACATCTATAGTATCTAAATTAAATCCTTCATAACAGGAAATGATTGACAATAAAGTAATGTGCATATCCGAATTTGGATAAAAATACTGTGCGGGTTCAATACTTTTCAATTCGTCAATAAAACTTTGAATATTTGTTTTCACAGCATCAGAAGGGCGAAGTAACAAAGTCATACCAAACCTATTATCTAATTCATTTTCAATATTTATATCAATAGAATATTCTTCATTTACAATTTTTGAAAAAGCATGTTGGTATAAATCGCGATACACTTTTTCTAACTTTTCATTATGCATATAAATTTCCTTAAGGTTTATAGCTTCCTTTATCTGGATATTCGATACTATTTTTAAGGTCTGCCACTCGTTTAGGATCAAATTTAGGGATTTGAAGTTCGTTAGTTTCCTTCCATTTTTTAACAATCTCTGAAACTTCAGTCGATTTCTCAGCCGATGGAGCAACATCACGAGTCATATAAAGTGTTTGAGAAGGATATGCTAATGAAGTTCCGCTCTTTTCAATTATATCCATCATTCTCAACAAAAGATCTTCCTGTATCTCTTGAAAAATCTCAAAAGTTATGGCTTCAATATAGGATATGACATCAATTTTTAAGGCATCTGATGTAATACCGGTAAATCGTACAGTTGGAGGGGTATTAATAACAGCTGGATGCGAAAAAAGTAAAGAACGGAGTTCTACTAGTAGATAGCGAATTTGATCTGGAGTAGTTTCCATCCGAAAAGTAAAACTTGGATTGAAAAGAAATTGGTCACGATGTGCAAAATTTTCAATTTTATTTGCAGAGAGCTGTCCATTGGGTATGGTCACAATGGTTCGTGAAATTGTTCTAAGTCTAGTAGAACGCATCCCGATAGACTCTACTGTTCCTTTAATATCATCAATACGACATAAATCTCCGACTCTCAAAGGCTGATCGGCAATAATACTTACACTACCCACAAAGTTTTCTATCGTTTTTTGTGCCCCTAAAGCCAAAGCGATACCTCCAATTCCTAGAGCAGCAAGTCCAGCAGTTACATCAACACCAACTATTCCTAGCAATGCAATAATCCCAATCACTACAATTGCGGCTTTGGTTGTGCGACTCAAAAACAATATAACAGACACTGCTGAAACACGACCACTTTGAACCATTCTTTGGCGGGAATACAAACTCACCGATTCAATTAACTTCCAAAGCAACATCAAAAAAGCAACTATCCCAATTGTCAATGTAATGACACTAAAACGTTGACGTACCACTATCGAAATCCCCATTCGTTGTGTAAACGACACAAATAAAATAACAGCCAAATATAATTGAATTGGCAAACTAAATGCCTCAATAATATCGATTCCTTTTTCACCTGTAGCTCTTCTGGATATTTTTTGTACAATAAAAACAATTACAGAAATCAACAACTTTGAAAGCAAAAAAGAAATTACAGCCATAATAACTATGACTCCCCAGTGACCTATTGGGACACTCCCTAGCTTTTTTTCTTTTAAAACATCTGGCAAAACTTTATCTAAAAAAGTTTTCTCTGAAGTAAGATCGGCATTAGCTATAGCCTCAACCGTTTCGGCAGAAAAAAGCCATAATGCAGGTTCGTTATCGTCTGATTGATTTTCTACATAAATCTGAATTACTGTCTTACTAGTTGTTATGTTTCCAACAAGATCAACTCCTATAGCTTCATCATCGTCTATTCGACCAGTAGCCTTATTACTTATAATTGAGGTGGGTGAAAGATTACCTCCTTGGTCCAACAATTGCTGAAAAGCCTTGGCAATGCGGACTCTTTCTAAATTCTTGCGGTAAGAACGGCGACTTAACACAAAATAACGACTGGCTCGCTCATAATTTTGATCTCCAATAGCTTTGATAAAACCACTAACGGTGCCTTGTGGTGTTCTTCGGCCGAGTGAATCTTCAGGTGTTTTTTCGGGTTCTTCGGTTGTTGTTTTTGCAGCACCTAATAATTGGGCTTCAACACTGACTGGTTTTAAGAATATCAGCACTAAAAGCAATAAATAAGACGATAGACGCTTTATAGATAAATTCATAATAAGTTATTTTGCTGGTTTCAAACAATACACTAGGATAGAATCAAAAAGCTACTGCAGATTTTGATTTAAACACCAAAACCTTCAATTCAATATCTAAAAAAGAAACAAAAACAGAGTATTCTAAAAGATAAATACGTTATAGTGAAGTAAGTTGTTGTGATTTTATTATTTTGGGAATAAAAATATAAGTACAGCTCGCCAACCCCAATCCGCTTTTTGTCCCGTTGGTGCAGCTAAATTAAAACGAGGACCAACTGCCAGCTGCACTTTTTGAGTCCCCAAACTAGTTACACCACTTAACACTGGATTCAACCAAACTGTAGATGTTTCAGCTTGCCAATTTTGTGTCCACTCCATATTGACACCTAATCCAGCACCAGACTTCCAATTGTAAACCAAAAAGGGTTGTACAAACATTTGGCTAACATCAGCTCTATCACTATTTCCTGCTACGCTCCAAATTTAATTCATTAATGCCCCTATCGTCCAACCATTCATTTGTTTTAACGCAACTGCTGTAGGTCCAACACCAAACTTCTCTGTCCCTAAAAAATCATCTGTTGCAGTTGGTATTAGTAATGCTGGTCCAACTCCCCAAGTAAACCCATTTTTAGAATTTTTTGGACTAAAAAAACCACTTACAACTGCGTCACTTAGTCCGTTTTCTTTATTTCCTTCTCCTGTAATATCGTATTGAGTTATTACTGGTAATACCATACGGGTTATTAAATTCAGATTTTCAGAAATATTAATAGGAATTACGGGTTGAATATTCAACGTGTTTCGGGTTCCATTGTTCGCACCAATTCCATAATCAGTATTGTTTTGTAAAGGAACACTAATTAATGAAGCAATCGGATTGGCTAATTTTTTGGCTAATTCTGAAGCGTCTTCTTGAGCATTTACATTAATAAAACTTAAAATAAGAATGGCTATAACGAATATCTTTTTTTTCATGGTATATTTATTTATAGTTCGAATACAAACAGTTTATATTTTTTACTCAATTTTTATCTTACGATACGTTAAATTACAAAATATAAACAAGATTCATTATTATTCATTTTTAAAATTATCGAAGAAATAAAAAAACACAAGTTTTAATTAAATAAAATTGATATAGTTGCTACTTTTTCAAAAGAAAACAAATTGGTAGGATAGCGTAATTGCATCATAATTTAAACCAATATCCTTAAAAACACCAGTATTGAGCTGTAATTTAACAGATTGCGATTTGGTAAAAGGTACTGCCCAAGTAAATCCTATTCTAGAATTATTAATAAGACTTCCTGCTGGTAAATCATCAACTTCGGTTTTTCCTCCGCTAAACCACGTACCATTCACGCTAATCCACATTTGATTTTTAAAATAATAACTAACATGACCTTGAAAATTAAACACCGGATTTTGCTTCAATGTATCATCTCCCAAATAATTATGATTTGGTGTATAAAACCAAACTCCAGAATACAATTCTGCATAAAAATACTTAAACCGTTTTGAGACACCTACTTCTGGTTTGAAACCCCATCTATTGGCTCCAATATTTACTCTCTTATCAGAATAATAAACACCTGTAGGAATTAAAGTAACCAAACTTGCACCAAAAATTGTTTTTTGCTTATACTGACTAAATTCTTTGATGCTCAATGCTTTCGAACCAAATAAATTTATTCCCAATCGAACTCTCATATCACCAAAGCCATTTCTATTTCCAGTTATCCTTTCTTCTCCTATCGTAGCATGTCCATCCATAAATACATAAGGCAAAACTACTTGTACTCTAGCCAATCTATCAGCAAGACCAAATGTATGCATATAACCTACACCAAAATTATTGCTGGAAATAATGAAATCTTCAATGGGTACATTAGCTTCAGACACAACATCACCTTTCATAAAACCATAACTTGCAACAATTACATTTCCATCTTTTGGCATATTTGCATAAGCTCTTGGATCTAAATCTTGTGAAAAAGCCGAATTAAAAATCATAAAAAAAAAGAAAATCGAAAATCTTATTTCCCTTACAACATTGAGGCTGAATAAAACCATATATAAAAAATTAAATAGCTATTTATTTTACTTTAAATTCAAAAATTAATGAGCTTTTTACTTCAAATTTTAAATTTACTCTAAAATCTATAACCGATACTGATGTTGTATCTGAATCCTACAGCTGTAATAGACTGAACTCCTTTTTTTTCGACACCTTCATCATCAGTTATTCCCTTAATACCAGGATACCTTTCTTTTATGGTTTCAATAACTTTTTGGTACACTTCGTTTTCGTCAAGCCCCTCAATGCTATTATCCAATTTGGTATTAAACTTATACTTAGTTATTGATGGGCCAAACAAAACACAATCTATTACAACTCTATTCCAAAGAACAAATTGATAGCCTAACTCACCACCTATATTGGTTAAATTAAATTTTGATGAAAGATTTGATCTACTAACCACATCGGTCTCTGGATTAGTATAAATCAAATTTCTATCCGTATTAAATTGAAAAAAACTCACAAAAGGTGCTAGATAAACGCCTCTTGGGCCTTTGAATTTATTGATACTCCCTAAATAAAACCGATAATCAGCTCCTACTGAAAATCCTTTTCTGCTACTGCTTTTGGAAAAATCAACATAAGTCAGATCTATTGTGATTAAGGGAAACTCTTGATAACCTGCAAAGAAATTCAAACTTTGGTTTTCTTTTAAGATTCGTTCATACGAAAATTGATAGGAGTTGTCATATAACAACATATTGGAGACATTGAACTTAATAGAGTTTTTTAAATCCCTTGGTTCACTTTGACAAAAAACATTTGTTGTCAACAATAGTATAAAAACACAAACCAAAACAATTTTAGAGGAGAAGGATAGAATTTTCATGGCACATTTATTTGTTAACTAAAATTTAACTAAACTCATTCAAATTTAACATTTTTTTCTTAAAAAAAGACCTCACTAACTACTATAAAGCAAATTCCATTTAAAAAACCATAAACTATATTGCTGTTTAAAAATTAATTCATCCGAAAAAAAAGCGCATTTTAGTGAATGCGCTTTTGAAATTTTAAAATTGTAAAAATTATTTAATTTTTGCAGTATCCAGTTCACCTACAAACGGTATTGCATTTTGCAAACTACTTCTGATTTCAGTTTGCAAATAAACTTCAAGCTGTATAAACTTTGTAGCATTAACCGCTCCAATAGCTTTTTTTACTTTATTGTAATAGGTATAATATAACTTATCAAATGCACCATTGTTTTTCAAAACTCCTTTTGTAATTACATCGGCATTTTCATCCGTCAAATTACCATAATTGGTTGCATATTGATTAATTAGTTCTATTTTTTCTTGCCCTAATTTTTTTCTTTCAATTTCGTAAGACTCATAAATTTTAGCAAAATCGGTAGCTTGTGTACCTGACAGTGCCATATATTGGCTTACTAATTCGGTTTTCGATTTTCCGTAGAGTGATTGAACCACATCTACATCATCTTGAAAAGAAGATTGAGCGAAGGAAGTTGTAGTAAACACAACTGCTAATAATAATAGTACTTTTCTCATTTTGTCTGTTTTTTATAGTTAAAATAGTTCTAACAAATATAAGATTTATACCTATACATTTTAAAAAAAAACAACCAATACAACTGATTTTAAAAAAAAAACAACCAATACAACTGATTTTAAAAAAAAACAACCAATACAACTGATTTTAAATAAATTACACAAACTAAAAGGTTTCTCCTGCATTCAAATAAAATCCTTTATAACGATTCCCGACTGCATAATCAAAAACAAGATTGGTACGAGTAGCTTTATCAATCAAAAGTCGTAACCCAATTCCAAATGCAGGTTGAACATATTTGAAGAGTTTAATATCGTCATATTTATTACTTGCCGTGGTATAATTGGTAAAAACTGTTCCGCTCAATAATTGGTTACAAGTAATCGGGAAACGCAATTCTGCTTGTAAATACGCTAAATTATTTCCTCTAAACAATCCTTGTGTATAACCTTCTCCACTTCGATTTCGTTGATCCCATCCTATGGCAGGCAAATTCAAATAAGGAACAACTCCTTTTGTTACAAATTGTCCAAAAGCCCAAAAACCCAATACAAAACGTTCTCTTTCGGGATCTAACGGCACAAAATATCGAAATTCAGAATACAAGACATTACTTCCTTTTTGCTCATTGAATAAGGCCGAATTGAATCTGTAATTTAAGTTTGCAAACCATCCTTTTCGAGTATTAATTTGATTATCTCTTGAGTCATGGATAAAATTAAGACTAAAACCATTTACAAAGTATTCCTTATCATTAAACCCATTTTGAATACTGTAGTTATAATGATGTGTGAATTTTTCATTCTCTACATCAAGATTTTTATCAACAATCGAAGAATACCAATCAAGATTAATACCTCCTCCTATATAAAAATTCTTCGTTACTTTCCAAGATGCCGTTTGATGAACTTTTAAATAGTTATAATCCATTGGCTCCTCAATTGATTCTAAATCAAAATCAGGATTGTCTCTTCTTTTTGGAATAATATTCGTTCCCAAGCCGTAATTAGGTTGTGTAAAGACATATAACCTAGAATCACCACTTAAATAAATTTTATTTTTCTTTAATAAAATGGTATTTTTCAAATTAATCATAGCTTGATTTTTGGTTGTAAAAACCACTCCGATATTGGCTGAAGAATATTTATCGAGAAGATCTTTTCCTTTGAAAGTATATTGAGCTGTAGCACCATAACTAAACCCAGTTGCTGGTTGTACTCCCACAATAGGTATAATTAAAAAAAAGCTATTCTTAATAGGTTTTACGACCATTGTAGAATCCTTCTTTTTGAATAAGTCAAAAACAGTTTTAGGAGGACATAATGAATCTCCTAAAGTAACTACCTGTGCATTTGCAATACTCTGACACAAAAAAAAACAAACTACAAAAAGAACTAAAGATTTAAACATATATTTTTTTCATTTAAGAAAACACAATAAACTTTTTTCAGAAACAAATTTATTGAAACCTTCTTTTCTTTAAAATGCCTCAGTTCGTTTTTACTGGAAGCTTATGGATTGCTCCGTTATAACTTATAGGACTACGCTTATTAGAATTGATACTCAAGTAGGCATTTCCATCAAAATAAATCTCTAAAAAAACAGTGTAAGTATCTGTATTGTCTTTAACATTGGCCTTTACAATCCAACTTTTTTTTCCTTTTTTTAAAGAATAATCGTTTACAAAGCCTTTAAAATCCATTCCTCCATCTCCGTTTCCATAACCAACTCCAGCAAAACCTCTTCCAAAGAAAGGCATAGCGCTATGAATAGTATCTTTTTCAAAACGAAAAAAATTAGGATTTGTTGTCAAATCTATACTTCTTACACCCTGAGGAATTGCCCTATCGCCAACAAATTCATATTCTTTTGCATTAACCAGAGCCTCAATTTCAGCCTGCTTTGCTAATTCACGTTCTTGTTTAAGCTCCTTTTTAGATTTCTCCTGAGAAAAGCCTATCATAACAAAAAATGCTACACAAAAAGTTGTCAGTACTGTTTTCATAAACTGCAATTTTAGATGACCAATCAAATAATTATTGTTGAAAATTTTAAATGTAACTGCTATTTTTATTGATGTACAAAACGCATCATTTCAATGTTACCTACAAATAATTTCAAGATTTTCCCTTTGTCAGTAATAGAATAGGTTTCTATTTTTTGAAGAATATCCATGTAAGTTGACTCTCCGTTTCCTGGACATGCCTTCATCGTCATTCCCATTTTGGCTTCTTTGAAATCAATTTTGTTTCCGTCTAAAATTAACCCTCCAAAATACTGATTACAACTGTTATTGCCCGCAAATTTATTATTAGCAACATCAAATACAATTGTCGGTTTTGCACTTGGATACAATGCATCAAATGCAATCTTTGGCCCTGTAATATATTCTAATTGCCATGTTCCTTCTAACGAAACTTTTGCTGAAGCTTCTTTTTTACAGGTACAGGAAATAAAATTCAAGCTTAAAAACAAAACCATTAAAGCTACACCTCTCATAATTAACAAATTAAAATTTAAAACTATTTACTGTAAATATAAAAAAATTAATCAGTAAAAATGAGTACACTCCCGAATTTGCTATTTTAAAAAGCTATATTTATTTTCGTAAAAAAGAAAGCAATATGACACTATTAGGAATAGGTTCTAGAATTGAACATCCCGAATTTGGGAAAGGAGTTATTACCAATGTTTCTTCAAAAGAATATTGGGTTACGTTTATAGAAAATGGCCTTGAAACGATTCCCTTAAATGATGAATTCAACATCATTGAGGCTGCTACAGATGAGGTAGATACCATCAGTTTCTCAGAAGTTGAACAAACTTTGAGAAATCTTCTCAAAAAATGGTCGGATGTGTCTGAAATTGTACCAATTGGAGACAAATGGAAAGGTGGAAAACTAATTTTAGAACCTGGACAAGCCGGTTTAGCCTCTAAAGAAATGCCAATTGATACTTTTTTTCATAAAATCGTTATGGTTAGAGATCGATTACGAGTTATGGAACAAAAAATTAACAGTAGTAAAATTGAAGAAATAGAAAAAATCGAATTACAACAATATATCACTAGAATATATGGCAGTCTGACTTCTTTCAATGTCCTGTTCAAATCTCAAACCAATCATTTTGTTGGTGAAAAATCAAAATAGTTTTTGAACAAAAACATTTTTATCCGTAATTTTATAAACTAACAAAATTCAAGTTATGAAAAAAATATTTTTATCTAGTGTAATCGTTATTGCAATTGCTATTGGTTGTAAATCTAAAGGAAATTCGGCCGACAGCAAAACTTTAAGTTTAACATTGGAACCAAAAAGCAATAGCACAGTTGCTGGTACAGCCACATTTACAGAAAAAAATGGTAAAGTAACATTTGTTGCAAAAATTACAGGCTTACAACCTGGAGTTCACGCTATACATATTCACGAAAAATCCGATTGTTCAGCAGCAGATGGTAGCTCAGCAGGAGGACACTGGAACCCTACTTTTAAAAAACACGGGAAATGGGGAGATGCAGAACACCATAAAGGCGACATTGGGAATTTTACAGCAGATGCAAATGGTAACGGAACCATTACATTTACTACTGACGAATGGAGCATTGGTGGTGAGGATGAAACTAAAAACATTTTAGGAAAAGGACTTATTGTACATCAAGGTGCCGATGATTTTGTAACGCAACCTACTGGTAATGCTGGAGGAAGAATTGCATGCACTGCAATTATCAAGTAACAAAACCCTACTTTGAAAGAAAAGGAACTTCATTATTTTAAAAACACATCAGCTTGGCGGGAATGGTTACACGATAATCATAATTCTTCTACTGGTGTGTTTTTAATTTTTTACAAAGTAAGCAGCCCATTTGAAAGTATGCGTTGGGAAGAAGCGGTACAAGTTGCCCTGTGTTATGGCTGGATAGATTCGACTGTAAAAAAAATAGACGAACACAGTAGAAAACAATTATTCACCCCTAGAAAAAGCAAAAGCGTTTGGAGTAAAATCAACAAAGATTATATTGAAAAACTCATAGCATCAAATTTAATGCATGAGAGCGGACTAGCCAAAATTGAAATTGCCAAGCAAAATGGATCTTGGGTCTCGTTGAACGACGTCGAAAACTTAACGATACCCGAAGATTTAACAATCGCTTTCGAACAAAATAAAATCGCTTTCGAAAACTTTCAAAACTTTAGTCCTTCCTATAAAAAAAGCTATCTATATTGGCTCAATCAAGCCAAAAGAACTGAAACTAGAAACACGCGAATTACTACAATAATTGATCTTTGTTTTCAAAATAAAAAAACTAGGGATTAATTTTCTTAAATTTAAGACGATAATTTTTTTGAAATAGTGCTTCAAAATGAATCAATTCTCATTTTTCAATATTTCAAAAAAAAAAAAAAAAAAACAATTCCACAAAACAATCAATAATAACAATTTTATCACCCTATAATTAGAGATTGATTGATAAAATACTATAGTTTTGTAGTATCAAAATAACACTATGATAAACCCCTCAGCAACAGGTTGGATTGAAAAATTTTTCACAAAACTAAAACTTTCAGAACAAATCGTTCCTGAAACTGAAGCTGAGTTTTATCAAAACCTAAGAGATACAGGCTTTATCTACGGTCATATCATTACAATAGAAGCTCCTTTTGAAATTCAAACCAAAAATTGGTTCAAAGAAGAAATTTCAAAAACGGCACTCCTTAATGCTTTGTACCGTGTTTTTTTACTCACAACAAAAGAAAACGATTCTTCAAATTTTATTGATAATGCCAATCATTTTTACAAACAAATGCATCCCGAAGGATTTAGCTTGTTTAAAAAAATTGTGCCTAAAAACTCATCCGCATTAACATTAGAAAAAATCATTGATGAGAGAGTCCAAACCAATGATAATGTAATTAATAAAAACTTTTCTCATCTAGTAACAAATGCTCTTTTATTTATTGACGTTTTGGCTTTTCGACAATTTTTGATACAGGGGCAAATTCCTGAAAAGTATTTCAAGAAAATAGAAGAAACTATTGTAAACATTGTGATTCTTGCTTTAAAAATAAAAAACAATAAATCGCAATACGATGATTTATTAATTAAATTGTTTGAAGCTTCATTGCGTTTTAGTAAATTTTCAAAAAAAGAAAATATCACATTAGAAACATTAGATTTAGAATATTTTACTGATGAATTAGAAAAAAAATATTTGGTTGATATGGCCGGAATGGCATTGTGGAGTGATGGTAAAATAGAAAATAATGAGTCTTATTTTTTACACACATTGGCTCAAACTTTATTGGTTACAGATGAATTTGTTGTGCTAAGTATCATTAACACCGATAGTTTTATCAACAAGCACAAAAAAGAAATTCCTTATTTTAATTATTCAAATCCTGTAAAACATTTTTACGATCAAACAACAAAGAGCGTTATCACATTAATATCGCGTAACAAAACAAGATTGGTTAAAGAAATCCTACAAAGCAAAGAGTTGATGTTGCTTTTAGCGCATTCTACTCACAGAGATTTGAATGAAAAAGAAAAGAAAAAAGTAAAAAAACAATTGCTGGATATTTGCAAAACAATTCCGTCACTAACTATTTTTTTACTTCCTGGTGGAAGTTTATTATTGCCACTCTTGATAAAATTTATTCCAAAACTTTTACCATCGGCATTCAATGAGAATTTAGATTTAGACGATGAATAAAAAAAACCGACATAAAGTCGGTTCTTTTTTTCTAAATGATATAGATAATTACTTTTTGATATTAAGTTGATACACTTCGTCTAAATCATTATTAGAGCTAAAATTCACTCCTAAATCAGTTACATATCCAGAATTCAATCCGTAAACCCAACCGTGAAGCGTTAAATCTTGACCATTTTTCCAAGCAGCTTGCACAATCGAAGTCTTGGCTAAATCAAAAACTTGTTCTTTAACATTGATTTCGACAAAAGCATTGAAACGCTCAGTTTCGTCAGTAATCGAATTTAGATACTTATCATGCAACCTATAAACATCTTTTATATGACGAATCCAGTTATCAATAATTCCAATTGAGTCATTACCCATAGCGGCTTTTACACCACCACAACCATAATGACCGCAAACAATGACATGTTTTACTTTCAAAACATTCACAGAATAGTCCAATACGCTAAGCATATTCATATCGGAATGAATTACCATATTGGCAATATTTCGATGTACAAAAACTTCCCCTGCCTTAGCTCCAATAATTTCATTAGCTGGAACACGACTATCAGAACAACCAATCCATAACAAAGGGGGTTGTTGTCCTTTGGCTAAATCGTTAAAAAAATCAGGATCTAATTTTAATTGATCTTCAACCCATTTCTTGTTATTATCTAATATTTTTTTATAAAAATCACTCATTGTATTTTTCTATATTTTAATTACTATTTTAAAGTTTTCCGTTGTATTCTTCTGTTGTAACCATTTCCCTTTTTACAAAATCATAATGATGCTTAATGCTTACATGGTTTTGAATTTCATGGCTATTCTCTAGGTTGTATTCTTTTTTGAATCCCTTAAGATCAACAACAATATTATCATCTATAGCTCTAGTTGTTTTGAATTCGTTTATTAAATCCAAAATATCATGGGCAATATACACTGTATCCTGAGCATCAATAACTACTTTGCTGTTTCTTGGAATTTTAGCCAAAGTCATTTTGATAGCTGCTTTATTTAAAAATGAAACTTCTTGAGCTAAATCTATATGAATTACATCTCCATCAACATATTCATTTTTTCTAAAACTATAAGCTCTTTTAAGATTTCCTCTTAATATAAACACTACACAAATTACAATACCTAAAACAACACCTTTAAGTAAATCTGTAAACACAACTCCTAAAAATGTAGCTATAAAAGGTAAAAATTGGTACTTCCCATAACTCCAAAAATGTTTGAATGTGGCTGGTTTAGCCAATTTGTAACCCACCAAAATCAAAACTGCTGCAAGAGTAGCCAATGGAATTTTATTCAAAATCAAAGGAATACTCAATGCACATACCAACAATAAAACACCGTGAATTATTGCCGATAATTTTGATTTTGCACCAGCAGCATTATTAGCAGAAGTTCTAACTACTACAGAAGTCATTGGCAACCCTCCAATTAAAGAACAAACAATATTTCCTATTCCTTGTGCTCTCAACTCAACATTTGTATTAGTAAAACGTTTATGAACGTCCATTCTATCAGCAGCTTCTATACATAATAGCGTTTCAATCGAAGCGACAATAGCGATAGTTAAACCAACAACCCAAACTTTAGGATTTAAAAATCCTGCTAAATCTGGCATTACAATAATTGATTTAAAATCTTCAAAAGAAGACGGAACTGGTAATGTTACTAAATGCTCCTTATCGATAGCTAATGAACTTCCTGAAGAAACAAAAAATTCATTCATCAAAATTCCAATAATTACAGCCACCAATGCACCTGGAATCAACTTTAATTTTTTTAATGCTGGAACTTTGTCCCACAAGATCAAAATTGTTATTGAAACTGCCGTAACCAAAATAGCTCCTAAATGCAAATGATTGAACACATCAAACAACGCAGAAAAAGTATTCTCTCCAGTTGACTGATTAAATGACTGATCTCCTTCAAAATCAGCATCATAACCAAAAGCATGTGGCAATTGTTTCATAATAATTATAACACCAATACCGGCTAACATTCCCTCGATTACATTTGTCGGAAAATAATTAGAAATACTACCAGCCTTTAGTAAACCTAAAGATAATTGTATAATACCCGCAATAAAAACAGCCGTCAGGAAGATATTAAATCCTCCCAGATCGGTAATTGCTGTTAAAACAATAGCTGTTAAACCAGCTGCTGGTCCCGAAACACTTATTTGTGATTGGCTCAAGTATCCTACTACAATACCCCCAACAATACCTGTTATAATTCCTGAAAAAAGAGGCGCACCAGATGCCATAGCTATTCCCAAACACAGTGGCAATGCTACTAAAAAAACTACCAAACCAGATGCAAAATCTGATTTAAAATGCGCAAAAAGATTTGTTTTATTTGACATAAAATTAAATTAATAGAATTGAAATAATTACACAACATCACGAGATGTTGTCTCAAGAAACACTAACTTTAAACTTAAGTAGTGTCATAAAATTTACTTATTTATTTCATCTAGCACTTCGATGTATAATGATACTTACAGCTAAATAATCGAAAAAAAACAATAGCTAAACTATCCACCACATCTATATTGCTTTAAAATCATTATTTTAAAACAATACAAATATCAAAATAGTAAAAACTAATACATTACAATTGTAATTTATCGTATTGTGCTTAATCCTAAATGATAGTGAAATAAGAAATTATAAAATATTGGGAGGCGGTATAAATATAGAGGCAGCAATTAAATCATGTTTCGAAAGATTCTCAAAAATAATAATTCCAGAATCTTTCCCAAAGTCTATGAATGATACTTCTAAAAAGGAATTACAAGTATAATATTTTATGTCATTTTTAATTTCTTCAAAAGATGAAGAAGGGGGATTACAATTTTCGCATATGTTTGTATTGCTCTTGTCTTTTTCCATGTACACCACAATTGTTGGAGCCACTAGAAACATGACAAAACACAATAAAACTATATTTGCAAAGACTTTCATACGAGCAAAAATATAAGATAGATTGTGAAGAAAAAAATTATTTCAACAAAATTATTTTATATTTAACACAAAAAATCAACCGTATCTTTCTCAAAACATCAGTTAATTTTTTGTGTAATTTGGTTTGAAATTTATAAACTTTCTTCAAGCCAAGCTTTCATCATCCAGATCGTTTTTTCTTGTTCTACAATAAAATCACTCATCATAGAATTTGTTCCCTCATCATTAATATCCGAAGCCTTACTTAATATTTGCCTTTCAATTTTTAACAATTCTGATAAAGAAGCCACTATTAGTTGAATACTTGCCTCATCATTCGAAATATTTTTCCCTATTGGTAATTGATTGTATTTTAAATAATCTTCAAAAGTATGTAATGGCCTTCCTCCTAGGGTAAGAACTCTTTCGGCAATCAAATCTATTTTTAATTGAGAATCATTATACAACTCTTCAAATTTTAAATGCAAATCAAAGAAACGTCTTCCTCTGATATTCCAATGCATTCCTCTCAAACTTTGATAATAAATCTGATAATTAGCTAATAAAACATTCAATTCAACAATAATAACTTCTGACTCTTCTACAGGTAATCCTAAAACATTTACTTTCATATCTATTTTTATTTTTATTTCACTCAAAATTACAGAAAACGCCTCAAAAGAGCTATAAATTAAATTGATTGTTTTTATATTTACATCAAAATTTACTATTTTATGACAATCACACAACTTAAATATGTTTTGGCTGTAGCCGAACACAAAAACTTCACGCTTGCGGCCGAAAAATGCTTTGTTACACAACCTACATTGAGTATGCAAATACAAAAAATTGAAGAAGAACTTAATATTCAGATTTTTGACCGAACCAAAAAGCCAATCCAACTTACAGATATTGGACTAAAAATTGTTACCCAAGCCAAAAATATTGTTAATGAAGCCGATAGAATTCAGGATATTGTAGAGCAACAAAAAGGATTTATTGGTGGTGAATTTAGACTGGGTATTATCCCAACTATTATGCCTACTTTATTACCTATGTTTTTAAACAATTTCATCAAGAAATATCCGAAAGTAAAATTAATTATTGAAGAACTTAATACTGATGAAATTCTTGTTAAACTAAAAAATGGTAATCTTGATGCAGCAATCGCCGCAACACCACTAGAAGATGAGAAAATTAAAGAAATTGTCCTTTACTTCGAACCATTTGTAGCATACGTTCCTGAAAACAACACTATTTTTCAAAAGAAAGAAATAGAAATTGACGACTTGAATATTAATGAAATTTTACTACTCCAGGACGGTCATTGTTTTAGAGATGGTATATTGAATTTGTGTAAAAATCGAAATGCAGACGGAATAAAACCTTTTCAGATTGAAAGTGGTAGTTTTGAAACCTTAATAAAATTAGCAGATGAAGGATTAGGAACAACTCTTCTACCCTATTTACATACCTTGGATTTAAAAGAAACTGACAAATTAAAACTAAGACAATTTAAAGAACCAAAACCTGCACGTGAAGTCAGTTTGATTTATCCTAAAAGTGAATTAAAAATTCAAATTATTGATGCTTTAAGAAGTACTATTTCTGGAGTTGTAAAAGGCGCAATAGTTTTTCAAAATGTACAAATTATAAGTCCTCTTCAAAAAAAATAGCATAAAAAAAAGGAACCTGATTAGTTCCTTTTTTTTCTTTCACCTAATCTCGAAATGACTTCTAATAGCTTAGTTACACAAAACTAACATAATCGTAATCTAAAATCAGGTTGCTTTTTATCTCCTCTCAATTATAATTCATGAATAAAAGCTTTCTCTTACGTGATACTTACTATTCTGATTTAAAAAAGTAAAAGGTTTAAAAAAATTGAATTAGTAAACAGTGGCAAAAGTATTGAAATAATTCATTTTTTCAAACAAAAAACATCCATTAAATACATAATAAATCGATAAACAGCATATTTAACAAATATTCTGTAAGTTTTTTATCTGATTCAACAAAAAACAGCAAAAAAAAATTAAAGTAAAAAAAAAAAAGAGGAATCAATTAAATGATTCCTCTTTTATTATGAATTAACAATTACTAGACATTGTTTCAGTTCTGGTTTCTCGATAGTGAAGTCAAACAACCATTTTCTCAATTCATCCATTTCAAAAGGCAGTAGAGTTTTAACTGCTTTTTCTAATTCTTTACAAAATAATACTGGGTCAAAACTAACTCTTTCTAACACAGACTTTGTATAATCAAACATTATTTTAGACATAATAAATTAAGATTTTGGGGTTATATCTTGATTTTAACATTGAAGTAAAAATACATTTTTTTTTAAATACAAAAATTAATTTTAACACATTTAAATGAAAATTATAACGTTTTCGTAAACAACCCCAACAAAGAAAGCCTCTTATAAAAAATTTATTTTCTTGCCCTAAACATCTCTCTCTTACCTGGAGGGCCAGCCAACTTTTCGACCGTAAAACCAACTTCGACCATATTCCTTTTAATCACACCTCTTGCGGCATAAGTAACCAAAAACGAATTGGGTTTCAACGCTTTATACATTTTCTCAAAAACAGATACACTCCACAATTCGGGTTGAACTCTATATCCAAAAGCATCAAAATAAATCAAATCAAATTGTGCTACATCATCAATTTCTTCAAAAAACTGTTTCCTTTTAGTTAAAGCAAAATGATTAGAAATATCATTTTTTACATCCCAGGCAACAGCATGCATCTTTTTGAAAACTTCAATAGAATCAGCAACCTTTAATTCTTCTACATAATTCATCGAATCCAATTCTTGTTGTGAAATTGGATATGCTTCGACACCTACATAATCGATAATTTGATTGAAATGTTGAGCTTCCAGAAAAGTGATAAAAGCATTCAAGCCTGTACCAAAACCAATCTCTAAAATTGAAACTTTTTGATTGGGTAATAGTGCTAAACCATTTTTTACAAAAACATGTTTAGCTTCCTGAATAGCACCATGTTTAGAATGATAACATTCATCCCAATCTTTTATATGAATAGTGGTTGAACCATCAGAAGTTTGTATAATTTCTCTTTCCAAAATATTAATTTATTGACAAAACCGCTTTCTTGTTAACGATATTGCTTTCAAAAATAAATAAAAGAATTTCTTATCGCTATTTAAAATCAGTATTTTTTATATAATCCACAGAATTTAACATCATTTTACAATTAAAATTATACAATAATTAAATCACATTTAAACACTATTTTTAATGATATTTTGACAACTTTTTATCTGATTTTTATTTAATTTTGCAAACAGTAATAATAGATATACGAAAATCATATTTTACATTCACTCAAGTTAAACAACTCTTTTTTTTAAAATAACAAAACATTATTATGAGTACTACTCAAACAAACAAAATAGAGACTATAAAAGCTGTAACTTCAAAAATAAATGAAGTTGATTTTAATAATTTAACTTTTGGATCCGTTTTTACAGATCATTTTTTAGAATGTGATTTTGTCAATGGAGAATGGCAACAACCAGTCATTAAACCATACGCCCCTTTATTACTTGACCCTTCGTCAAGAGTATTTCATTATGGTCAAGCAATTTTTGAAGGCATGAAAGCTTACAAAGATGATAATAATGATGTTTGGCTTTTTAGACCAGAAGAAAACTATAAGCGTTTTAATGCTTCGGCTGTCAGAATGGCTATGCCAGAAGTTCCTGAATTTATTTTTATAGAAGGATTAAAGCAATTATTAAAACTTGATCAGGCTTGGGTAAAAAATGAAAATGGTAGTTCAATGTACATCAGACCATTTATGATTGCTACAGGGACTGGTGTTATAGCTAATCCATCCGAAGATTACAAATTCATGATTCTACTATCTCCTGCAAGAGCATATTATTCGGGAGATGTAAAAGTAATAATAGCCGAACATTATAGTAGAGCTGCAAATGGAGGTATTGGTGCCGCAAAAGCAGCTGGTAACTACGCTGGACAATTTTACCCAACATCATTAGCCAACAAAGATGGATTTCAACAGGTAATCTGGACAGATGATGCAACTCATACCAAACTTGAGGAAGCAGGAACAATGAATGTATTCTTTAGAATAAATGACACATTATTGACTGCGCCTGTAAGTGAACGAATTTTGGATGGTATTACTAGAAAAAGTTTAATTGATATGGCTAAAAAAGAAGGAATTAATGTAGAGGTTCGTCCTGTTTTGGTTTCTGAATTGGTGGAAGCTTCTCAAAAAGGAAGTTTGAAAGAAATTTTCGGAGCAGGTACAGCAGCTGTAGTAAGTCCTATTTCAGGGTATTCATACAAAGATGTGTATTATGAAATTCCAAAAACAGAAAACTCATTTGCATCATTGCTAAAGGAAAAACTAACAAGTTTGCAAAACAAAAAATTAGAAGACACTTTTGGCTGGACAGTTAAAGTGTAGGTTTATTTAAAAATTTCAATTTATTTAAGGTTTAAAGTTGTTGTTAATAACAACTTTAAACCTTTTTCTTTTATAAAATTTAAACTACACTAATATTTTAGAAAAATCAGGCTTAAAATAATTTGGCCCTTTCATAACTTTACCATCTTCTCTATAAATTGGGTTGCCATCTTCGCCTAATTTACTCATATTACTACGTTGAATTTCATCAAAAACTTCTTCAATTTTATGTTGTAAACCATGCTCAATAATAGTCCCACAAAGTATGTACATCATATCGCCTAAGGCATCGGCAATCTCAACTAAATCATTGTTTTTGACTGCTTCAAAATATTCTTCATTTTCTTCTTTCATCAAATTATAACGAAGTTCCTTTTTACTTTCTCCCAAGTCTGCTATTGGAGTTTCGCTATGTCCTATTCTAAATGCTGTATGAAATTCCTTAACAGCGTTGAGTTGTTTTTGCATGATAAATGATTATTGATTTGAATTGGAAATTTAACAACAATTTCTAAACTATTCCCTAAATTTGCCAAAAAAAATATACCAACATGTTTAGTCAAGGTCAATTAGTATTCGCATTGTGTTTTTTTATAGCATTTGTTATCATAATGATATATGCTTATCGAAAAGACACAAATCTTCATAAAGCTTTTTACAAAGGAAATTATAAAATATTAATTGGCTTTTTAATATTTATCGGGCTACTTTTTGTTATCAAATTCTATGTTAAACATTAAAAAACTAGTTGATCTTCAAATCGCTAGATTCTTTTTTTTTGTATCATTATTTCAGGACGGAACATTTTAAACAAAAAAAAGGGTTAAAATTGCTACAAACAACCTTAACCCTTTTAAACTAAAAAAATATCATTAATTTTCTAGAGGCAAGAAATTATATTTTTTAGAATACTCTAACATTTGTTCTGCAAATGACTTAGGTTGTTGCACATCAATTGCGATTATTTCGCCTTTAGCATTCAATTTCGGAACCAAGACAGGATTTACGAATCCACTATAAGGAGCATCCGGAAATTGTTTGTTTCTTTCCAAAACTTCTGCATGTAATTTTTGATCTACTTTTACACCATAGTTTTCAACTAATGCTTTTCCAGCTTCAAAATCTCCCTCTGATTTAATACGTTGTACTTCTTTCAAAAGTTGACCAAATAAAGTATGCAATTTATCGTAATCTGTGATATTGAAATACGTTTTTCCATCACGAGTAATCTTTTCAATCACATTATCCTGTTTACCTTTTTCAAAAACCCAAGCACTTACCCATTGGCGGTTTCTCATATGTGCCTCTTCAATATTTGCCCCCAATTCCAAACGAATTAATTGCATCATTAATCCGTTTCTGATGTAACTATCATAACATTGCATTCCTAATTCTTTCCAATTATCAACCAAACCAATTTCCTGAATCTTTGGGCTGTACAAATAATACAATCCAACCAAATCAGCTCTACCCTCTTCTAGAGTTGAAGCATAATTTTTCAAGGTCTCTTTTGGTGTACCAACACCTGGATTTATTTGGCCAGAAGCATGCCCTACCACTTCGTGCAATGAAGTGTGTAACTTACTACCCAACTCTCCATACTTGATAGCCAATTTTATTTCTTCTGGGTCATTAGCAAATTCTTGCAAACGTCCTTTCCCTCCTGCCTTATTGTAAGAATCTATAATATTACTTAGCGAAACCGATTTTGACCCATGTGCAGCACGAATCCAATCGGCATTAGGTAAATTTACACCTATTGGAGTACTTGGTGAAGCATCACCAGATTCACCAGCAACAATCACTGTTTTATACGAAACCCCTACTACATTTTTCTTTTTATGTTCTGGAGCTAAAGGAGAATTATCCTCAAACCATTGTGCGTTTTTTGAAACAACCTCCATTTTTTTAGACATATCAAAATCCTTAATCTGAACAATGGCTTCATAAGAACCTCTATATCCCAGTGGATCATTATACACTTCGATAAAACTATTTATGTAATCAATATTACCTTCGGTAGCATCTAACCAAGCAATATTATAATCATCCCAAGTTTTTAAATTTCCTGTTTTATAATATTGAATCAACAGTCCAATAGCATCAGCTTGTTTTTTGTTTTCGGCTACTTTTTGAGCTTTTTCTAACCAAAAAATTATTTTATCAATTGCAGATCCATACATTCCACCACTTTTCCAAGTTTTTTCTTCTAATTGACCATTTGCATTCCGAACTAGTTTTGAATTTAAACCAAAAGAATACGGTTTCTTTGTATCAGGGCTTGTTTTTTGAGCATAAAAAGCTTCCACCTCTTTTTGAGTAATCCCTTTTTCGTAGAAGTTAATTGCAGATCCTTCTAACAAACCTTTAGACTCATCAAGATTTACTTTTTTAGCATCAACATCATTAAATAATATCGATACAATTTCAGAAGCCAAATTCGTTTTGGTTTCGTTTAATAACGTTTTAAAATAAGAAATTGAAAAATCTGGTTTAATTTTTTCAGATGAATAATGATGGTGAATACCGTTAGAAAACCATACTCTTTTCAAATAAATCTCGAAATTTTTCCAATCTACAGTATTTTTATCTCCTTTATAATTTTGATAAATATGCTCTAATGCCTTTCGGATTTTTAAATTATGAACATAATTCTGATCCCACATGATGTCACGACCAGAAGTGCCTGCCTGAGTCAAGTAATACACTAATTCTTTCTCTTTTAAGGTAAGATCATCCCAACCTGTAATTTGATATCGCAAAACTTTAATATCCGAAAATTGTTCTACAAAAAAATCAAAAGACTCATTGCTAACTGTTTTACCTAATTCCTTTTTTTCATTTTGAGCATTACCTTCTAGTGAAAAAGTACAAAAAACAAAAAGACCTAATGTCTTTATTAACTTCATTTTCATATCTTCTTTAAAATTATTAAACAAATAAATACCTAACAAATATACGTATTCTTTAAATATATTATAAAAACAAAGCTGCCAATAATTACTTATTTGCATTTTTAACAAAGCTTCAAAAAACAATACTCAAAATAAAACATAATAATACTTACAAATTTTATTCAAACATTTTTACATATTTATAATATACTAGTGAGTATAATTAATTAAATTTCTAACTTTACAACAGAAAAAATCATTGACCCCATTATGAGAATTATTAAATATCTTTTTCTTTTATTTCTATTGAGCCTTGTGGCACTTACCATTTACATAGCAACTCAAAAAGGAAATTTCACTATAGAAAGCAGTAAAGTAATTAATTCTCCGAAAGCAACTGTTTTTAACTACGTCAATGATTATAAAAATTGGCCAAAATTCAGTTCTTGGATCTTATCTGACAGTTCTTTAAACACTTCTTTCTCTCCATCAAGTATCGGAGCTGGAAGTACATTTACATGGGAAGGTGTTAATGACAAAGGATCAATAAAAACTTTGCGAACCGTAGCAAATGACAGTATTATTCAAAAAATGGAATTCAAAGATACCTCTTCGGATGTTTATTTGAGTTTCAAGGATACTATTGGCGGCACTAAAGTCACTTGGAAATCTGAAGGAAAAATGGATTTCGTTTTAAAAGTTATCTCATTTTTTAATTTGGGCACCAAAAACACTTTGATTAAAAACTATGACAAGTCCTTGGTTAATCTCGACAAAACACTTGATTATGAAAACACTACATTTTCAATCATTATAAATGGAATTGTAAAAAAAACAGAAACTTATTACTTAAGACAATCCTTTACAAGCAAGATTTCGGATATCACCAAGAATGCTAATGCCGTTTTCCCTAAAATCATATCCTTTTGCAAAACCAATAATATTGCACAAAACGGAAGACCATTCATTATTTATCAAACATATGATACAATTAAGGACTTAACTAGAGTGTCATTTTGTATCCCAATTAAGGAACAAATCTTTACTAGTGCTGGAAGCGATATCTTATCAGGGAAACTAGTTTCATTTGAAGCATTAAAAACAAGTTTAAAAGGAAACACTTCTTATCGAAATAAAGCTTTGGCCGAAACCACTAAATACACTAGTGCGAATCATATTCAAACTGGCAGTACGTTTTCGCATTTGGAAATATTTACAATTGGTAAAAATGAAACTCATAGCCCATCAAAATGGTTAACAGAAATCTATTTCCCTATCAAACCAAAAGTTATTATCCCAAAGGTTTATAAAAAAGTAGTAAAAGATACTGTAGCTCCAGCTCCGAGCCCCAAACCTAACGAAAGTGAATTTGACTTTTAATTTATTTAAAATTCAAATTAAACCTTTTCTTTTTATTTGTATCAAATCCTTAAACAAAGCAAATTGCAAGACGAAAAGGAATTCATTTTTAGTTTATTGAATCCAGAAACGCAAAATCAAGCGTTTCAAAAACTTGTGCAAGATTATCAGAAACCCTTATATATACATGTTCGTAACATTGTTTTAAGCCATGATGATGCTGATGATGTTTTACAGAATACATTTATAAAAGTGTTTCAAAATTTAAAAAACTTTAAAGGAGAAAGTAAATTATTTACTTGGATATATCGCATTGCAACAAATGAAGCCTTAACTTTTTTGAGTCAAAAAGCAAAAAAAAGCGGAATTTCATCAACAGAATTACAAAACAAAACCATAGACAATTTAAAAGCTGATGTTTATTTTGAAGGAGATGAAATTCAAATTAAATTACAAAAAGCTATTGCACAATTACCCGAAAAACAACAATTAGTCTTTAAAATGAAATATTTTGAAGAATTAAAATACGAAGAGATTTCAGAGATATTAGGTACAACTGTAGGAGCTTTAAAAGCATCTTACCACCATGCGGTAAAAAAAATTGAGACTTTTATAACCTCCAATTAAACCTTTTATAAACAACAGAGTCAAAGATTTACAATTTAAAAAACAATTTTTAATACAAAGAAAGCCAACCACTTTTTTTTTATTAAAAGAACAAAACAAAAACAATGAAACCTTTTAAATTAGATGATACCACAAAAATAGAATCTGGATTTAAAATCCCTGAGAATTATTTTGAAAATTTCCAAGCAACATTGATTGAAAAAACATCAAAACCGCAAGCTCCAACAGAAATAAAAATAGTATCCCTTTTTAGAAAAAGAAAAAAAGTATTAATGGCCATTGCAGCAGTTTTTACAATTGCATTAATGATTCCGATAACCTACAGATCAATCACAAAAAACAATGAGCTTGATACTACAAGTATAGAAAACTATTTATCTGCCGAAGGCCAATTAAATCAGTATGAATTATACGGTGAAATTGAACCTGAAAAAGGAATACAAATTTTGGAAATAAAAGAAATAGAAACTCAAACATTAGAAGATATGCTCGTTTCAAATCCAAATATTGAAAACCTAGTCATAGAAAATCAAAAATAAATTAAAATTCAACAGTCATGATATTAAAAAAACTATTCCCTTTTCTTTTCTTGTTTATAGGCTTTAATTTTTATGCCCAAAACGAAAAGTCAAAAGATAAAAAAGAGCAAATTAGAGCTATGAAAGTTGCTTTTTTAACTACCGAATTAAATCTTAGTTCGAATGAAGCTGAAAAATTTTGGCCGATTTACAATGCCTATGACGACAAACAATTCGAGTTGAGGCACATAAAGATGAAAAGTTATTTTAAGAAAATGAAAGGCGAAAATTTCGATAAACTAACTGAAAAAGATGCCACTGTATTATTAAAACAAATTCAAGATAACGAAGAAGAACAATTCGAATTAAGGCAAAAATTCATTAAAAACCTTCAAGAAATTCTGCCTGATCTTAAAATTATCAAATTAAAAAAAGCCGAAGAAGATTTTAACCGAAAACTCCTTCAACAATATAAAGAGAAAGGTTCCAAATAAAAATTTGGTATTAATTCAATGATCCCGTTTTGTAAGCACTATAAAACGGGATTATTATTTTAGTTAAACCTAACACGAATCACTTTATTTTTGCCTGCAGCAATTGCTGTTTTCTCATCAACAAAACGAATGGTGTACAAAGTAGAATCTAAACTAAATATTTTCCAAGTTTTACCCTTGTCTGCAGAATAATTTAGCCCTGAAGCACCTACAACAACAATTCCATTTCCATTACTTTTAGGAATATACTGAACACATGAAGCAAATCCGAAACCTTCATTTTCTGACACAGGTTTCCAACTTTTCCCGCCGCTATCGGTTATTGCTTTGTTGCCGTTTTTTTGATTTTGAATTTCATAATCACCACCAGCAATAAAACCATTTTTAGCATCATAAAAATCTGCTGTAAAAATTCCAGTCATTTGTTTTCCTTGAACAATTGAAGTATCATAAACATCCCATGTGTTTCCTTTGTTTGCAGAATAAAAAACTCGTGCATTTTTTCCTCCTGAAACAATCCAAGTATTATTTCCTTTTATAACAATATTTGAGTTACTTGCTGCAAAATGTGCTTCACCATCAAAAACATTAGGCAAGCTATTTTCAGGCAATTTATACCAGGTGAATCCGCCATCAATGGTTTTCAAGACACAAAGTCTATCAACCAATGGATCGCCAACTGCAATCCCTTCCTTATCATTCCAGAATTGCATACTATCGTAAAAGACCTTTTTGTTTACTTCTTTATAAACACGTTTTTTGGTTTTCCCATCTTTACTAATTTGATACAAAATTGCTGGATTGCCAACAGACAATACATAAACAAAATCTTTTGTTTTAGCTATGCTTCTAAATTCAAGTTTGAGCGTATCTTCTACAATTACATCCTCAAACTTTTTATTTCTCTTTAAATCAAAAAAACCAAATCTATTTTTATCAGCTGCATACCAAACCTTATCATCATCAACTACAATTGCTCTAATACTGATTTTATCTTGAAAAAGAGTGTCGATTTGAACAGAATTAAACTCAATAAATTCACTTTTTTTACTGTTTAAATTTTGAGCACTCAAAAAAACCAATCCATTAAACATCAATAGCATACAAAACAATTTATTCATAATTACTCTATACATTAATTGTTAAAAATTCAATTTAATCGAAAATTCACTGCAGATAACTCCTATTTGTGGCATAGTTGTTGTTTACTCAACAATACGAACAAATAATTTAAAAAATCATGAAAACTACAATACAATTAGCCGTAATAATCACAAGCTTTTTCGCTTTTCAAATGAATGCTCAAAACAGAACAACTGTAAGCGCAATAAATGCTGATATTAGTGATAATCTCGATTTAACAGCAGTTTCATCAATATTTGGTGAATCTCAAGACTTAAACGACTTCGAAAGAAGATTAAACGATCCTAAAATTCAAATCTCAAATTTAGATTTAAATAATGACAATCAAGTAGATTATTTAAGAGTAATTGAATCAGTAGAAAACAACACACATGTAATTTTAATCCAATCTATTCTTGGACGAGATTTGTATCAGGATGTAGCCACAATAGAAATCGAAAAAGACAGGCAAAACAATGTTACGGTTCAAATTGTTGGAAACACATTTTTGTTTGGGTTAAATTATATCTACGAACCAGTTTATAGTTATACTCCAAGAGTGTATGCTAATTTCTGGACTAGTTATTATCGACCATATTACTCAACTTGGACATGGAACTACTATCCTTCATTTTATGTAGCATGGAATCCTTATCCTGTTTACAGATACAGACAAAATGTGTATGGATGTATAAATTATCGTAATACCTACAATTATGTAAATTACAGAAGATGCTACCGTGCACCAGCAATTTACACATCATACAGCTGCAATAGTTACGAAAGAAGATATCCTCAAAATGCATTTACTAGAAGAAACAGTAATTATACCAATCGTTATGATTTAAACCAAAAAAGATACAGCCATAGCAACAACTACAAAGGTAAAATAGCACGTTCTAACAACAACAGTAGAGATATTATTAACTACAACAACACAAGAAGAGATTACAATAACAACACTAATAGTTCAAGAAATTACAACCAAAATAGCGTTAATACATCAAGAGAAAACAATTCAAGAATTATAGCTTATCAAAACAATAATCAAAACAGAGTAAGCGATTCTAAAGGATTTAATTCTCCAAAAACAGAATCAAATAGAGAGTACAATCAAACCAGAGAAAACAACTCAAGAAACAGAAATTATCAAAGAGAATATTCTCAAAACACGAACAATAATACTAGAGAAAACAATACTCAAAAAGCACAACGTCAGAAAGAATATTCACCAAATACCTCTTACAATTCCAGAGAAAACAGTTTTCAACGAACTCAAAATCAAAGAGATTATTCACAAAACAGAAATCAAAGTTCAAGAGAAAACAACTCACAAAGTTCTGAACGCCAAAACAATAACAACCGTAGAATTTAATTAGACTCATAAGACAAAGAGACTTAAACCTAACAGATTAAGTCTCTTTTATTATTTTACAAAATATGTCCATTTTTTTTATCTAAAAACAGTAAATTTGACGAGTTTATATAAAAAAAAATAAATGAGCGCAACGCACAAAGACCTCCATAGTAAATTAACTTTAGGCGGTTTATTAATTTCTTTGGGAATTATTTATGGTGACATTGGCACTTCCCCATTATACGTAATGAAAGCCATACTTGGCGAATATATCATTAATGCTGATATTGTTTTAGGAGGAGTGTCTTGTGTATTTTGGACACTTACCTTGCAAACCACACTCAAATATGTTTTAATCACATTGAGCGCTGATAATCACGGCGAAGGTGGTATTTTTGCTTTATATGCATTAGTCAAAAAAACAAAAATAAAATGGCTCATAGTTCCCGCCATTATTGGAGGAAGCGCCTTGCTTGCAGACGGAATTATAACCCCTCCAATCTCAGTATCTTCTGCTGTAGAAGGAATGAGAGGTTATTTTCCTCACATCAATACTGTACCAATTGTTATTGGTATTTTAGTAGTTTTATTTACCATCCAACAATTTGGAACCAAACTAGTCGGTAAATTTTTTGCTCCAATGATGCTGATATGGTTTTTAATGCTTGCCATTGTGGGGGTTAATCAAATTTCCTTACATCCAGAAGTTTTCAAAGCTATTAATCCATATTATGCTTTCCACTTATTAAGCATACATCCAGAAGGCTTTTTTGCATTAGGTTTTGTGTTTCTGTGTACCACTGGAGCAGAAGCCCTTTATTCAGACATGGGGCATTGTGGAAGAAAAAACATTAGAATTAGTTGGATTTTTGTAAAATCAGCATTGGTATTAAATTATTTTGGTCAAGCAGCGTATTTAATACATCACGAAGGAGTTACATTACAATCTTTAGGAGGTAATTTTGCCAATCCATTCTATTTAATAATGCCGTTATGGTTCAAACCTTTTGGAATTGTTATTGCAACAATGGCTGCTGTAATTGCATCCCAAGCACTTATTTCAGGTTCATTTACACTAATCAATGAGGCAATGAGATTAAGTTTTTGGCCTAAAGTAAGAATAAAATACCCAACCGAATTAAAAGGGCAATTATACATTCCTTCTATCAATTGGCTACTACTTTTAGGTTGTATCGGAATCGTATTGCATTTCGAGGAATCTAGTAATATGGAACACGCCTATGGTTTAGCGATAATTTTATGTATGATAATGACTACAATATTGCTAAACTATTATTTGATAATGAAACGTGTAAAATGGTATTTTTTTGTACCATTGATTACTATTTATCTTTCAATCGAATTTAGTTTTCTAGCTGCAAATGTTACAAAATTTACCGATGGAGGTTATGTTACTCTTTTTATAGCAATACTTCTTATTGGTGTAATGACAATTTGGTATAGAGCCAAACAAATTAACAAAAGCTATACCAACGTTGTAAAAATTGACGATTACAAAAAGGTATTAAGCGAATTAAGTGCAGATTTATCAATCCCAAAATACGCTACCCATTTAGTGTATATGACAAATGCTAACCGATCTGACGAGATCGAAGAAAAAGTAATGTTTTCTATTTTACAGAAAAGACCAAAAAGAGCCGATATTTATTGGTTTGTCCATGTAAATATTTTATCTGAGCCATATAAAACAGAATATAAAGTAAAAGAAATACTCAAAGACGATTTATATCGAGTTGATTTCAATTTAGGTTTTAGAGAACCAACCAAAATCAACCTAATGTTTAGAGAAGTTATCAAAGACATGGTAAAAAATGGTGAAGTAGATATCACTAGTAGATACGAATCCTTAAACAAGAACAACATTATCGGAGATTTCAAATTCGTTTTATCCGAAAAATTCTTATCTAATGATAGTGACTTGTTGTGGCATGAGAAATTAATTATGAATTCCTATTTCTTCATCAAGAAATTAAGTTTATCCGAAGAAAGTGCTTTTGGTTTAGACAGTAGCTCTGTAAAAATTGAAAAATTTCCGATGGTTCTTCATCCACCAGAAAATATTGAACTGACAAGAGTCTTTGTTAAAAACGAAAAATAATTTCAAAAAACACTGTTTTCACACAGTGTTTTTTTTTGATATTAATATAACTCATAAATTTTAACCAATAAATAGTACCTTTGCAATTCAATTATTCAAAATGAGATTACATAGAAATTTAGTTTATACTACTATTGATGCCCTTAATGCAATTTTTAACGAAGGTGAATATGCTGATAAAGTTGTAGCAAGATCTTTAAAAAAAGACAAACGCTGGGGAAGTTCTGATAGAAAATTTGTTGCAGAAACCATCTACGAAATAGTACGATGGAAAAGATTATATTCTGAAATTGCCGAAGTAAAAGAACCCTATGACAGAGACAATCTTTGGAGAATGTTTGCAGTGTGGGCTGTACTAAGAGGCTATCCTATTCCAGACTGGAGACAACTAGAAGGTACGCCAGAAAGAAAAATAAAAGGTCGTTTTGATGAACTTTCCAAAACTAGAGCGCTAAGAGAATCTATCCCTGATTGGATGGACGATTTAGGCACAAAAGAACTAGGAGAAAAAGTTTGGACCAAAGAAATTGCAGCTCAAAACCAACAAGCTAAAGTAATTTTAAGAGTCAACACTCTTAAAACAACTAAAGAAAATTTGAGAGCTATTTTGATGGATTTAAACATTGAAACTGAATTCTTAAAAGACCAACCAGAAGCTTTGGTTTTAAAAGAAAGAGCAAATGTTTTCTTGACAGACGCATTCAAACAAGGACTTTTCGAAGTTCAAGACGCAAGTTCCCAACTAGTGGCACATTTTCTTGATGTAAAACCCGGAATGAGAGTGGTTGATACTTGTGCGGGTGCGGGTGGAAAAACGTTACACATTGCTTCTTTGATGGAAAACAAAGGACAATTAATAGCAATGGACCTATACGAAAGTAAGCTAAAACAATTAAAGCTTAGAGCAAAAAGAAATAGTGCTTTCAATATAGAATACCGCATTATCGATTCGACCAAGGTTATCAAAAAACTTCATGAAAAAGCAGATCGTGTTTTAATTGACGCCCCTTGTAGTGGTTTGGGAGTTCTAAAAAGAAACCCAGATTCTAAATGGAAATTAAAACCCGAATTCATTGACAACATCCGAAAAGTACAATCTGAAGTATTAGAAAGCTATTCGAAAATTGTAAAACCAGGAGGGAAATTAGTATATGCTACTTGTTCTGTATTACCTTCCGAAAATCAAGAACAAATTGACCGTTTTCTTAAAACAGACATAGGAAAACAATTTAATTTTATTAAAGATCAAAAAATTTTAGCATCCGAATCAGGTTTTGACGGATTCTATATGGCTTTGTTAGAACGCAAAGCCTAATCTTCAAAAATTCAAACAAAAAACTCCAGTTTTAATTAAACTGGAGTTTTTTTATATAAAACATCATTTAATGAAATTAGTCTTTAATCATTCATAGATATTAAAAACTCTTCATTTGTTTTGGTTTGTTTAAAACGATCATTTATCAAAGTCATCGCTTCAACTGGATTCATATCTGAAAGCATTTTTCTCATAATCCACATTCGTTGCAATGTTTTTTGATCTAATAATAAATCATCTCGTCTTGTACTTGATGAAGTCAAATCAATAGCTGGGAAAATACGTTTATTAGCAATCTTACGATCCAATTGCAATTCCATATTACCAGTTCCTTTAAATTCTTCGAAGATAACTTCATCCATTTTAGAACCAGTTTCAGTCAATGCTGTTGCAATAATACTCAACGATCCTCCATTCTCAACATTACGGGCAGCACCAAAGAAACGTTTTGGTTTTTGCAAAGCATTAGCATCAACACCTCCACTCAATACTTTTCCTGAAGCAGGTTGTACCGTGTTATAAGCTCTGGCCAAACGTGTGATGGAATCTAACAAAATCACTACATCATGACCACACTCTACCAAACGCTTTGCCTTTTCAAGAACAATATTTGCAATTTTAACATGCTCTTGAGGTTCTCTATCAAAAGTTGAAGCAATAACTTCACCACGAACACTACGTTGCATATCGGTAACCTCCTCAGGACGTTCGTCTATCAATAAAACAATTAGATATATTTCGGGATGATTGGCTGCGATTGCATTTGCAATCTCTTTCAACAGCATGGTTTTACCTGTTTTTGGCTGTGCTACAATCATACCACGTTGTCCTTTTCCAATAGGAGAAAACAAATCGATAATGCGTGTAGAAATTGTATTTTGTTTTTCGTCTAATTTAAATTTTTCTGAGGGAAAAACTGGAGTTAAATGTTCAAAAGAAACTCTATCGCGAACAACTTGTGGGTCGTGTCCGTTAATTTTTAAAACTCGAACAAGTGGAAAAAACTTCTCCCCTTCTTTTGGCGGGCGCACTACACCTTTTACAGTATCACCCGTTTTTAATCCAAATAATCGAACTTGTGAAGTTGACAAATAAATGTCATCTGGTGATGCTAAATAATTATAATCAGATGAACGTAAAAAACCATATCCGTCTGGCATCATTTCAAGAACACCTTCACTTTCTATAATACCATCAAATTCAAAATCGGCATCTTTAAAATTGTTTTTCTTGTTTTTAAAATTTTGATTTTGATTCCCATTTTGATTGGTATTCTGATTTTGATTACCGTTTTGATTCGAATTCCCGTTTTGATTCGGGTTGTTCTTATTTTGGTTTTGTCCCTTTTTATTAGTGTGATTTGCTTCGTCAGTTCGCTTACGTTCTTGTTGATTTGTTTTTGGCTCAGGAACAGTATTTTCTATTTTCTCGGTTGAGGGTTCTGAAATAACTTCTGTAGTTACCACTTCATTAGAAGCTGCTTCTTTCAAAGCTTCTTTTTCTCGTTGTAAGGCAACCTTTTTTTCATAGGCCGATTTATTAAACTTTACAACTTTTTCTTCCTTCTCTGCAGTATTTCCATTCCCTTTTACAACTTTAGTAGTTGACTGATTTTTCGTGCCTTTTTTTTCTAAAACTACCGCTTCGACATTGTCATTATTATCCTCCTTTTCGATTACAACAGGAGCTTCATTTGTAGAACTTGCAACTTTCTTTTCTGCAACAATACGAGTTCTTTTTGGCTTTTCTTCGACTACTTTATCAACTGATTCTTGCGATTCACTAGCGGCTTGATGTTCCAAAATGAGATTAATGAGAGTATCTTTTTTTACACCATTAAATTTAATAGTCTTAGCTTTTTTAGCTATTTCTTGAAGCTCAGCCAGCTTCAATTCTTTTAATACAGAAATATCAAACATGTAATGTTTTATTGTTTAATTAATTTGGGAATAATTTGAAAGAATTCTTAGGTAGTATCTTTTTTTTAATGAGCCGCAGTATGAAGTGCTTACGGTAAATGTTATGCAATAATACAAATAAATTTTATCATACAATAGTATTTATTAAAAAGAAAATATATTTTTGTACAACAATACTAAGACATGATACAAAGAATTCAAACTATATATTTATTACTTACCTTCTTGTTAGTAGGTATTTTGCCATTTGTTTTCCCACTTTGGACATTAGCAGACGGTAAGAGTTATTTTTTCATGCAAAACCAATTGTATGCTATATTGTTTGGTTTAAGTACTGCAATAAGTATTTACAGCATAATTTCATTCAAAAAAAGACAAACTCAATTTGTTGCTAACAGATTGAATATCATATTAAATTTGATTTTAATAGGATTATTTGTTTATCATTCACTAAATTTATCTGGAGGAACAGCAACTGTTTCTGAGAAAGGTATTGGGATGTTCTTACCAATCTTAGCCATTGTTTTTTTAGTTTTAGCTAACAAAGCAATTAAGAAGGATGAAGATCTTGTAAAATCTGTGGATCGATTGAGATAAACTTATAAAATTTAATTTATTAAATGTGCGAAGAAACCCCGAATGTAACAATTCGGGTTTTTTTTATATTTTTTTCAGACTCAAATTTATATCTAAAAATTAACTAGTTAGATATCTTTTTTTTTATAAATTTGAATCAAGTTATCAATAAATATGACAAAGAATATTAGAATTCATCTTGCAGATGATCATCAAATTATTATTCACGGAATTCAAACTCTTCTCAATACTGTCCCAAATTTTCAAGTTGTTGGTTTTTCTCTTAACGGAACAACAGTTTATCAAGACATAATCAACAACAAGGCTGATGTGCTTGTTTTAGATATCAGTATGCCCGAAAAAGATGGGATCGAGGTTGTAAAAGAATTTGCCGAGAAGGGGTTTCCTTGCAAAGTAATTATTCTTTCAAGTTATGATGATTTGAAATTGATAAAAGAAATCATGGACTTAGGGGTAACAGGATATCTAACCAAGCAATGTGCTGGTGACAGTATCATAGAAGCCGTTCAAGCGGTAGCCAATGGCGAAGAATATTTTTGCGAAACCATTAGAGAAAAAATATTTAGTAATGTTACCAAAAACAATCCAAAACTCAATATTTACAAACCAAATGTTAATCCACTTTTAACTGAAAGAGAAATAGAAATCATCATTTTAATAGCTCTCGAATACAGTGGCAAAGAAATAAGCGAGCAACTCTTTATCAGTACCAATACTGTAGAAACGCATCGAAAAAATATCATGAAAAAGCTAAAAGCCAAAAACACTATTGGCATCGTTAAGTACGCAATGAACAATCACTTAATCATCTCTTAACGCAACATTTTAGTAAATACAACTACCTCTCAATTTATTTATCGTTTCAACAAAAATTATGTTTAAAATAAGGTTTCGAATAATTTTTATTTTTTTATTTCTAAGCCTTTTTGGTCTTAATCTCTTTGCACAAAACAAAACACTTACCAATTCCGAGATAACAGAGATTCTAGCTGATGCTCGAACCAACAGATCCAATAGCGATTACGAAAACTCTTTATTAAAATGTAGAGTAGCACTTGAATATGCTATAAAAAACAAAAACAATAATTTAATTGCACAAACTTATTTAATAATTGCATCCAATTTTGATGAACTTTCGGAGCCCACTAAGGCTTTACATTACTACAATCTCGGCTTACATTACGCCAATAAAACAAACGACTTTAAACTAAAAAACCAATTCTACAACAACTTAGGAAATATCTATTGTTTTGACAAAAAAAATTATGATCTCGGAATCTTTTTTTACAAAAAATCATTGCATCAAAATCAAAAAATTCTAAATAAAAAACAGGTATTTCTAACTAAATTAAACATTACCTGGGCCTATTTTGATATAAAAAAATTCCAAGAAGGCTTACCTTATCTAGAATACATCAACAAATACCAACCTATTTTTGGTAATAAATCTACAATTGTAGCTTTAAACATGCTTAATGGTATGTATTATAGTAATAAAAATAAAATAGAAAAAGCTGATACCTTTTTTAAAAAAGCAATAGAATTAGGCTCTATAGGTGATGAAAAATCAGATTTAGCCTTTTCATACCTTGAATATTCACTCTTTCTAAACAAAATTAACCAACCTCAAAAAGCATATGAAAACCTTAGTTTGTATATCAAAATTAACGAAGAACTCAATCTCCAAGAAAAATTAAGCAAAGCCAATGCAATTGGTACAAATCTAGAAATCGATCATTATAAAAGAGAAATCGACAAAATCGAAACTAACTACAAAAGCAACCAAAACAAACTAAAAGAAGAACAATCCAAAAACAGAAAAATTGTTACAGTTGTTCTTTTTGTATTGGTATCAATCATTCTTTTTGGTTATTATTTCTTTCAAAATATACATCTTAAACAAAAAAACAAACTCAAAGACATACAAAGTAAAATTCAAGAAAATATTATCAATGCAACCATAGACGGTCAAGAATTAGAGCGCAAAAAAATCTCAACTTTTTTACACGATAATATTAGTTCATTACTCTCATCGGCTGGTTTGCACCTAAACGTTTTTACAGCACAACAAAAACAACAACCCGAAGAAATTAGCAAAACCAAACAAATCCTAGAAGAAGCACACAAACAAATTCGAAATTTATCGCACGAATTAATGCCTTCGTTACTAGTGCGATTTGGACTTTTATTTGCCTTAGAAGACTTATGCGAAAAAACCTCGAACTCAAGAATCAAAATTGTTTTAAGCACTTCTATCAAAATTAGAAAAAGATACAATGAAGATTTCGAAATGAAATTATATTTCATAATTACCGAATTAATCAACAATATCATAAAACACAGCAACGCTTCAAATGCCGTCATCAATATCGAAGAAGCAAACTCATACCTAATCATCTATGTAAAAGATGACGGAAATGGTTTTAACAGCAATCGACTAGAACTAACCGAAGGTTTTGGAATCAATCAAATCAAATCCCGAATCAACAAAATGAAAGGAGAATTTTCTATAAAATCAGCTCCAAACAAAGGAACTTCTATTAATATAAAAGTCCCAATTATTCAGCACGAAAACTAATTTTTCTTATCCATTTCGATAATTTCTAAATCCTTAATTGCCTCGCCATCTATCACAAAACGAAGCATTGTTCTCACTTGATGAAAACCACTTTTCCCAGCTGCACCAGGATTCATATGTAGCAAATTATGCTTCTTATCAAAAACAACTTTTAAAATATGTGAATGTCCACAAATAAATAATTTAGGCGGATTAATCGCAATTTCGGCTTTAATATTCGGATTATATTTCCCAGGATAACCACCAATGTGAGTAATCCAAACATCAACTCCTTCACAAAAAAAACGGTTATGCAAAGGAAATTCTACTCTAGCTTTAGCATCATCAATATTCCCATACACACCACGCAAAGGTTTCAACTTTTTTATAGTATCCGTAACAACCAAATCACCAATGTCGCCAGCATGCCAAACTTCATCAGCCTGACCTACATATTTCAAAATTGTATCATCAATATGACTATGCGTATCCGAAAGGAGGAGAATTTTTTTCATTTTTTTTCAGGAGCTAATCCTGCTATCCGCTTGTATCTTTTTATTTTTAAAGAAAAAATAAAAAGGATACCGCTTCTATCAGGGCTAGGGTTTTTCGGTAAAATTAAAGATTCTTGCTTCAAATAAAAAATATGTTTTTTTTTTAAAACAAAACAGATTGCACTTTCTCCAAAAAATTAATAAGTATCTTTGCCTTTTAAAATAAATCTGATTTCGTTCAGAATAACCTGAAATCAAAAAACAAAATCAAAATTGAGATATTTTATAAAATTAGCTTACAACGGCACTCCATATAACGGTTGGCAAATCCAGCCTAATGCACCATCTGTTCAAGAAACATTAAACAAAGCATTTTCTATCATCCTCAACTCTGAAATTAATTTAATGGGAGCTGGAAGAACCGACACTGGTGTTCATGCCAAAGAAATGTATGCTCATTTTGATTTCGAATCTGATTTAGATATTCCTGTTTTAATTCATAAACTCAACTCTTTTTTACCAAAAGACATTGTCATTTATAGTATCATTCCCGTAGCCGATGATGCTCACTCTCGTTTTGATGCAACCAAAAGAACCTACGAATATCACATCAATACTTTCAAAGATCCATTTCTACAAGAACAGAGTTGGTATTTTCATCAAAAACTAGACATCGATTTAATGAACGAAGCGTCCAAAATACTTTTGCAACACACCAACTTTCAGTGTTTTTCTAAAGTAAATACAGACGTAAACACTTTTGATTGTATTATATTTGAAGCGTACTGGACCCAAAACGAATCTAAACAAAACAACAAATTAGTCTTCACCATTTCAGCCAATCGCTTTTTAAGAAATATGGTTCGATCTATTGTTGGAACTTTAATTAACATTGGCTTACGCAAAATCACCTTGACTGATTTTGAAACGATTATAAAAAGTAAAAACAGAGAAAAAGCAGGATTTTCAGTTCCAGCACACGGATTGTATTTAACCAAAATCGAATACAATTATTTAACATAGCGACATTAGAACACCAAATCTTTACGAAATTAAAATTTTAAATTTGCACAAAAAATCAAGACATTGATCCAAAATATATATGGAAGCAAAAGCATTTGACACCCGATTATTTAAAAGAATTTTAAAATACACAAAACCCTATCAATGGCGTTTTAATGGTGTTGTTATTTTTGCAATTTCCCTTTCTATTTTCGCTGCAATTCGCCCCTATTTATTAAAACAAACAGTAGATAGTTATATACAACCTAAAGACCAAAATGGTTTATTAATCTACATTACATTAATGGGAATTGTTCTTTTGCTCGAAGTTTTAGCACAATTTTTCTTTGTGTATTGGGCAAACTGGCTAGGACAAGATATTGTAAAAGATATTCGTGTCAAATTATTCAAACACCTAATGAGTTTTAGAATGAAATATTTCGACCTTGTCCCAGTAGGTCAATTGGTAACTCGTTCCGTGTCCGATATAGAAGCCATCGCACGTATTTTCAGCCAAGGGTTATTTATGATTATCAGTGATATGATGAAAATGCTGGTAGTACTTATTTTTATGTTTTACATGAACTGGAAACTAACATGGATTGTAATTGTGGCTATGCCAATTTTGGTCTATATCACACGTATTTTTCAGAAAAAAATGCAAGTAGCTTTCGAAGAAGTTCGAACACAAATTGCCAATATGAATTCCTTTGTACAAGAAAGAGTAACTGGAATGAAAATAGTGCAATTATTTCATCGCGAAGATATTGAAGCAGAAAAATTCAAATCCATCAATGATAAACACAAAAAAGCTTGGATCAAAACCATTTTATACAACTCCATTTTTTTTCCAATTGCGGACATCATTTCTTCTTTAACATTAGGATTTATTGTACTTTACGGAGGATTTCATATTTTAGATGGAGACAAATTCACCACTTTTGGAGATCTATTTTCTTACACAATGTTTATCGGAATGTTGTTTAATCCTTTGCGACAAATTGCCGATAAATTCAACGAGATGCAATTAGGAATGATAGCAGCAAATCGTGTATTTGACATTTTAGATACTCAAGACCAGATACAAGACACTGGAACAATTGAAGCTCCTTTATTTGACGGAGCCATACGTTTTGAAGACATTCGATTTGGCTATATCCCAAATGAAGAAGTAATTAAAGGAATAAATCTAGAAGTAAAGGCAGGGCAAACTATCGCTATTGTAGGCTCTACAGGTGCAGGAAAATCAACCATTATCAATCTATTAAATCGCTTTTATGAAATTAATAGTGGTTCTATATACATCGACAATCACAATATCGAGAATTACACTTTAAGTTCTTTACGAAAACAAATTGCTGTTGTATTACAAGATGTTTTTCTTTTTGCTGACACCATTTACAACAACATCACACTCAATAATCCAGAAATCACAAGAGAACAAGTAATAGAAGCAGCCAAAAAAATTGGAGTCCATGATTTTATCATGAGTTTGCCCGATAATTATGATTTTGATGTAAAAGAAAGAGGAGTTATGCTTTCGTCAGGTCAACGTCAACTCATTGCTTTTTTGAGAGCCTATGTAAGTAACCCAAGTATTCTTATTCTAGACGAAGCTACCTCATCTATAGATACCTATTCTGAAGAATTAATACAACGTGCAACCGAAACTATCACGAAAGGCAGAACCTCTATTGTAATCGCCCACCGCTTGGCAACCATCGTAACAGCAGATCAAATTGTAGTTATGGATAAAGGCCATATTGTAGAACAAGGTAGTCATCAGGAATTACTAAATCAAGAAAAAGGATATTACAAAAATTTGTATGATTCGCAATTTAACACCTCAAATTCAAACACTATTTTATAACAAAATAGCCAAAAACTTTGTTTCTGTTAAATTTCTCAATAAACAAATAAATCATTAAATTCGCAATCGCTATTTATCATTAAACAACCATTAAAATGAAATATGTTTTTCATGTCACATTTTAATTCTGATAAAAAAAACACAAAACAATGGCACGAGCATTAGCGACTGCATTTCACCAATAATAAAACAAATAAAAAATTTGAAATGACACGAGGCCTAGCCGACTGTATTTTGTACAAATAACAAATAAACAAGCACAAAATGAAATACGATGTTATAGTTTTAGGAAGTGGACCTGGAGGATATGTTACAGCAATTAGAGCCTCTCAATTAGGATTCAAAGTAGCTGTTGTAGAAAAAGAAAACCTTGGGGGGGTATGTTTAAATTGGGGATGTATTCCAACCAAAGCATTACTAAAATCAGCACAAGTTTTTGACTATTTAAAACACGCTTCAGATTACGGACTTACTGTAAAAGAATTTGACAAAGATTTCTCAGCTGTTGTAGGCAGAAGTAGAGGTGTTGCTGAAGGAATGAGCAAAGGAGTTCAATTCTTGATGAAAAAAAATAAAATTGACGTTATCGAAGGTTTTGGAAAATTAAAACCTGGGAAAAAACTTGATGTAACTGATAAAGACGGAAAAGTTACTGAATTCAGTGCTGATCACATAATTATTGCTACTGGTGCTCGTTCTCGTGAGTTGCCAAACTTACCACAAGATGGTGTAAAAGTAATTGGATACCGCCAAGCAATGACATTACCAACACAACCAAAATCGATGATTATTGTAGGTTCTGGAGCTATTGGAGTTGAATTTGCTCACTTCTACAACTCAATGGGAACTGATGTAACCATCGTAGAATTCATGCCAAATGTTGTTCCTGTAGAAGACGAAGATATCTCAAAACAATTCGAACGTTCTTTAAAAAAATCAGGAATCAAAGTTATGACAAGCTCTTCTGTAGAGCGCATCGATACTGCTGGAGCTGGTGTAAAAGCCTTCGTTAAAACTGCAAAAGGCGAAGAAGTTCTTGAAGCTGATATTTTATTATCTGCTGTAGGAATCAAAACTAATATTGAAAACATCGGTTTAGAAGAAGTTGGAATCGCTGTAGATCGAGACAAAATCTTAGTAAATGCATACAACGCAACCAATATCCCAGGATACTATGCAATTGGAGATGTGACGCCAGGACAAGCTTTGGCACACGTAGCTTCTGCAGAAGGAATCAATTGTGTTGAAAAAATTGCAGGTTTACACGTAGAACCAATTGACTACGGAAACGTTCCTGGTTGTACATATGCAACCCCAGAAATCGCTTCTGTTGGTTTGACAGAAAAAGCAGCTAAAGAAAAAGGATACGAATTAAAAATCGGTAAATTCCCATTCTCAGCTTCAGGAAAAGCAAAAGCAGCTGGAAATGCTGACGGATTTGTAAAAGTAATTTTCGATGCTAAATACGGAGAATGGCTAGGATGCCACATGATTGGTGCTGGTGTTACTGATATGATTGCCGAAGCCGTAGTAGCTCGTAAACTAGAAACTACTGGTCACGAAATCCTAAAAGCCATTCACCCTCACCCAACTATGAGTGAAGCAGTTATGGAAGCTGTAGCTGATGCTTATGGAGAAGTAATTCATTTGTAATCACAAAGAACTATACACTAAGAAACCCGATTTGAAAATTCAAATCGGGTTTTCTTTTATATAAAATTCTATAAATTTTATAGGATTAACAGAAGTTTTGCTTTGAAAACATAAATTTTAACGCTATATTTACTCAACTTAAAACACGATACAATGACACATAATAACATTTTAGAAACTATTGGAAACACTCCCCACGTTAAAATCAACAAATTATACGGTTCAAATACTAATGTTTGGATTAAACTAGAGAAAACCAATCCAGGAGCCAGTATCAAAGACAGAATTGCACTTTCGATGGTAGAAGATGCTGAAAGAAAAGGTATTCTAGAAAAAGGTAGCACCATCATAGAAGCTACATCTGGAAATACAGGAATAGGATTAGCAATGGTAGCGGCTGTAAAAGGTTACCGTTTAATTTTGGTAATGCCAGAATCAATGTCAATTGAAAGACGCAGACTAATGAGCATTTATGGGGCAGAATTTGTACTAACTCCTCGCGAAAAAGGGATGAATGGTGCTTTAGAAAAAGCTCAAGAATTACTATCAGAAATAGCAAGTTCATGGTCTCCACTTCAATTTGAAAATCAATCTAATATAGATATTCATAAAAAAACAACAGCGCAAGAAATTATTAATGCTTTCCCTGACGGTTTAGATTATTTAATAACTGGAGTAGGAACTGGTGGTCATATCACGGGTTGTGCCGAAGTCTTAAAACAACATTTTCCTAATATAAAAGTCTTTGCTGTAGAACCAGAATTATCACCTGTAATAAGCGGAGGAACACACTCCCCTCACCCAATTCAAGGGATTGGTGCGGGTTTTATCCCAACCAATTTACATACAGACGCTCTAGATGGCGCAATTACTGTTAGCAAAGATGAAGCATTCGAATATGCACAAAGAGCAGCTAAAGAAGAAGGAATTTTACTAGGAATTTCATCTGGTGCCTCATTAGCAGCAGTTGCCAAAAAACTAAAAGAAATCCCAGCTGGATCCAAAGTTCTTACATTTTGTTATGACACTGGAGAACGCTATTTAAGTATCGAAGGTTTATTTGAATAAAAAAATAAACAAACCGATTTGTAAATACAAGTCGGTTTGTTCTTTTAAAATCCTACTATAAATTATAAGCAAAATCATTTTTAATTTCTTCCAATACAAAAGAACTCTGTACGTTCGAAATTCCTTTAATAACCGATAATTTTTCAATTACAAATTTTTGATATTCATTCATATCATTAACAATAACTTTCAATAAAAAATCATAATTACCAGAAACATGAAAACAGCCATTCACTTCTGGCAAAATCGAAATTTGCTGTTTAAATTCGTCTATTAATTCTCTCGAATGCACCGCCAAAGTAACTTGGCAATATACACTTATCGATTTCCCAATTTTTGTAGCATCCAATAGAGCTACATAGCCTTTTATGTAGTTCTTTTGCTCGAGCTTTTTTATTCTTTCGAAAGTTGGAGAGACAGACAATCCCACTTTTTCAGCAATCTCTTTGGTGTTTAGCTTTGCGTCACGTTGCAAAAGCATCAAAATTTTTCTATCAATAGCATCCATTCTTCAGAATAATTATATGGTTCTAAAAATTTAAATTCATCAAACGATATTTAAATTCTAAATAGTATAACAAATTTAGAATTATATTTTGATTTTATACATAGATAAAGATTATACAATCATTAAAAGTAATTTTACAGTAAAATGAATATTATGAGAGCCATTACAAAATCATTGACCGAATTCGACAATCAAAAGCTGATCGAATTAGAAAAATATTTAGAGAATGCTAGGGATAATTTTCTGGGATATCCCGTATCCAAAGATTTTGATTATTCTGAAATTGATACTTTCCTAAAATTCCCAATCAACAACTTAGGTGATCCTTTTGAAGATTGCACATATAAAGTACAAACACATGAATTAGAAAGAGAAGTTGTAAGTTTTTTTGCGAAATTATTCCGAGCCAATCCAAAAGATTATTGGGGTTATGTTACCAATGGTGGGTCTGAAAGCAATTTATACGGACTCTACCTTGCCCGTGAATTATATCCAAAAGCCATGGTCTATTATTCAGAATCTACCCATTATAGTGTCCGAAAAAACATTCATCTGCTAAACATTCCAAGCATCGTTATTCGTTCACAAGAAAATGGCGAAATCGATTATGCTGATTTTGAAAATACCTTAAAAATGAACCGACATAAACCAGCCATAGTGCTAACAACTTTTGGAACTACCATGAAAGAAGCAAAAGATGATGTTTCAAAAATAAAAGAGATCATAAAAAATTTAGCCATACAAGACAGTTATATCCATTGTGACGCAGCATTATCGGGCAGTTATGGCGCTTTTATAGAACCTCAATTGCCATTTGATTTCAAGGATGGTGCCGATAGCATTTCTATCAGTGGACACAAATTTATAGGATCTCCAATTCCATCTGGTGTCATTATCACCAAACGATCCAACCGAGATAGAATCTCAAAAGGCATCTCCTATATTGGCTCTTTCGATACCACAATAACCGGTTCAAGAAACGGCCATTGCCCTTTATTTTTATGGTATGCCTTGAAAAAAATGGGTACTGAAGGCTTAAAAGAACGATATCTACAAAGTCTTGAAACAGCAGAATACTGTGAAAAAAGGCTAAAAGAAATTGGAATTCCTGCATGGCGAAACCCAAATGCCATTACTGTTGTCTTCCCAAAATTACACTCCTCAATTAAATCTAAATGGCAATTAGCAACAGAAGGAGATGTATCACATCTTATCTGCATGCCAAATGTTACGAAAAAACAAATAGATTTATTTATCAATGATATTGAAAACTGTATTGAAAATCTAGAAGAACAGGAAGAATTTCTTTTTTAAACAGAAATTCAATTTAATTCTATAAAGCAAATTAGTCTTATTTTTGATACTCTATATCAAAACGACATTATACGCTAGCATGTTTGGAAAAAAGAAAAATTTAGATTGGGCTTATTTAGCTAAATACGAAAATGAAAATAATCAAATCATTAATCGTTCCAAGAATGAAAAAAAAATTGTGTTTTTTGGAGACTCTATTATAGCAGGCTGGGAAACCCATAATTTACTTTTTTTCAAAGACAAAAAACTTATAAACAGAGGTATAAACGGGCAAACTACCTCACAAATGCTAATTCGTTTTAGACCTGATGTAATCGAATTGAATCCCGAAGCTGTAATTATTTTGGCTGGAACAAACGACATCGCTGGAAATACAGGACATACAACACTCGAAACGATTCTTGGTAATCTAATTTCGATGTGCGAATTAGCCAAAGTAAACAACATAAAACCTATTTTATCCTCTATCCTACCTGCTTCAGACTATCCTTGGCAAAAAGGCTTAAATCCTGCAGAAAAAATCGAAAAATTAAATGGGATGATCCTGCAATATGCAAATGTTAATGATATTCTATATGTAGATTATTATTCAGTAATGGTTAATCGGCAAAAAGGATTACAATCAATCTATTCAGAAGATGGAGTACATCCCAACAAAAATGGCTATCACATCATGACTTCAATACTTCAATCTACTCTAAAGTTGTAGCATACCACAATCTACTTATATCCTTCAAAACCCTTTCCTCTAGCTAATTCTTTCGGAAATCGTTGCTGTTTTTTCTAAAAAACACCTTACTTTTATGCCTTTATAAAAAACAATTCAATTTCATAATCATGACCAAAGATTTGATTGTCCAAAACATCAATGCTCTAAAAAGTGATTTCAAAATAAATTACAGCATAAAAACCAAAACTGAAGCATTTACCGAAAAGTTATTTTACACTCTTTTCGACTCGAATGCGCCTTTAGACCAAAGCATTGATGAATTAGAAAAACAATTCAAAGAAATTGCTTCTATTGCTTGCAAAAAAACGCATCATTCATGCGAAAGTGCATGGGATAAATTTTTAGAAAAACTACCAAGTGTTTTAGAAAATCTAAATCAGGATGCAAATTATATCTTAGAAAATGATCCCGCATCCAATGGAATTGAAGAAATTTACCTAGCCTACCCAGGTTTTTATGCCATTGCCATTTATAGGTTAAGTCATGAATTATACCTGTTAGATTTATTACTTTTTTCAAGATTAATGAGTGAATATGCCCACCGTATTACTGGTACCGATATTCATGCTGGAGCCACAATAGCATCACCTTTCTTTATCGATCACGCAACTGGTATCGTAATTGGTGAAACAACTATAATCGAAAAAAATGTAAAAATATACCAAGGAGTTACTTTGGGAGCTCTGAGCGTTAGTAAAGAAATGAAAAATGCCAAAAGACACCCTACTGTTGAAAAAAATGTATGTATTTATGCCAATGCAACTATTTTGGGGGGTAACACTGTGATAGGCAAAAACAGTATCGTAGGTGGAAATTCATGGGTAACCAAATCAATTCCTCATGATTCTATAGTTCTAAACACCACCACAACTGAAGTCAAAATAAAAGAAAGAAAATAACATGAACACCTATAAATTAACCGAATTAATCGGGAATACTCCACTTGTTGAAACAGTAAATTTAGTTGCAAACAAAAATGTAAAATTGCTATTAAAACTAGAAGGAAACAACCCTGGAGGAAGTGTAAAAGACCGTGCCGCGTACAACATGATTGCCTCAGCTGTAGAAAGAGGGGACATAAAAAAAGGGGACAAACTAATTGAAGCCACTAGCGGCAACACAGGAATTGCCTTGGCCATGATTGCTCAGCTATTCAACATCGAAATCGAATTGGTACTCCCAGAAGATTCTACAATAGAACGCACGCAAACCATGCAGGCTTATGGAGCAACGGTAATTCAAACACCTGCAAGTGAAGGAATAATTGGTTCTAGAGATTATGCTGATAAAAAAGTAGCCGAAGGTGGCTATGTAATGCTTAATCAATTTGCAAATGATGATAACTGGAAAGCACACTACAAAACGACTGGACCTGAGATTTGGAACGACACCGATGGAACCGTTACGCATTTTGTTTCGGCTATGGGAACAACAGGAACTATCATCGGAACTTCTACCTATTTGAAAGAAAAAAATCCAAACATCCAAATCATTGGGGCTCAACCAAGTGATGGTTCACAAATTCCAGGAATTAGAAAATGGCCACAAGAATATTTACCTAAAATTTTTGATGCTTCAAAAGTAGATGTTACTATAGATGTTAGCGAAGCCGAAGCTCGTGAAATGACCAAAAGGCTAGCAAAAGAAGAAGGAATTTTTGCTGGAATGAGTAGTGGTGGCTCTGTTGCGGTTGCTGTAAAAATTGCCAACCAACTAGAATCTGGAATTGTGGTTGCTGTTATCTGTGACCGTGGTGATCGTTACTTATCATCAGACTTATTTGAATAGAAAAAAAACATATACAAGAGCTCAAAACTTAGAAATAAAAATAAAAAATGAATTACCGTAAATTAGGAAAAACAAATTTTAATATATCAGAAATAGCTCTTGGTACTTGGCAAGTTGGCGGAAAATGGGGGTCTCCATTTAATGATAAAACTGCCGATGAATTAATCAATACCGCCATAGACAATGGTGTTAATTTTATCGATACTGCCGATGTTTATGAAAACGGATTAAGCGAAACCGCAGTTGGTAGAGTAGTTCGTTCTCGATCAGAACGTGTATATGTTGCTACAAAATGCGGAAGACACATCAACCCACACGTTAATGAAGGGTATCAACCTAAAGTCCTTCAAAAATATGTTGAAGACAGTTTAAAAAGAATGGGATTAGAAACCATTGATCTTATTCAATTGCACTGTCCCCCTACTCAAGTTTTCTATCGACCAGAAATTTTCGAATTGTTTGATCGACTTAAAGATCAAGGCAAAATTTTGAATTTAGGCGTGAGTGTTGAAAAAGTGGAAGAAGCCTTAAAAGCCATCGAATATTCGAATGTAACTACCGTACAAATCATTTTTAATCTTTTCCGCCAGCGTCCGACTGAATTATTTTTTAAAGAAGCCCAAAAAAAAGATATAGGAATAATTGCTAGAGTACCACTTGCAAGTGGTTTATTAACTGGAAAATTTGATTCGAAAACAATTTTCGGAGCAGATGATCATCGTAATTTTAACCGAGAAGGAGCTGCTTTTGACAAAGGTGAAACCTTTTCTGGGATTGATTACGAATTAGGATTGCAAGCTGTTGACGCACTAAAAGCGCTTTTCCCAGAAGTTACAAATTTAGCTCCAATTGCTTTACAATGGATTTTGAGTTTTAACGAAGTGAGCTGCATTATTCCAGGAGCTTCCAAAGAAAGTCATGTGTTATCGAATTTATCTGTTTATGATTTACCTGAATTATCTCCAGAAAAAATCAAAAAAATGAATGCAATTTACGAGCAATATATTAAAGCTCAAGCACATCAACTTTGGTAATTTCAGTAAATATCGTAACAAATTAAACCTAACAAACCTAGCAGATTTAAAAAACTGTTAGGTTTCTTTTTTTAAGTTTGTTTCTTTCCCAATAAAAACAAAACAACATAAAATGTCTAGTAAATCAAAATTCAGAGAATGGTTTGACCGCTACAAATATTCCGAATTGGCAGCGACTAGTGCTGCCTTGCTTGCTTCACAATTCAGTAAGATTTACAGCCAAATAGTAACTGCATACCTTATCACCTTTTCGGAATATTTTGCATTCTATAGTGTTATGATTTACAGGTCTTATAAAAAACACCAAGAGCAAAACGAAAAAGTTACACTTAAAGATATTTTGCTTTTGATTCGAAATTTATTCTTGGAATTCGGCTATCCCGCTGCTTTAGATTTCTTTTTGATTCGGCCATTTTGTATGTATTGGCTCCCAATAATAACTGGTAATCATTTAATTGGAATATTTTTAGGCAAAATAACAGCAGATTGCTTTTTTTATTTTTTCTCAATAATAAATTATGAATTAATGAAAAAGAAAAAAATATGAAACCTTAATTTAACCGCAAAGTCCTCTTGGCATTAAAACTTTGCGGTTTGTATTTATTACTTTTAAACCAAAGTAGCCGTTGTCGAGATTTCGGTATTGAATAATTTCGAAATTGGACAATTTTTTTCGGCTTTGGTTACCAATTCTTGAAAAAGTTCATTTGAAATCCCATCAATTTTGGCCGTTACAGTTAATTGTGATTCTTTGATGGTTCCCTCCAACAAATTGATAACACATTTTGTTTCAATACTTTTGATAGCAGCCGTTGTTTCCCCAATAAAAGCGGTAAGTTGCATTGTAAAACAACCTGCATGAGCTGCCGCAACTAATTCCTCTGGGTTTGTTCCTACCCCTTCGTCAAATCTGGATTTGAATGAGTATTGCGTATTATTTAAAACAGTACTTTGAGTCGTTAAGGTTCCTGATCCATCCATAAGTGAACCATTCCATACTGCGGTTGCGTTTCTTTTCATAATGTTCGAATTTTGTTGATTTACTCAAATTTAGTTTTTTGTGATAGAAAAATTCCTTCAACTTGTTTTATTTAACTAAATTTTAATACTCTACTAATAATCAATGGTTTATGTTTCTTATTTAAAAATAATACTATAAAATTTGAATGTAAAAAAAATTATCTTTAGACTTTAAAATTAAAGCTAACAATGAAACAATGCATACTAAAAACAATTCAATCGATATGGATTATTTTGAGGCTTGGTTTGTTGATTTGATTTGTAATTTCATACCAAACCAAAGGAGTAAACAAAGCTGTACTGTAAAGCAACTCAGATATTTTGATAACGAACACAAAAGATTTTATTTGTTTTACTCCAAAGAAAGGATTTCAAAAAAACTTTATTTTATTTCCTGGAGCAATGGTTGCAGCTAATGCCTATACCCCACTTTGTCGTAAAATTGCGGAAAACGGATACAAAAGTATCATCATTAAAATGCCTTGGCGACTTCCGTCATGTGGTTACAATAAACCCAAAGAAATCGGTCTGTTTAAGGATCGCTCCACAAAGTATATTCTAGCGGGACACTCGAAAGGAGGAAAAATGGCTGCTCAATTTGTTTATGAGAATCCAAAATTAATAGACCAATTAATTTTATTGGGGATCACACATCCTCGTGATTTTGATTTATCTCATTCGATAATTCCTGTACTGAAAATATACGGTTCTAATGATGGTGTGGCCGAAACCAATGCCGTACAGCAAAACAAATCGAAATTACCTTTATCCACCAAATATGTTTTGATTGAAGGCGGAAATCACTCCCAATTTGGTTACTACGGCTTTCAACTAGGAGATAACAAAGCTCGTATTGACAGGGAAGAACAGCAAAAAATAATTTTAGATTCCATTCTCTCATTCATTAAAAACTAAAGCTCATTGTTGCTTATTATCCCTTGCCCCCGATTACATCACTAGCTATAATTTTAATTGGAGTTCAGTGAACTTCGTTTGTAGTGAAAAACCCGGAGTCGCGATGGCTTATATTTTTTTGTAGAGGCAAAGCGACCAGAGGAAGCTCTTGCAGCTACATTAGAAATGTTGCCATAGGGACGAGGATTTGAAACGAAAAGCAGGAACAGGCACAAATAATTAGTCAATAATTTCGTTACTTTATAATAACCTTTAATCTATTTGCTATGAAAAAATATATCTTAATTAGCTGTCTATTGGTTGTTTTTGCCTGTAAAACCAAAAATGTAAATGGGAAAAAAATTGGCAATGAAATTTCGGCAACCGAGTTGAATGCTGACCAGGAAGCTCAAAAAAACAAAGCTTATGAATTGGGCAAAAGGATTTTGATGACCTGTAACACCTCAAAATTTACTCCTTTTAACAAAAGTGAGGCAACAGAAAAACTTATTGCGAACTCGACTGAAAAAAAAGTTAAAGAAATTGGTGCCAAATACAGCTTGAAATACGGTCGTTTTAAAGATTTAGAATTTGTAGAAATGGTACCGAATAAGACCGACAATACCAATATTTATAGATTCAAGGCACATTTTGATTATGCCAAAGCCAATAAAGAACTTCGGGTTACGATGAACTCCGAAAATAAAGCCTCGTCTATCGCTACCAAAGATTGGAAAGATGATTTTGAATAGTGATAATTAGAAAGCCGTTTTTGATAAAAAAATTAAAAATTAAAATCTAAAAATAAATTAAAGGCTTATTTTTGCGGCATGGCAAAGAAAAATACAGACAAAGTTGTCTTTCATCAAATAAAAGTCCTTGATGCTGGAGCAAAAGGCGTATCGGTAGCAAAAGCTCCCGACGGTAAAGTTATATTTATCCCGAATGTAGTACCTGGTGATGTGGTAGATGTACAAACTTTTAAGAAGCGTAAAGCTTATTATGAAGGAAAAGCAGTAAAATTCCATGAATATTCCGAACATCGTGTAGATCCAATTTGTGACCATTTTGGGGTTTGTGGGGGATGCAAATGGCAAAATATGAATTATGACCAACAATTGTTTTTTAAACAAAACGAGGTAAAGAATCATTTGCAGCGCATTGGTAAAATTGAACTTCCTGAGTTTGAAAACATTTTAGGCTCTGAGAAAAAGTTTTTTTATCGAAATAAAATGGAATTTTCATTTTCGAACAGTCGTTGGTTAACCGAAGAAGAAATTGGAAGTCAGGAAGATTTAGGCAATAAAAATGCTCTTGGTTTTCACATTCCAAAAATGTGGGACAAAATCTTAGATATACACAAATGTCATTTGCAAGAAGACCCTTCTAACGCTATTAGAAATGAAGTTCGTGCATTTGCCAATGAAAATGGTCTGACATTCTTTAACCCGAGAACACACGAAGGATTATTAAGAACTTTGATGTTGAGAACTGCTTCGACTGGCGAAATCATGGTTTTGATTCAGTTTTTTGAAGATGATAAAAACAATCGTGAATTGATACTGGATCACTTAGTCGAAAAATTTCCTCAAATTACTTCATTACAATACGTGATAAACAACAAAGCAAATGATACTTTGTATGATACCGATATTCAATTATACAAAGGAAGAGATTATATCTTGGAAGAAATGGAAGGTTTAAAATTTAGTATAAATGCTAAATCCTTTTATCAAACCAACTCGGATCAGGCTTATGAATTATACAAAATAACAAGAGATTTTGCAGGGCTTACCGGAAATGAAATCGTTTATGATTTATATACAGGAACGGGAACAATTGCGCAGTTTGTTTCTAAAAAAGCAAAAAAAGTAATTGGTGTTGAGAGTGTTCCAGATGCCATCAAAGATGCTCAGGCTAATGCTTTACGCAACAATATTGGAAATTGTAATTTTTTTGTTGGGGATATGAAAGTTGTCTTCAACGATCTTTTCATTGCTCAACACGGACATCCAGATGTAATTATTACCGATCCTCCTCGTGACGGAATGCATAAAGATGTTGTGGAGCAAATCCTGAAAATAGGCCCACAAAAAGTAGTTTATGTAAGTTGCAACTCAGCTACTCAAGCAAGAGATTTAGCTTTGATGGACGAAAAATACAAAGTTACAAGAGTACGTCCAGTAGATATGTTTCCGCAAACACATCATGTAGAAAATGTTGTACTTTTAGAGAGACGATAAGAGCCTATTACATGAAAAAAATACTTGCTTTCTTAATGATCCTTGGTTTTGCATCTTCTAGTTGTGAACCAGACGATATTTGTGATCCCAATACTCCTACAACACCACGAATGTTGGTTCAGTTTTATGATTACAACAACCCTTCAAAATTAAAAGATGTCACCACTTTGAAAATAATTGGAGAAGGAATGACCGAAGGGGTTGTCTTGTCACCTTCAGCAAGTGGAGATGCTCAGTATGTAACCAGTGGTAATAATATTTTACTCCCCTTAAATACAAATACAGATCAAGTAAAATATAAATTCATTCTATTTTACGGCAACAAAAATCCGTTATTCGTAAACGAAGATAATTTAGAATTTAACTATACTCGTGAAAATTCATATGTATCAAGAGCCTGCGGGTTTAAAACAACATTTGAACTAAATGCAAAAAGTCCTTTTGTTCTTACAGATGCAGAAACAGCAGATCAAATGTGGATAAAACATGTAATAATTGAACAACGTAACATAACATACGAAAATGAAACAATCGTTAAAATATTCTTTTAGTTTTTTCTTTTTGTTGTCGTTGTTTTTTGTTCATGCTCAAGATAATCCAAAAACAACAGATACTGCACCTGAAATAATAGTAAAAGGTTCGAATGGAGTATCTATAGAAAAGGGTACCGATAAAAAACTCGAAGAAGTAAAAGATACTATCAAACCCAAAACCGAGCGTTATGGTTTGATTATTGGTACCGATTTATTTAAAATCGCCCGTTCTTTTTATGATTCGAATTACAAAGGGATAGCATTTGTTGCTGACTATCGCTTGACTCGAAAATATTACATTTATGGCGAAGTAGGAACCGAGGACATCACCATTGAAGATCCTTTGTTGAACACCACTACAAAAGGAGCATACCTAAAAGCAGGATTTAATTACAATGCTTATACCAATTGGTTAGATATGGAAAACATGATAACTGTTGGAGTTCGTGCTGGATTTAGTGCCTTTAACGAAGAATTGAACGATTTTACCATCTATAATCCGAACCCTTATTTTGGTCAAAACACTAGTGTTCCTGCCAATATAACTTATGATGGTTTGACAGCTGGTTGGCTGGAAGCTACCGCTGGGGTTAATGTAAAAGTATTTAACAATGTTTATGTTGGTTTTTCGTTGCAATTAAAAGTATTATTAATGAATTCTGAACCAAGTGACTTTGAAAACCTTTACATACCAGGGTTCAACAGAACGTATGATGGGAATTTTGGAGCCGGTTTTAATTATACAGTTTCCTATTTCATACCACTTTACAAGAAAAAAGTAGTTCCTGCACCTACAGAACCTAAGAAAAAATAACTTCTAATTACATCATAAAAAAGGAGTACGATTGATTTATAATGCAATCGTACTCCTTTTTTATACAACTTTAGACTATCCTATTTCCTTAATTCCCTTGACAAATATCCAAGACATAAATAATTTTTCTCCATCTTTAGTTTTGGCAGCTTGAAATTTTGGGGCTAATAATGTTCCTCCCAAAAAAGCTACAGTCGGGATCCAAAATCCTGTCAAACCTGTGTATTGTGCTACTAAATAACGAAATAGAATAAACAATATAGCGAAGCACCCCAAATTGTAAAGAAAAGCTCTTACTTGTAATTTTGACATTTTAAAGAAATTTAAATTTATTAATTCTCAAAAATAATTGAAAATATAGACTTTCTACCAAAAGCATTCAAATATATTTATACACATCGGTAAAAACTAACTTTCTAAACCCTCTTTGTATTTGCATCAAATAATTAGAACAATTTGTTTTTTGTATTGATTTATGTACTAAATTTATGTCCCTCAATAAAAACAAACACACAAACCATTGCAAACCAGTAATATACATTTTAAAATTTAAGATTTTCATTCTAGAAATACTTCTCCAAATTAAATCCTTTTCGTTCTAAAATTAAGCACAACTATATTATTTGAAATAATCGAAACCGTAAAACAAATTACCCAAGACTAATAAAAAAAACTACTGCCAAAACCATAATAACTGTCCCACAATATACAATTCAACCTACGGTAAATTTAAAATACGTTTATAATAATTTTAAAAATAACTACCATGGCAATTGACTTTTCTATTACAAGCGCTATAACTCCAAGTGGGAGAAAAGCCTTCAATGCACAACGCATCAATACAACAGAACCAAAATTCATTATTGGAAACAAAACCATGTATGATGGTAATTTTGGATTATTCAACACTTCGGTAACGACAGGGCAAGTTTACAAACCCGAAGATTATGTAGCCGAATATGGTTTTTGGGCTTATTTTATTTATCCAACAGCAATGGCAGAAAGTTCAGGATCATTTAAATGCTTAAACACCTATGACAGAGCACAATTCACTTTTACTTTTATGCAATATGCAGCACATGTCCCTAATGGTGATTTTGTAAGATTTTTCAGAAAGTTACTGCAATTACCCAATGCTTCTGACTATTTCCCTAAATTAGTTTTATCCAACAATCGAATTTTTTATAAATCCTCGAGCGGAATACTTTCTCCCTTAGAAAATGATTCCAGTTCACAAGCCTTAATGAATTATCTAAATCCTACGCTCAATGATGTTGAAAACCAAGAGTTGATATGTGCAGCTCGTTTTGTACACTGGGCTACAAACGATTCCAACCATCGAAAAATACAAGTTGAGACGGCTATAGAAATGTATAAAGAGAATATGAAATCGTATCACAAACGATACGGCTTAGACAATGCTCCAGCAAATGTCTGTCAGATGATTTGTGATATTCGACATCAAGGAAGAGCCAAAAGTGATCGCATTGTACTTGCCTTAAACACTAATGGCAATTATGACAAAGCCTTTTCTAATTTATGCACCATTGGTAATGTCAATTATCAAAATAGAATTAATACAGTACGTGGTACAATAAAAAAACTCACCGATTTAGGTAAATTTTCGATGAGATACGATGCCGGAAGTGGCGAGTTTGTAAAATATTGAAAAAACAAGTAGGTATAAAAAATTAAGATTTAAAACAGATGAGTACATATTTAATCAGCAATAGAGAAGTTATAACAAACAAAGGAAAAGAAGCTTTTAGCAATGATGGGAAAAAAGCGGCTTTACCCAATTTTAGAGTTGCAGAGTGCAAAGTCAATACTTCAACCAAAAAAATCACCTACTCGCTTTTAAGCGATCTCACAGAACCAGATTATAGTAAAATTATTGATGTGGTCGAAAATCGATTACCAAAAGAGCAATTAGGAGGTACAGAATATATGTTTTATGATTTATATATTTCAATGAAAGATACTGGCAAACCCTATTCTGATGTCTTATTCTTTATTCATGGTTATCAAACCACTCACGAAGAGGAGTTGCAACATATTGTAAAACTTCAAGAGTTATATTTAGGCGATAATTCTAATGTAAAACATTTAATTTATTTGAGCTGGCCAACATCCAATAGTAAAATTTTGACCTATTGGAGCGACAAGGAAGATTCCATTATCACAGGACAAGCCTTATCAAGAATTTACCTAAAACTGAATAAGTTTTTCTACACTATGTTCAAAAAGTACGAACAGGAAAATTGCAAACAAAAAATTCACATCATGTCCCATTCAATGGGGAATCAGGTGTTAAAACAAATGATGGGAAGCTTAAACGAAAAATACATTATTCCTTTTGTTGGCGAAATTATCCTATTACATGCCGATGTATCTGCTGATTCATTTGAAAATAGTCAGCCGTTTACAAAACTTCATAAATTAGGGCAACGTACCCACATCTACATTCACAAAGGAGACGATGCTTTAACCATTTCGACAACTACAAAAAATTTATCAAAAAGATTAGGAAAAGCAGGACCATCTAACGTAAAAGAGCTAAGTCAATCAACTTTTATCGTGGACGTAACTGGAATTACTTATGACAAAACAAAAAAAGAGCCTTTTTTTACCAAGGTCATGCAAAACGTAATCGATCATTGGGGATATTTAACCAGTAGTCAGGAAATTGAAGACATCATAAAAATACTCAATGGTGAAGACGAAAGAAGAGTAGCTAACAGAAAACGTCATGATCTTTACACAAATTATTTTTATTTAAGTTCAGAAAATATTATTCAAAGTATTTAAGTACCTCAACAGAATACTACAATTAACTAACACCATAATCAACAAAAAAATCTAACAAAAAAATATTTATGGAACTAACAAGTAGCTTAAAAGAGGCCGGATACGATCTGATAGACAGCCCTGTAAGAAATCATAAACTTACTCAATTGTGGTTGAAAAAGGATTTTGATAAAATCCAAATGTATTACGATCAGTTGCAGTATGCCTTTACCAGTACTGTCGATTTACCGGTATTTACCAATACAGCTTTAAAAGTAACTTCTTCCGAAAGAAATGAATTCAATTTCAATATCGGAATCACAATTCTAGATGACATTCTAAAATCTATTGGACTATCAAATTTTGATATTTCAGCCGAAATCAAAAGCGGAAAGAGTGTAACAGTAAGCTATAATAATTCTATCACCAAAGAAATAGAAATTGGTGCATTAGAACACTACTTGTCTAATTTCGATTTTTTGCATCCTAATAACGTATTGCTCAAAAATCTCAATCAAAATGATGTAATCATTATCACTGGAATTTTGTATGCCAAAAATTTGAATATCGAAATCGATACTGATTATACCATTTCAGCAGATTTAAAAGCGAAGTTAACAGAAATAGCAGGAGGCAAACTTGATTTTAGCAAAAGTTCCGAAAAAACAATCAAAATGACAGCCGATACAGGCGATTACTATCCCATTGCTGTAAAAGCAAACCGTTTGGATTTTGATCATGGAAAATTCAAAAAACATTTTCTCATCACTGATAATAGGAATTTATTTTAGGTATAAATAATCCCGAAGTTTCTTTCATCAAAGAAACTATCGGGATTATTTTGGGGATAATTTACAAAATCTGATTTCTAATTACTGTTGTCTGAAATCTGAAATTTAGTTCTTTTACTTCCTTCGTACATTTCGTATTTTACCAATCTAGCTTCGATACTAGCATTATAAAGTTTTATTTTTCTGGAAGGTTTTAGACCTACAAATTTAAGAGCGTCCAAATTCCCAGTAATAAACCAAGCATTGGTACCTGGATAGTTTTTCTTTAAAGTATCTCCGATATTTTTGTAGAAAGTTTCCATTTTTATATCCAAACGTTCATCATAAGGAGGATTGAATGTGATATGCAATTTCCCTTGTGTTGTTTTCTCGGTATCAAAGAAGTTATCTTCTGAAACCGTAACATAATCGGACAAATTAGCATTTCTAACATTGTCTTTGGCTTTTTGAACCGCTGAGGGCGCCTTATCGTATCCTTTAATAGTGTAATGAAACTCACGTACTTTTTTCATCAACGAATTCATAATTTGGTCAAACAATTCATTGTCCCAATCGTTCCATTTTTCAAAAGCAAATTCCTTACGATTAATATTGGCTGGAATATTACAAGCAATCATAGCTGCTTCAACCAAGAAAGTTCCAGAACCACACATCGGATCCAAAAAATCACTTTGCCCATCCCAACCCGAAAGCAATAAAACTCCAGCGGCTAAAACCTCATTAATAGGAGCAATATTGGTAGCCGTTCTATATCCACGGTGGTGCAATGAATTCCCTGAAGTATCTAATGAAACCGAAACTTGATCCTTATCAACATGAATATTGATTCTTAAATCAGGATACGCTTTATCAATACTTGGCCGCTGTCCTGTTCTTTCTCTAAACTGATCTACAACAGCATCTTTACATTTTTGAGATACGAATTCCGAATGATTAAAATGCTCTGAATGTATTGTTGTATCGATTACAAAAGTTTGATTGGCATTGATATATTTGGACCAATTTACCCCTCGCATTCCTTTATACAAATCTTGTTCATTTCTGGCTCTAAAAGAATAAATGGGTTTCAAAATCTTCAAAGCGGTACGCAAAGACAAATTTGCTTTGTACATAAACCCTTTGTCTCCTTTAAAACTCACCATTCTCACCCCCTTCTCTACTTCTTGGGCTCCTAAAGCTTTCAATTCGTTCACCAAAATATCTTCAAAACCAAAAAAGGTTTTGGCAACCATCTTAAAATTATTTTCCATCGCTCTACAAATTCTTATTTCTGTTAAATAGATTTCGTCTTACTAGCTCATTTTGTATTGCTAATCACCAATCCCTATTTACTAATCACTAATTACAATCAGCTATTAGCTATATTTCAGGCAAAAATACACTAAATTTGCCGGACTTAAATTAATTGAAAAAGAATAAATGTCCGATTCTAATAACTATAAAACACAAATAGAAAACACCAATACCGAAAATTGGTTTGCATCTTGGTTCGATACTCCTTATTACCACATTCTTTACAAAGAAAGAAACTATAGAGAGGCTCAAATTTTTATGGATAATCTAACGCATTATCTAAATCTTCCGGAGAAAGCAAAAGTACTGGATTTGTGTTGTGGCAAAGGCAGACATTCTATTTATTTAAGCCAATTGGGGTTTAATGTTATTGGGGCTGATTTATCTGAGAACAGTATAGCCGAAGCCAATAAAAACCAAAACACCAACCTACATTTTCAAGTGCATGATATGCGCGAGAAATTTGATGATAAATTTGATGCTATCTTTAATTTATTTACCAGTTTTGGGTACTTTGAGAATGATGATGACAACCTAACAACATTAAAAGCCATCAAAGAAAGCTTAACCGAACAAGGTTTTGCCGTTATCGATTTTATGAATGTCAATAACGTAATTGCAAATTTGGTTCCAGAAGAAGTAAAAACTGTCGAAGGTATTGATTTTCATATCAAAAGATATGTAAGTGATGGCCATATCTACAAAGAAATAGATTTTGAAGACAAAGGGCGTCAATTTCATTTTACTGAAAAAGTAAAAGCGCTAACACTAAAAGATTTTGAGTCAATGATGGAAGAAGCAGGAATTTATTTATTGGATATTTTTGGCGATTATAAATTAAAAAAATTCCACAAAACAGAGAGTGAACGATTGATTATGATTTTCAAATAACAAAAACGCAACAATCAATCAAAAAGGCTTAAACGTATAAACGAAAAAAATCAAAATGAATTACCTATTACCATTATTTTCTGTATTAATTGGCTATTTTATGGCTTTATTTTTTAAGCCCAAAAACAAGACAAATCTTAAGTTACTATTAGCCTTTAGCGGTTCATTTTTACTTTCGCTTACAGTGATGCATTTGTTACCTGAGGTTTACGAAAGTCACGATCATAGCATAGGTCTTTTTATAATGATCGGGATTTTATTTCAAATTATCTTAGAATTTTTCTCAAAAGGTGCAGAACACGGTCATGTACATGGTCACGAAAAGATGCATCATATACCGTGGTCACTATTCATCAGTCTTTGTCTTCATGCTTTTCTAGAAGGTTTCCCTGTGAGTCATCATCATGATTTAGCAGTAGGAATAGCAATTCATCATTTTCCAATTGCTATTATTTTGACCATGTTTTTTATCAATTCAAAGCTCAACAAAACGGCCATTTTTATATTCATGACTACATTTGCAGTGATGACACCGCTAGGAACAGTCGTTTCCGATTATATTCCGCAACTGAATGATTATTATACCCAAATCACTGCTGTGGTAATTGGAATTTTATTTCATATTTCATCGACAATCATTTTTGAAAGTAGCGAAGGACATAAATTTAATGTTGCTAAAATTTCGATGATCGTATTAGGAATTGTAATTGCTCGTTTTTTATAAGATTATTATTTTAAAAAAATCATGAGTCTAAAACATTTATTCAAAGCAAAATTAAATTGGACTTCTACTCCAAGAGAAGCTGTTTTAGGCTCAAAACAATACACCAAAACCCACCAAATAGTCATTGACAGAAAAGAAATTTTGAATGTTTCTGCTGCCAAAGCTTTCAAAGGTGATCCTAATTTATACAACCCCGAAGATTTATTATTGAGCAGTTTGGTTTCCTGTCATATGATGTCATATTTGTATGTTTGTTCTCAAAAAGGAATCGAAATTGTTTCTTATCAGGATGATGCAGAAGCAATTCTTGAAGTTCTAGAAAATGGTTCAGGACGATTTATAGAAGTCCGTTTGCATCCCAAAGTTATCATTAAACAGGAAGACAAAATATCCGAAGCACTAACTTTACATTCCAAAGCCAATGAACTTTGCTTCATAGCCAATTCTTGTAACTTTAAGATTTATCATTTTCCAAGTTGTAGTATCTAAATTTTTCTAAACAGAACACTCCATCTCATCTGCAAATAATCACAAAATTTACAAATTTGGAATTCTTATCTTTGCATCGAAATTAAGGCAATGAAATCAGAAAAGAAAATAGAAAAGACCAATTTACATCCTAGAAACCTACATCGATTAGGATATAATTTTGACCTTTTGACCCAAGACAATCCCGAGTTAAAAAAGTTTGTTACGATAAACAAATACAATATTGAGACAATTGATTTTAGTGACCCAATAGCCGTAAAAACACTCAACAAATCCTTATTAGCAACTCATTACGGTATACGAAATTGGGACATCCCAAAAAATTATCTTTGCCCCCCTATTCCTGGCCGTGCCGATTACATTCATTATATAGCCGACTTATTATCGTATTCAAATAACGGAAACATTCCGCTAGGCGAAAACATTATGGGGCTCGATATTGGTGTGGGATCTAATTGTATTTATCCTATCATTGGTTCTACCACTTATAATTGGAGTTTTGTAGGAACTGACATTGACCCTAAAGCTATTGAAAATTGCAGTGCAATCATTCAAAAAAATCCAAAGTTAATAGACGCTATTAGTTTGCAACAACAACCTGAATCTCGGTTTATTTTTAAAAATATCATAACTCCCGAAGATCGATTTGACTTTACGATTTGCAATCCTCCTTTTCATAACTCGGCCGAAGAAGCTCAAAAAAGTAGTATCCGAAAAGTAAGTAATTTAAATCCGAATGCTGCCAAAAAAGATAAGCCTATTTTAAATTTCGGAGGACAAAATACCGAATTATGGTGCAATGGTGGCGAATTAGCCTTTATCAAACAAATGATTTTTGAAAGTGCCAAATATCCAATGCAGGTTTTATGGTTCACTACATTGGTTTCTAAAAATGATAACCTAAAGAGTATTTACAAAACGTTAGCTAAAGTTCATGCTGCAACCATCAAAACCGTTGATATGGTTCAAGGACAAAAAACAAGTCGATTTGTTGCTTGGTCATTTTTGACCGAAGAGCAACAACAAAAATGGAAATTTGAACAATCTTTTCAATAAACACCACTAATATTGTTTTGCGATTTTAAGATTTAGACAACGTATTTTAAAACGAACAGAAGCAGTAAAAAATGTAACTTTTGTCTTAAATTTACGTCTAACAACTTTAACTTAAATCAAAAAAACATGGACCCATTTGTGATTATTTTTTTAGCCGTAGCGCTAATTATTTTCTTTTCTTCTTTTTTCACAGTAAAACAACAAACAGCAGTTGTTATTGAGCGTTTTGGTAAATTTTTAAGTATCCGAAACTCTGGGTTACAACTAAAAGTTCCAATCATAGATAGAATTGCGGGAAGAGTAAACTTTAGAATACAACAATTGGACGTAATTATCGAAACACAAACCAAGGACAATGTATTTGTGAAAATGAAAATTTCGGTACAATTTAAAGTAATTCCCGAGAATGCATACGAAGCATTTTACAAATTAGAATATCCTCATGACCAAATTACCGCTTATGTTTTTGATGTGGTTCGTGCCGAAGTTCCTAAACTTATTTTGGATGATGTATTTGCTAGAAAAGACGATATTGCCATTGCGGTAAAAAGAGAATTAAACGAAGCAATGATGGCCTATGGTTATGACATCATCAATACTTTAGTAACCGATATTGACCCTGATATTCAGGTAAAAAATGCCATGAACAGAATTAATGCTGCTGAAAGAGAAAAAACGGCTGCTATGTTCGAATCGGAAGCACAAAGAATCAGAATCGTTGCAAAAGCAAAAGCTGAAGCAGAAAGTAAAAAACTTCAAGGGCAAGGTATTGCGGATCAAAGAAGAGAAATTGCACGCGGATTAGTAGAAAGTGTTGCGGTACTTAACGAAGTGGGAATAAATTCGCAAGAAGCTTCTGCATTGATTGTGATTACGCAACATTACGACACTTTGCAATCCATTGGTGCCGAAGCTAATTCGAACTTAATATTGCTACCAAATTCTCCTCAAGCAGCAAATGATATGCTTAACAATATGGTAACTAGTTTCTCGGCTTCGAATATTATTGGAGAAAAGATGAAAAAACAAATGCAGAAAACTAAAAAAACTGATAATAATACAACAGAAAACAATCCATCAGACGCACCAGAAACTGAGATTTAAGGATTCGTTTTTAACAATACTAATCCCCTACCTGTTAGGTTTTAAAAAAGTAATAAATTAAACTTCCTCCGTTTTCTACTCTACTAATAAACTTTAGAAATGAAACTTTATATCCAAAATAATTTCACAACCGAATTACCTGCTGATCCAAACGAAAGAAATATTCCAAGACAGGTAGAAAAAGCTTGCTTTTCATATGTGATTCCTAAAGAACCTTCGGATCCATCTTTAATTCATGCTTCGGAAGAAGTTGCAGGTTTAATAGGTTTAAAGACAGAGGATATTTACTCAAAGGATTTTTTAAATGTCTTTTCAGGAAAAACAATCTATCCTGATACAAAACCATATGCAATGCCATATGCAGGTCATCAATTTGGGAATTGGGCTGGACAACTAGGCGATGGTAGAGCCATTAATCTAACAGAAGTGACCAACAACAACAAATTGTTTACACTACAACTAAAAGGAGCTGGACCTACACCCTACTCTCGTACTGCTGATGGTTTTGCTGTTTTGCGATCATCGATACGAGAACATCTTTGTGCCGAAGCTATGCATTATCTTGGAGTTCCAACCACTCGATCCCTTTCATTAATGCTATCCGGAGATTTGGTAGAAAGAGATATGCTGTACAACGGAAATATAGCCGAAGAAAAAGGGGCAATTGTGTGTAGAGTTGCACCGTCTTTCATCCGTTTTGGTAATTTCGAATTGTTTGCTTCTCGAGGAGATCACGATACTTTACAATTATTAGCCGATTATACTATCAAACATCATTTTACATCGATTCGTACCAAAGGCATACAGAAGTATCTGGATTTTTTTCATGAAGTAACTCAAACTACACTGGAAATGATTATACATTGGCAGCGAGTTGGTTTTGTTCATGGTGTTATGAATACAGATAATATGTCAATTCATGGAATAACCATCGATTATGGACCTTATGGATGGCAAGATGATTACAACCTCAACTGGACTCCAAATACAACAGACAGGCAATATAAAAGATACCGATTTGGTAATCAGCCCGAAATTGCGTTGTGGAATTTGTATCAATTGGCTAATGCATTATATCCTCTAATTAATGATGCTAAACCCCTAGAAGAAATTTTAAATTCGTATAATCTCAATTATCAAAAGGGATATTTGGATATGATGAGAAATAAACTGGGACTCAAAATAGTCAAAGAAGAAGATGTATTTTTAATTGAGGGGTTGATTGAACTATTACAACTAATTGAAACGGATATGACCATTTTCTTTAGAAACTTAGCCAATGTTGAGAAAATAGATTCTGCTGAAATAACTTTGAATAAAATTCAAGAAGCTTTTTATAATGAAAACGATTTAAAGGAAACCACTTTGACTAATTGGCATATTTGGCTGCAACATTACATCGAAAGAATAAATCAAGAAACACTTTCTGATACTGAAAGAAAAGAACAAATGAATAACGTCAATCCAAAATATGTTTTGCGAAATTATATGGCGCAACTCAGCATTGATGCAGCTAATAATGGCGATTATACTTTGATAAATGAGCTATTCGAATTGCTAAAAAAACCTTATGATGAACAACCCGAAAAACAAGATTGGTTTGCTAAAAGACCTGACTGGGCTCGAAATAAAGTAGGCTGTTCTATGTTAAGCTGTAGTTCCTAAAAACAAAAAATCCTAATTACTTAGGATTTTTTGTTTTTACCAAAATTGAATTTGACTTTTTCTACTGGCGAAATTTTACCATTTCCCTTTGGAAATTTTTTCTTAGCAGGCTTCTTAGAACCTGATCCTGATTGAGATGGACTTTGGTCGCCTCTATATTGCTCTTGATCTTTTGGTTTAGCTTTGAATTCTTGTCTTGGCTTAGAAGTTTCTTTTCTTGGAATTTGAGCTTTATGTTTGGCCAAAACTTCGTTAGGGTTTTTAGGATTCTCTTTTGTCCCTCTTAAATGAATCACCAATCCGTTTAGGAAATTACGCAGGATTTGATCCCCACATTCTTTGTAATTTTCATGTTTTTCATCACGAAAAAAAGCACCCAACTCCGATTTTGAAATTCTAAAATCTACCAACTCTAAAATTTCTACAATTTGATCGTCGCGTAACATCAAAGCAACTCGAAGTTTCTTGAATATATCGTTATTAGTCATTTTCTATTATTTTAAGAGGACAAAGATACAATTTTATGAATTGTGAATTAACAATTATCATTTTTGAATTTTCATTGCCAAATATTCAAATTGAGTATAGCAACTACATCCAAAATCTCTTATTTTTGAAAAACAAAAAAGTTTTGCTTTCTTAATGATAATTCCCCTTATGAAAAAAATTACATTCAGTTTTATTCTCTTCTTTTGTTTACAATTTGCGAATGCGCAAACTGGTCATGAAATTAAAATCAATTTAAAAAACTGTAAAGACACCATTGCTTATTTAGCCTATTATCAATTCGATAAAATGTATATTTCGGATACTTGTAAAAAAATCGTCAATGGGAATATTATTTTTACAGGAAAGAAAAAACTAGACAAAGGAGTTTATTTTCTGCTGAGTCAAGAAAAAGGAAATTACTTTGATTTTATTATTGATGAGCAATCTCAAAAACAACAAATTACTTCGGACAAATTAGATTTATTAAAAAATTTAAAAGCTATTAGCTCGAAACAAAATGAAAATTTCTTCGACTATATGCGTTTTGTATCAAGCAAAAACATAGAATTAAATAACTATAAAACATCCATAAGGGCTCAAAAAAAAGTAGATTCTACGACACAAATAGAAATCGAGTCTAAAAAATTGAATGAAGTTATCATTCAAAACGATTTAAAAACAATTGAGCAAAATAAAGGAACTTACCTATCCAGGATGCTCAACTTAAAAACTGAGAAAATGGCAAGTGACATCCCGAAAGCTGCCAATGGAAGACCCGATAGTATTTATGCTTATAACTATTATAAAAACCATTTTTGGGACGGTGTCGATTTTCGAGATGATTCAATGCTGAACAATCCTTTTTTTGCTAATAAAATAAAAAAATATTTCAACAGTGTTGTGGTTCAGCACCCAGATTCTATCTGTGTCGAAATTGACCGAATGATGAGTAAAACAACTCAAGGGAGCAAAATGAATATGCTTTTATTGGTTTATTTTACCAAAACTTATGAAGTTCATAAATTAATGGGGATGGATAAAGTATTTGTTCATTTAGTCGATAATTATTATAAAACTGGCAAAGCCAAAGGAGTTTATGACGATAGTGTAATCAAAATCATAATCAACCGAGGAAATACTTTATCACCGCTACTGTTAGGAAAAACTGCCCCTGAGCTATACATGATCGAAGTAAACGATCAAAATAAAATTGCAAAAATGGGTTTTGACACAGCTAAAACAAGTGAAGAAGTAACCCAAATCTATTACAACAATAAAGCCGAAATAGAAAAAACATACACAAAATTGTCTGACATAAAAGCAGATTATTTAATTCTGCTTTTTTGGGATGTAGATTGTGGTCATTGCCAAAAAGAAGTACCAAAAATCCTTGAAATGTATCATGATTTTCGAAAGGAAAATAAAGATGTAAAAGTTTTTGGAGTTTATACTCAAAACGAATTTGAGAAATATAAAAAATACATTGATGAGAATAAACTAGATTGGATTAATGTTTATGATGGAGTTCACATCAATAATCTAAAAGATAAATACGATGTAGTGACAACACCTGTTATTTACATTTTGGATAAAAACAAAGTCATAAAAGCCAAAGGAATAGGTTCTGAATCGATAAAAAGTATTATTACTCAAATGGAAAAAGAGTATTCTAAAAAATAGTCAGTTTCGCGAAGATTCGCTTTTTTATAGTCTCACAGAAACTATTTAAAAACCCAACCAAAGTATGGCATCGACAAAACCATCACGCCAAAGTTTCTCATTATGTTTTCCGCCTTTTACGATTACTTTTTTGTTGAGATGCAAACAAGAACAACGATTTGTATTGAGTAAAAATTCTACTTTATTTAGATCATTTACCATACTATCATCGTCCCCTTCTGAATCACCGCAAAGGAAATAAATTTTATTTTTTAATTTTTTTGAATTACTGGTCAAAACATTTATTTCATTCCGATTTATCCAAAAAGCAGGAGAAAAAACACCAGCTTTTCCGAAAACATCAGGATATTTCACAACAGCATAATAAGAGGTCAAGCCACCAAGGGAACTTCCCATGATTGTTGTGTTTTTAGCATTAGACTTTGTTCTAATTTTTTTATCAATTTCGGGTTTCAACGTATTTACAATAAACTCGAGATATTTATCAGTATCACCTCCTCCGTATTTTTCATTTTTATAAGGTGTTAACTCGTTTATTCGTTTTTCACCACCATTTTCTATACCCACAACAATCACTGGAGCTCTTAAACTATCTAACTTTTCATCAACATTCCACTCTCCAGCAAATGACGTTTTAGCATCAAATAAATTTTGAGCATCATGCATATAAATTACAGGATATTTTTGAGTCGAAGTTTCATAACCTTTTGGCAAATACAACCATATTTTTCTAGTGGTTTTCAACTGGGGCATATCCATAATAAAAGTAGAAACCTGACCAGAAGCGGTACTCTCCTGAGCAATTGATTTGTTGAAAAAAAACATCAATGGTAATAGAAAAAATATTTTCAAAGCAAATAAATTTAAGTTTTAAAAAAAATGAATATTTTAGCTAAAATTAGCATTTTGATGAATACTCAAGAAGAAAAAATAAAATTATTATCTGAAATGATTGCCTTTTCTTTAGTCGATGGGAGACTACATGAGAGAGAATACCAATTTGTCTGGATAGTGGCGCAAGAACTAGGAATTAGTCGAGAAGAGTTTAATGAATTATTTCGCAAAGAATTACCCAGTGGAGTTGCAAAAACAGAATTTGAGAGGATTCAGCAATTTTATCGTTTAGCATTATTAATGCATTGTGATGGCATTTTACATCCAAAAGAAAAAGAAGCTATTCGTCAAATCGCTATTAATATGGGGCTTAATCCTAGTGCAACAAATCGTATTTTGAAATTAATGGAAAAATCCCCAAATGGAATAATTGACCCAGAAGTTTTATTAAGGCTTTTTCAAGAACAACTTAATTAAATTTTTTCCTGCAAAACTTTAATTTCATCTCGTAATTTTGCCGCTTGCATAAAATCTAAATCTTTAGCTGCTTTTTCCATTGCTTTTCGCTTTTCACGAATGCGTTTCTCAATTTCAGCCTTAGACAAATATTCATTTTCTGGTTCGGCAGCAGTTTCTAAGGTGTGCCCTAATTCATATTCAACCAATTTATTATTGGTAAAAGCACTTTCGATTTTTTTATTTAAAGCTTGAGGAACAATATTATTCTCTGTATTGAAATTAATTTGTTTCGTTCTTCTGTATTCTGTTTCATCAATCGTTTTTTGCATGCTAGCCGTAATTTTATCAGCATACATAATGGCTTTTCCGTTAAGGTTTCTCGCTGCTCGCCCAATGGTTTGGGTCAAGGAACGATGACTTCGTAAGAATCCTTCTTTATCAGCATCCAAAATGGCAACAAGTGAAACTTCGGGCAAGTCCAATCCTTCACGCAGTAAATTAACCCCAATCAAAACATCAAATAGGCCTTTTCGTAGATCTTGCATGATTTCAATTCGCTCCAAAGTATCAACGTCCGAATGAATATAGCGACAACGAACACTTACTTTTGTCAAATATTTGGCTAGTTCTTCCGCCATTCTTTTGGTCAATGTAGTAACCAACACACGTTCATCTAGCTCACATCTTTGTTGAATTTCTTCGATTAGATCGTCAATTTGATTCAAACTGGGTCTTATTTCAATTACAGGATCTACTAAACCTGTTGGTCTAATAATCTGCTCTACATAAATTCCTTCGGATTTCTGTAATTCATAATCAGCTGGAGTTGCCGATACATAAATCACTTGGTTTTGCATTGCTTCAAATTCTTCAAATTTCAGCGGACGATTATCCATAGCTGCTGGTAACCTAAAACCGTATTCAACCAGATTTTCTTTTCGGCTACGATCGCCTCCATACATAGCATGTACTTGCGAAACCGTAACGTGACTCTCATCAACAACCATCAAATAATCCTTTGGAAAATAATCCAACAAACAGAAAGGTCTAGTTCCAGCTTCTCTACCGTCTAGATAACGGGAGTAATTCTCGATACCTGAACAATATCCTAGTTCCCGAATCATTTCCAAATCAAAATTAGTTCGTTCTTCAAGCCTTTTCGCTTCCAAATGTTTTCCTATTTCCTTGAAATAATCTACTTGCTTAACCAAATCTTGTTGGATTTCCCAAATCGCATTTTGCAAAACATCAGGAGATGTAACGAACATATTGGCAGGATAAATCGTTAACTTTTCGTATCGTTCTATTACTTTAGAAGTCTTTACATCAAAACTTTCGATTTCTTCGATTTCGTCGCCAAAAAAATGAATTCTAAAACCATCATCGGCATAACTCGGATAAACCTCAATTGTATCTCCTTTTATTCTAAAATTACCTGGATTAAAATCGGCTTCGGTTCTGGAATACAAACTTTGAACCAGACTGTGTAAAAGTTTGGTTCTTGAAATTACTTGATCTCGCTCTAAGGCAATTACATTTTTTTGAAACTCAACAGGATTTCCAATACCATACAAACAAGAAACGGAAGCGACAACCAAAATATCTCTTCTGCCCGAAAGCAGAGAGGATGTTGTACTCAATCGCATTTTTTCTAATTCGTCATTTATAGATAAATCTTTTTCTATAAAAACTCCTGTGACAGGCATAAAAGCTTCTGGCTGATAATAATCGTAGTAAGAAACAAAGTATTCTACGGCATTATTAGGAAAAAATTGTTTGAATTCTGAATAAAGCTGTGCAGCCAAAGTTTTGTTGTGAGCCAAAACCAAAGTAGGTCTTTGTACTTCCTGAATTACATTGGCCACCGTAAATGTTTTTCCCGATCCCGTTACTCCCAAAAGTGTTTGAAATTGTTCACCCGCTTCGATTCCTTGCGCTAATTTTGCAATGGCTTGTGGCTGATCTCCTTTGGGACTATATTCGGATACGACTTGGAATTTCATTTATTTTTTTGAAAAGTTCGACATCACAAAGTTACAAAGTTTATTTCCAATGACAATTTATATATTGAAACCAGCACCTCTTAAAACAAAAGAGGCTGTCTAAACTTAGACAACCTCTTGAAAATTTAAAAGCAAAAATGATTACAAAATATAATCGGTATTAATAAAATTAGACTCTTTGCTATTCAATAACTCTTGCAAAATTTCATTATTATAAGCATTATCTTTTGAGGCTACAAACGTTCTAATTGAGAATGAACGTAGCGCATCGTGAATACTTAATGTTCCAAAAGCAGAGTCTTTTCTACCTGTAAAAGGAAAAACGTCTGGACCTCTTTGGCAAGAACTATTAAGATTAACTCTACATACCAAATTCACTAAAGTATCGATAAGAGGTGCAATAGTTTTGATATTTTTACCGAACAAACTCACTTGTTGACCATAATTTGATTCAGCCATGTCATTCAAAGGTTCTTGAATATCTTTGAAAGTAAGAACTGGAATTACGGGACCAAATTGCTCTTCATTATATACTCGCATTTCTTTATTGATTGGAAACAACACGGCTGGATAAATAAAATTTTCCGTTTGTTTTCCTCCTTTTGCATTGATAACTTTAGCCCCTTTGCTAGTGGCATCATCAATTAATTCTTTGATGTAAGCTGGTTTTTCAACCTCTGGTAGTGGTGTTAACGAAACACCTTTTTCCCAAGGATTTCCAAAAACAAGGCTATCCACTTTCTCGGTAAAACGTTTATTAAACTCGGCTGCTATATTTTCGTGTACGTAAATAATTTTAAGTGCCGTACAACGTTGCCCGTTGAAAGACAAAGTTCCTGCGATACATTCCTGAATAGCCAAATCCAAATCAGCATCTGGCAAAATAATCGCAGGGTTTTTGGCCTCTAATCCTAAAACCAAACGCAATCTATTTTTATTTGGGTGTTGATCTTGTAAAGCGATAGCCGATTTACTGTTTCCGATTAAAGATAAAATATCAACTTTACCTGATTTCATAATAGGCGAAGCGATTTCTCTACCTCTACCATACACAATACTAATTACGCCTTTTGGGAAACAACTTCTAAAAGCTTCCAATAATGGTGAAATCAATAGAACACCATGTTTTGCAGGTTTAAAAATTACAGGATTTCCCATAATCAAAGCTGGAATAAGCAAAGTAAAAGTTTCGTTCAACGGATAGTTATAAGGGCCTAAACACAAGACAACCCCAATAGGTCCTCTACGAACCATAGCGTTTATTCCTTGCACTTTAGAAAAATAAGCGCTTCGGCTGTGTAACTCTTTATAACTTTCGATAGTATCATTGATATATTCAACAGTTCTATCGAATTCTTTTTCAGAATCCCCAAGAGTTTTTCCTATTTCCCACATCAAAAGTTTAACAACTTCGGCACGAGTTTCTTTCATTTTAACAACAAACTTTTCCATACATCTGATACGGTCAACAACTTTCATGGTAGGCCATAAACCTTGTCCGTTATCAAACGCAGCTCTAGCAGATTCCGCAACTTCTAAAGCTTCAGCTTCTCCCATAAAAGGGATAGAACCTAATAAAGTAGGCTCATACTTATCAGTAGATGAAATTGTAGAATATACTGGTGTTGTTTTTCCAGTCCATTTTCTTAACTCTCCATTTACTAAATAAGTGTCTTGATTAAGTAATGATGCAATTTTAAATTCCTCAGGTATTGTATTCATTATTTTGGTTATTTGATTATTTGCTAATAAATTTAAAAAAAGAGGCTCTAGCCCCTTTTATGTATGATGTTAAACTATTTCACCATCCCATTCCAGAATCCCTCCGAGTAAGTTATAGGCATTCTCAATTCCTAACTCGTTCATGATCTCACATGCTTTTGCACTTCTCATTCCAGAACGGCAATACACATAATAATTTTTATTTTTATCCAATGCTGCAATGGCATCGATAAATTCCTGACCTTTATGAATGTCAATGTTAATTGCCCCTTCGATTATTCCTTGATCGCATTCGTCTTCAGTTCTCACATCCAGCAGTACTGCGTTTTGATCGGTCTCCATTTGAGAAACCCATTCTTCTTGTGTCAAATTCATAATTTATATTTTTATGTAAAAATAAACGATTTTTCTCAAATTACACCCCTTGTTTTTACGAATTAATCAATATTTTAAAGAAAACGTTTTCGTAAAACGAATAACTTTAAATTTTAAAATAGGCTCCAATTCGATTGCTAAAAATCTATTTTTTTACCTAAAGTTCTGTAGTCAAAAAAATCTAAGTCCGTTATAAGAAAGCAAATTTAGTAAAATCAACGATTATTTTTCTGTTGAAAATCTAACAAATTGTGATAAATCTTCAAGCTCGTGATAAAAAACAAAACTCTTTTTTATTTACTAATTTTGTATTCCATTCTAAAGAAATTTCACATGTCTGATGTATTAAAAAAAATATTCCCTACTTTTTCTAACGAATTAATTCAGGATATCAATGCCAACGAAATTGTAAAAGATTTTAAGGCAGGTGAAATCCTTATGCGAACTGGACAATATATTAAGAATACAGCTCTCATTATAAAAGGGACTATCAAAATTTATAGGGAAGATAGTGATGGTGGCGAATTTTTTATGTACTACTTACAACCAGGTCAAGCCTGTGCACTGTCTATGGTTTGTGCTATCAAAAATGAAAAAAGTCAAATAATGGCTAAAGTTGTAGAAGATGCCGAGTTAGTCATGGTACCTTTGGCAATGATGGACAAATGGATGATGCAACATAGAAGTTGGTACGAATTTGTTATTGGCAGTTATCGTAATCGCTTCGAAGAAGTTTTAGAACTTATAGACAATATCGCTTTTAGAGCTTTAGACGAACGTTTAGAATTTTACCTAAAACGCCAAGTCGAGGCTTGTGGTTGCACAGAACTAAAATTATCTCATCAAGAAATAGGTTCTGACTTAAATACCTCTAGAGAAGTAATTTCGAGATTACTCAAAAAAATGGAACAACGCGGATTGGTCAAATTGAATCGCAATCAGATTGAGATTTTAAAACTTTAAAGTGCTTATTTAGGTCTTCAAGTTGTAAATTCATTAACTGCTAGGGGCACCCAACAATCTAAGTGACAAAAGTTACTGTAATCCTGAAAAAGTCTTCCCAACTTTGCTTCAAATAAAAGCAATCATGGAATACTTAGGCTATTTAGCATCAATTATAATTGGACTATCTTTAGGACTTATAGGTGGCGGGGGATCTATACTAACAATTCCTATATTGGTTTATTTATTCAAAATAGATCCAAAACTTGCCACTAGCTATTCCCTATTTATTGTTGGAATCACAGCATTAACAGGATGCTATAGCCACTACAAAATGGGAAATCTTAAAATCAAATCGGCATTGTACTTTGCCATCCCCTCAGTGATTTCTATTTTAATAATCCGAGAAGTCATATTTTTAGAGATTCCAAATTTACTCTTTACCGTAAACGGTTTTGAAGTCACCAAAAATTTTCTGATTATGATAATTTTTGCAATACTAATGATCGCAGCATCCTTTTCGATGTTTAGTAAACAGCTAAATCAAAACCAAACCACAAATACCAATTATGGCCAACTTGCATTTATTGGTGCGATTATAGGAACAATAACAGGCTTTTTGGGAGCAGGTGGCGGATTCTTGATTATTCCAGCTCTTTTATACTTTGCTAATTTACCAATGAAACAAGCCGTTGGAACCTCACTATTAATTATTTTTATTAACTCTGCTATTGGTTTTGTTGGAGATTTGATTATCAAGACTCCTATAGATTACAGCTTTTTGGCAACCATTTCTAGCATAGCTTTTATCGGAATGATTATTGGTACACAACTATCCAAAAAAATTGACGGAAACAAACTCAAACCCATATTTGGAGTTTTTGTACTCGTAATGGGAATTTACATCGTCATCAAAGAAATTTTTATCAAATAAAGAAACTCGTATTCAAAACGATTAAAACAAAACTAACTTTGTAACTCTATTTAAAATTAAAAAGTATGAAAATAGAACAAATATATACCGGATGTCTGGCACAAGGTGCTTACTACATTACTTCTAATGGAGAAGCAGCCATAATTGACCCTCTAAGAGAAACCCAACCTTATCTCGATCGAATTGAGCGTGATGGGGTAAAACTTAAATATATTTTTGAAACTCACTTTCATGCCGATTTTGTATCTGGTCATCTCGATTTAAGCCAAGAAACTGCTGCCAAAATCGTTTATGGACCAACGGCTCAACCCGAATTCGAAGCCATAGTAGCTACCGATAACCAAATATTCGAAATTGGAAACATTAAAATCAAAGTACTACACACTCCTGGCCATACGCTAGAAAGCTCAACCTATTTGTTGATTGATGAACACAATGTAGAACATGCCATTTTCTCAGGCGATACTTTATTTATTGGAGATGTAGGTAGACCCGATCTTGCTCAAAAAGCAGCTTCAATGACCCAAGAGCAATTAGCGGGATTACTTTTCCATTCTCTAAGAAACAAAATAATGACGCTACGCGATGATGTAATCGTATATCCTGCTCATGGTGCAGGTAGTGCTTGCGGAAAAAACATGAGCAAAGAAACCGTTTCGACCATCGGAAATCAAAAAGCGACCAATTATGCATTGAGAGCCAATATGACCGAAGCCGAATTCATATCCGAAGTAACCGATGGCTTACTCCCTCCACCAGCCTATTTCGGAATGAATGTGGCCATGAACAAAAAAGGATATGACAGTTTTCACGAAGTGCTTCAGCACGGAATGCACGCTTTATCTGTATCCGAATTCGAATCTATGGCCGAGGAAACTGGAGCACTCATTTTAGACACTCGAAAAAGTGGAGATTTTGCAAAAGGCTTCATCCCACAGTCTATCAATATTGGCATCGATGGAGATTTTGCTCCTTGGGTAGGCGCTATGATTGCTGATGTAAAGCAACCCATAATCCTAATAACCGAATTGGGCAGAGAGGAAGAAACCGTAACTCGATTGAGTCGTGTAGGTTTTGACAACTTGGTCGGACATCTAGAAGGCGGTTTCGAATCTTGGCAAAAAGCGAACAAAGAAATTGACACCATTGATAGAATTACAGCTCAAGAATTTCAAAATCAATTCAAAATTGGCCAAAGCAAAGTAATCGACATTCGCAAAACCTCCGAATACAGTGCCGAACACGTTTCCGAAGCCTACAACAAGCCACTGGCCGACATCAACAATTGGATCAAAGACATCAATCCGAACGAACCTTTTTTTATGCATTGTGCTGGAGGATATCGCAGTATGATTGCGGCATCCATTTTGCAAGCTAGAGGCTTTCGAAATTTCAAAGAAATTGAAGGCGGATTTGGTGCTATCGCCAAAACAGATGTCCCAAGAACCGATTTTGTGTGCCAAAGCAAATTGTAAAATAATTTGGGCGTGACCCCAATGAGAAATGGGCCTTACCAAGCAAGTAGCTTATACAGTCCCATTTCTCATTGCGGTCGTGCTATCCGCGCTACTCTGGTAGCTTGCTCCTATCACTCACGCAAGATCACGTTTACCATCAAACTTAAGTTTTATTAAAACAATAATACAACCCAAAATGAGTACTTTTCAATCCATCATTCAATCCGAAAAACCAGTTTTGGTAGATTTCTTCGCAACTTGGTGCGGTCCATGTCAAACATTGGCACCTATTTTAAAACAAGTCAAAGACAATTTGGGCGACAAAATTTCAATCCTAAAAATTGATGTTGATAAAAACCAAACACTAGCATCACAATACCAAGTACGCGGTGTACCTACAATGATCCTTTTTCAAAACGGAAAACAAATATGGAGACAATCTGGAGTAATAAATGCCACCGAATTAACTAAAATAATAACGCATTTTTCTTAAGTTTGGCAAAACGTAAAACAACTATTCAAATGCAGTCATCACAAATTATTAAGGTTCTAATTCTTATTTTGCTAATGCAGCAATCCCTTATAGCGCAGGAAACAAAATCAGAAAACCAAAAGTACACCATCGAAAATTGTGTCAATCATTTTGAATTAGAAAAAGCAAAAAAAACAAACGTAGGATACCAATATTGGTTTATTGATAAAAATTTTATCGACGGAAATACTTTAAAAATGAGTATTGTAGATCCTCATAAATCAACTCATCCCCCACACAAACACGTTGAAGAAGAATTCTTTTTTATTCTAGAAGGAACAGCCACTTTTTACTTAGACGGAAAAACCGTAACCGCAGGGTCTTATACCAGTTTTTATTGTCCTTCAAACGCAGAACATGGTATTAGCAACGCTGGAGACACACAATTGAAGTATTTGGTCATGAAAAAATATACAAAAGAATAAGCAATTCGTTCGGTTCAATTTCTAGAACATTCTTAAAGTTATAAAAAAGTTAATTTATAAAAGAGATTCAAAAAAAAAGATAATTTTGGAACTCGTTAAATCAAAAATCAAAAATAATGAAAAACCTAATCACCATCTTAGCAGTAGCCTTATTTTCAGCAGGAATGAATGTGAGTGCTCAAGAAACAAAACCAAAAGAGTCTCCAAAAAAAGAATGCACTGCAAAAGAAAAAAAAGCATGCGACAAATCTAAAAAGTCTTGTTGCACTGCAAAATCAAAAAAGTAACTGTAATGCAATTAATTTATAATGCCCCGAAAGAGTGTCAAAGTAATTTGGCACTCTTTTTTCTTTTAAATCTATTTTAATTTTAAAATAAACTTTCTACTAGAACTAAAACATTAGCCAGCTTTTTTATATTTTTAAACTATAAAACAAACAAATGATTATTATATGAAAAAGAAATTTATCGTTACCGCTGTTCTTTTCGGGACATTTACAGTAGCCAATGCACAAAGTATTGGAGATATTACAAAAGCCACCAATAGTGTAAGTAAAACTGCAAACACAGCATCATCTCAGTTTGATGTAGCAAGTGTAGCCAATCAGGTTATGGGAGTTTTATCTCCAAAATTAAAATTGACCGATGCACAAAAACCAGCAGTTAACTCGTTAGTAAATGACATACTTAAAAAGAAGAAAAGTATTCTGCCTACCAAAACTACCAATAAAGCGAGTTACACTTCACAAATGACAACAAACCGAGAAACATTTATAACTAAAATGAAAAAATTAGTTACTCCATCTCAATTTCAAGCTTTAACACCATTATTGCCAAAATCAGCACAATCGCTAACGCCTTTAGCTCAAATGTTGTTTTAGCATCGTAAATTCAGGATTTCTTAAAGCTTTATATTGGTTTTAAAGAGTACACAAACAACAAAACCGATTACGTCGGTTTTGTTGTATTATTTAAAAAAATTACGAAGTGTCAACAAGATTAAACTATGTTTTTTCTATGGTCAAAAAAACGAATCGGTTTTCTGCTATTGGGATTAAAAATTAGTGGAACCAAAACCTCATTGGTTGTAAATTCTATTTTTGGAGTAACTCTTAATTTAGCTCTAAAGTGGTCCCTCAACTCTTGCAAAAAAGCAGGTGTTTCATTTTGAGTCGCAATTTTTATCAAAATTTCATCCGTCCCTAAATCATTGGTAGAAATTTCGATGATATAATTATCAATGCTTCCAAAATTATTCAATACATCATTCATAGCAGGCGGATACAGTGTAGTTCCTTTATATTTTATCATGTGTTGCTTTCGTCCAATTACAGGGCCCACTCTCAACGTATTTCGTCCGCATGTACAAGAATCCGAATGCAACTTTACGATATCGCCCGTTTTAAAACGGATCAAAGGCATGGCTTCAATTCCCAAAGTAGTAAAAGTTAACTCTCCAGATTCTCCCTTTTGCACCTGCTTATTGTTATCATCTAACACCTCAACTATAATCAGTTCTGGATGATGGTGACCTCCTACTCCTTGATTACATTCGGTAAAAGCCGTACTCATTTCGGTAGAAGCATAAGTAGAAAACAGCTTGATATTCCATTTAGTATTTATTTTTTGAGATAAAGCATTAGGGGTAAAATCCTGATCTCGTATGGGTTCACCTATACAAATTGCTCCTTTTACGCTAGTATTATTAATATCAATTCCATGTTGTTCGGCATACTCAATCATTTTCAACAAAAAAGACGGAACCGTAATCAAATAAGTTGGTTTGTATTTAAGGATTGAATCCCATTGCAATTCCGGAATTCCTGCTCCAACCCGAATAACACCAACATTCATTTTTCTAAGACCTAAAAAATAGGCTAATCCAGCCATAAAACGCCGATCCATTGTAGTCATCAACTGAACAACATCACCTTGTTTTATCCCTGCGCAATCAAATGAAATGGCTTCATTATAAGCTAATCGGTCTAAATCGTTATTGGTTAATCCGAAAGTAACCGGATCTCCCAGTGTACCAGATGTAGTTGCATAATCTATTATTGCGTTTCTGGGAACGCATAAAAAATCATCATTATATTTTTGCAAATCTTCTTTTGAAGTAACAGGCAATAAGGCTAAATCCTCAATTGTTTTGATTTTGGCAATATCAATATCGTGTTTGGCAAACAACGAACGGTAATAAGGTGAATTTAAATTTACATACTGTAATAATTCCGTCAATTTATTTTCCTGAAACAATTTTATTTCAGGTACGGATGCAGTTTCAATCTTCGGAATCATTATTGTTTTCTTTTTATTTTCTTTACATAATTACTAATCTCTTCTTTTTCAGGAAGTGTTGTAATTTCTTTAGACAATGCTTTTTCGAATTGTGCTAGAGCCAAATCGTATTTTTTATTTTGATAAAAGTACAACCCTGCTTTATAATAAACAACCCAAAATTCTGGATTTAGTGATTGATAATACTCTATATATTCCTGTGTCAATTCCTTTTTATTCTCTAAAACCGAATCGACAATTTTGTCTTCAACTCGGAACAATTTATAATTTTGATATTCATTTGATTTCAAAAAAGGGTCAGCTCCGATGATTTTTGTTTTGTCTTCAAAAGAGCCTTCTTTTGCATCCTTCATATCAGCATTAAAAACAGCATTCAAATCATAACAAACAAACTCTCCCAATTGGTATTCACTAGCCGAAACCCAAACCAATCGTTGGGTCGGTTTAAAAACGACTGCGTGATGTGCCAATAGTTGATTTAGAGCTTTCTCGTTACCATAACCCAATGGTTTATTATCAATTCCTTTTCTATTTCTTAGAATATCAACAGCAATTTGAGGTGTAATTTTATCATTTTCTTCCAAAAGTTGAGACATCCTATCAAAGCGATATTGCGAATGACTGTTTTGTATCTGATTCAAATTTCTTCTATTCTTTTTTAAAACCTCGCTTTGAAAATGGTTGGAACAAACCAATTCATTCCCAGTCTCAGCTTCGTAAATGCCCAAATTATCGGGTGCAATTTCAATCAGAATGGCTTTGTTATCCTTGGCGCTTCCTACCATAATTGATTCCGAAACGAATACTTTTCTTTTTTTTGCAATGGCAATAGCTTCGTCAAGAGTGCTTGCATATTGCAAAATCTCTCGGGTTACTATCGAAATTGGTGTTTTGGCCACCAAAGGAATTTTAGATTTACTAGCATTGATTGTAACTGTTAGTCCTTCAAGATTCATCCCGGAACAAACACCTATCATTCCAGGCCAAGCAACTGTCATATACGGAAATCCATCATCGGGTTTTACAAAAGCAACTATTTTTTCTTTGGCAAAATCGTCTCCAGCATAAAAATCAAAGTTTCGGCCTAAAATCAAATTCCCGTCTTCTGATTTTTCATTCCAAACTGCAAATGAGGTACAACCCACCATAGCCAAATCTTGAACAGCGTGCCCAATATCATGAGCACCGTGCAAATACAAACCTCTTGCAAAATTTGGCGCTATATAGCTTAATTCCTTTGAAGCATATTTAGAAAAACCATAAATTTCGCTCTGAAACTCATTATCAACATTGAGATATAGTTTTCGATTATACCATTTTAAAAAACTCAATACTAATTGTTTTTTAAAATTGGAAGGAATTAAAACATCTACTCTATCAAAAAGAGAATGTTCTTGCTTTTTGAATAAGGAATCTGTCAAACTACCTGTAATCAACCCCCTTTCGAGTGGATCTCCCTCTACATAAAGTTCCCAAAAACGGTGGTTATTTTTTTGTAATGAATTATTTCCAAAGTAAAATGTACTATCCGATTTCTTTATAATTTGTGGAATAGTGTTGTTATAAGCACTCAGTTCTGGCTTATGATTCATAGATTTAGATACTCCACACGAAGCAATAAAAAGAGATACAAGAATAAAAAAAATACACCAAATCTGTTTTTTCATTTGCTTAATTGCATAAATTATTAATTCAATAGTACAGTTCAAAATAATATCATCCAACACTAGTATTAATCTTCTCAATCAAATACTCCTTTCCTAAAATCTCAGAGCAGGTCAAAACTGCCCCGATAGTAACTCCTAAAACGCCATGCATATTTACACTTTGCCCGGTTACATATAAATTATCCAACTTTGTTTTGGTTGGTATAAAGGTTTTCAACGGGTTGGCTGCGTCTTTATTATAGCCATACATATTACCATTTTTTCCTCCAATATAGTCCCGATACGACAAAGGTGTAGAGGTATAAATAGAGGCTATACAAGCACGAATTCCAGGAAATTTGATTTCTATTTCCTCTAAAAAACGATTTGTCTTTCGTTCTTTAAATGCTTCATAACTTTCACCTCTATCCTTTTCATTTGTAACAGTATTAAAAGTTTCAGTCCAAGTCTCTACTTCGGAAAACTTCATGTAAGTTAAAAAAGTCATTCCTTCAGCCCAAATACTTTGCTTTTTAGAAACATTCATAGAGGCCATATATGCTTTTGGCCAATTTTCTTCGGTATAATCCTGAGCTTGCCAAACATCGTTAGTATTTTTAAAATGATAATAATTTGTGTTAAAATACTTAAATGTTTGCGGTTTAAAGACAATATACAAACTAAAAGCGGAAATACTTTCCTCTAAACTCGAAATTCTGTTTACAAAAGCTTTTTTGAAACTATTTTCTCCCACCAATTTTAAAGTTGCCTTAAGGTCAATATTCGAAATAAAAGTCTTGGCAGAAACTTCTGTTCCATCTTTCATAATAGCATTTGTAATCGAATTGTTTTCGGAAACTAATTGAGTAACTTCTTTGTATTTAAAAAATTCCCCTCCATGACTTTTTAACTGTTTGAGCAACTGTTTTGTGATTTGACTACCGCCATTTACACAACGCCAAGCGCTTTGCATATAGGTATTGACAGTCAATGCATGTACATAAAACGGAGATTTATCCCCATTTCCAGCATACAAAAAATTACTTCCGGCCAATACTGCTCTCAACAATTCATTGTCGGTCAATGTTTCAATATAATCCTTTGCATTTATTGATAAAATATCGGTGTCGTATTCGCCTTTGCTTCTCAAATTATAAAGCGGAAAAGAGTTACAAGTAGTCACTATTGCATCACAATAATTTTGAATTGCCTCTTTTTCGTCTGGAAAAAAATACGATAATTTTTTTACAAAATTATCATATCCTTGTGCATGAGGAAATTCTACTGAAACATCACCAAAAGAAATCATGTCATGTCCATCTACATCTAATCTTTTCAGATTTAAATCATCCATTATACCGATATATTTGAAATATCGGTATAAATTTTGCCCCTCGGCTAATCCTCCGATGTAATGAATTCCGGTATCAAAAATGATTTTGTCTCGAACAAATGTTTGCAAATTTCCTCCAAACTGATTGTTTTTTTCCAAAACGCAAACGCTATATCCTTCTTTGGCCAAAATGACTGCCGAAACTAGACCGCCCAAACCGCTCCCGATTATTACAAAATCATACTGTTTTTTCATAGCATTCTTTTTTTGCAATAATCATATTTTCAATTTCGAATTCGATTTCAAAACCAAATGAAAGAACGGTTTCTTTTAATTTGTCATTCTTCAAAAGAATTATCGTAGAAGCCAATTTGCAAACGGTTTCCCATGGGTAAGAATCGTCTTGACTTGAAACTAATACTACATCGTACTTTTTAGCCTCAAGTATTTCGTATTGAGAATAGTAACTAATTATCCTTTTGCTAACCAAATAATTCCTTTCGGCTACAGCTTTATTGTTTTCAGAAATAATTACCGAATCAATTTTTCTTTGAGCTTCTTGCAATGCCAGTAAAACATCTAATTGTCCCAAATCATCAGCAAAATGCAAAATTTTAGCTTTTGGAGCAATCCATTTATTGAGCTCATAATAAAGTCCTAAATTCGTCTCAAGATCAATCTTCACAGCATTAACAACTTCAGATTCTTTGAAAGCAAAACTCTTTAGCAATTTGCTCTTAAAATAATCAACACCTTCTAATTCCGAACGCAACTTTTTATAGTGTTGCTTGTAAAAACTGCTAATTTTTTTAGTTCTTTCGGCTACGTTCTCACCAAATTTTGGATCTTTATAAGCAATTCTATCCATAATTGTCACTGTAGTCAAACTATCATCAATTATAAAATCGCCTTTGGGTAACGATTCTGAAAAACCGTGAATCACAATCGGAACAATATCCAATTGAAATTGTTCGGCCAAATAAAATGCTCCCTTATGAAAACGCTTTAGAACATTATCCTCAGAACGTGTTCCTTCAGGAAAAACCACTATAGAATATCCTTCCTGTACCTTGGCACGCAAATGCTCGATTCCGTTATCAACTCCGCTCGACACAGGATAAAATCCTGCCAAACGAACCCCTCTGCCAAAAATTGGCGAATTGTAAACCCAGTCACTTACTAAGAAAATGATTTTTGGACTTAACATTCCCAAACCTAAAATGTCCAGAAATGAACTGTGATTGGCAATAATTATAGCTGGTTTATCAAAGTTTTCGTTAAATTGATTTACCACTTTTTTCTTTATCATCGGGCAAAAGGTCAGTACAGATCCCATGAATTTTGACATCACAAAATGAAAAGCCTTTAGCTTCATTTTCATTGGAAATGGCAAAATTTTGATACAAATTGATCCTATTAGCGAAATAACGATGCAACCAACTCCGAAATAAGCAAAAGATAAACTCGATAAAATTAAATTCAGAATTCCGAAAGGCTCTTTCCTCTTATTGACCCTATTGGTAACAAAAAAATGAAAAACCAAAGGTTGAATAACAAATGAAATAAATAGTGCCGAAAAGATTCCGATGATAGCTATAAATGAAATCGATTTTAAAGCTGGATGCTTAGCAAAAATAAGAACTCCAATTCCCAAAATGGTTGTCGCAACCGAAAGAATAATTGAGGTTCTGTAACTAGGCAATTCAGCTTTCCCAAAAGTAAATTCCTTTTGTAAAGCAGATGTCATAAAAATACTGTAATCTACACCAATCCCAAATATCAATGTACAAACAATGATATTGACCACATTGAATTCTAAACCAAACATTCCCATTAGTCCGCTTGTAAAAATCCAACTGATAATTATTGGAATAATCGTTATGATGACCAATTCTATTTTTCTAAAAGCAAAAACCAAAACTAAAAAAACAGCTATGAAAGAATAATTCACTAAATCGCTAAAATTCTTTTTTAAAGCTCCTAAAAAAGTCTCATTGATTTGTTGTCTATCAATTACAACCAAATGATCTTGAGTCTTTATTTGATTTACAAAAGAATCTCTATTGGCATTTGAAACTTTGACCAATGTTGATATGGTAAAAAAACCATTCTTTTGAGCGATAAACTCGTCTATATACAATGCTTTTACTTGGAAATATTCGGAAATTGCAATTGGTTGAAAACGCTTTTCCAGCAATTCATAAAAACCTAAAAAAGCATCAGACTTAAATCCATACTGATTTCCTTCGTTTATTAAAGATTGTTTAAGATTTCCTTTTTTCTGAGCATCCCAAAAATCCTCCCACTCTTTTATTTTTTGCTGTTGCCCTTGAATTGAGAAGACAATACCGCCTACCGAACTGAAATTTAAAATTTCATTATCTGATTTTCTTTTTTCTAAAGTTTTAAAAAGATCATTATTATTTGCAATAACTTCTTCATAACTATTGCCGTAGGTAGCCAGATAAATCGACTTTGAGTCATTGGTTTTAGAAAGTTGTTCCAATTGCTTCTCAGCCATTTTTAACTTTGGCGTCATAAAATTTAAATCCGAGAGGTCGTTATTGAAAGTAACTTTAGAATAAGTAAAAAGAGAGACGCCTAACAACACCACAACCAAACCTACCAAAAACTTATTTTTATGATACGAATAAGCACCTAACCTATCAATAACATTGGGGTTTGGGAGTACCATTTTTCCATTATATCGATACAAAACTGGTATTAATACCAATGAAAAAAAAGTGGTGGCAATGACACTTAGACTAGCAAAAATCCCCAAATCTTTTAATGCCTCAGATTGGATAAAAAACAAACATAAAAAGGAAATAGAAGTGGTAATTCCGCACAATAAAAGTGGCCGGGTTATGTCTTTGTAAAGCGATTTTATGCTTCTATTGTTTCTTAAATGTGTCAGAACATAAACCGAATAATCTGTTGTTTCTCCTAATAAAATAGAACTAATTCCTAACGAAATTGCCGAAATACTTCCTTTGTATAAATACAAAACCGCTAAAGCAAATAAAGCTCCTAGAATAGACGGAATAAAGATAATTATTGGCGTTGTAATATTTCTATAAAAATAGGCTAATATTAGAATCAAAGTTACTGCAGCAAAAATTGAAGTGATTTGCACATCCGATTTTATTTGTGTGGCATTGGCAACGGCTACTGGTGTTGCTCCAAAATAAGTCATTTCTGCTTTTCCTTTGAAAACAGTATTCAGATGAGTTCTTATTTTCTCCAAATTAGTGATGAAAACAGTATTCTTATCGGTTTCATTTGTGGCTAATTTTGGCGTTATAAAAAGCAATACATTTTTTTGATCATTCGTAACAACAAAACCATTACTGAGGGCAAAATTGTCTCCTACGCTCAATTGTTGCATTTTCTTTAATGCTATAAATGAAATTCCGAGCGGATCGTTCAAAATAAAATCTTTAGAAACGAGTCCAGCAGGAGAAATTATCGATTTATAATCTGCTTCAATAATTTTGGCAATGCTGTCTTTTTGTAATTTACTTTGAATCTGTTTATAATCATTTTGATCTAAAAACAACGGCAAATTAGCATAAACAAAATCAAAGGTTTCTTGAAGATTCTCTTCTTCAAACTTCCCTTGAATTTTAGAAACAAATGGTTTACAACTGGAATTCAAACTATCGAGAAAAGCAGTTGCATACTCCGTTAAATCATCTTTGGTTCCGTTTCCTTTTTGAGTAATAATGATCGTGATTTTGTCAGCAAAATTGAGTTGTTCCAAGGTTTGAGTCGTCAAACCTGATTGTTCACTAGAAGGTATTAATTGATTGATATTTTCCTGAAAAGTGATTCGAGATGCCAAAAAAACTAAAATCAAAATCAAAGCCAAAGATATTCCCATAGAAAGGAATTTTCTCGTCGTTAGAAAATTGTATAAAGAGAAAAGTATCTTTTGCATATCATTATTTTTTATTTTTAAAATTAGATGCCATACTTAACAGCAAATAACTTGTAAGCCCAAATAGGACAGCCATAAAAATCGCTAAAATAAAACTTCCAACAAGATATTGAGTAATGTTTTTTTGAACATCCTCAAAAGTCATATTCATATTGAGCAGTAAAGGTTTCTCACTTACTATAAAATAGCTCCCAATTTGCAGCGAACTGTAGATAATAAATGGAATAAACGGCGGGAAACTAATATTAGAAAAAGCAAACGCAATGGCTTTATTTAGCTTCAATAAAACCGACAATGACAATACCAAAACCGTTTGAAAACCCCAAAAAGGGCAAATTCCGATAAAAACACCTAAAGCAATAGAATACGCTTTTGTGGCATTAGAATCGTTGCTCTCTAATATGTTTTCTAAAAAAAAACGCTTAAGTCCTTTTTTTTTTATTTTCAAAAAAAAATCTCTTGGCTTTATATAAACCAAAGCAATGATTACTAAAACAGTGTTTAGAATACTTATTCTGGTAAAATCTCTAAAAGGTCTAAAATGCGAAACACGTTCTTTTGGGTCGTACAAAACCTGAATTGGAATATTGATTACTGGAATTCCTTTCCAAGCGGAACGAACAATTACCTCAATTTCGAACTCAAATTTTCTGGTAAAATATTGATTTGGTATTTTTTGTAAAGGATACATTCTAAAACCAGATTGAGTATCCTGAAGTTTATTGCCAGTTTCGAACCAAAACCAAAAATTGGAGAATTTATTTCCGAAACTACTTTTTTTAGGAACATTTTCCTGAACCATATTACGGCTACCAATCAGTAAAGTCTCAGGATTTTTTTCCATTTCAGCCATGAAATTCGGAATATCGGAGGCAAAATGTTGTCCATCCGAATCTATAGTAATGGCATAATCATACTGTAATTCTAATGCCTTTTTAAAACCATTACGAAGAGCCATGCCCTTTCCTGAATTTTTAGGGTGTAGTATCTGAATCAAATGAGAATATGCTTCAAGAATCTGAAAGGTATTATCTGTCGAACCATCATTCACAATAATAACATCAGTCGTGTACTCCAAAACAGAATCGATTACCCGTTTTAGTGTCTTATGATTGTTATAGGTTGGAATAATTATACAAACTTTTGATGGTTCTGTTTGTGTTGTTTCAGAAAAACTTGTAGTCATTGTATTCAATTCTTAAGCTATTCGATCATTTTCTTTTCGGTTTCAGAGAAACTCTTAGAGTGTGTGATAAAACCAGCTATATAGGTTTTCATCGCCGATGTTTGTTCTTTATAATGATCTATAATAAACTTTTTATCTTCTTTTTTGTTCCCTCTATAATTGACAATTGCAGGTAAATTTTCCTGAATACTCAATCGTATCATTCGGGTTTCTATTACATTGGGTTCGGTTTTTATAGCAAACTCCAGCAAAGCAGCACCTTCTTTGAATTTTTTAGTTTTATCCGAAATCTTCTTTTCTGACTTAGCAAGAATAATAATAGAAGCTCCTTTGTAAGCCACTAATGTTTTATCATCATCTTTGGTAACTCCAGATAATTTTTGAGCCATATCTTTGGCAACACTTTCGGAAGTGGCAGCTGTTACATACATTTTCCTGATTTCTGTAATCGATGGATTCCAAAAAAAAGATATACAAATAAATAGAAAAATGGCTTTCATAACAATCTATTTAATTACAATTTTCTATAAACACAGCTCAATTTCAAGGCAACAGTTTCGTCAAAATAACTAACATTTTTAACCTTAATCACATTATCCTCAGCTGTTAAAATTTCTAACTCCAAAAGTAATTCTGGATTTACAAAAGGGTTTATCAGCGCCATAAATTTTACATTACTCAACGACTCCATAAACAAAGTCGTATTGGTAATTTGTTCTGTAAGTTCTTTTATAATCTGCATCATGCAAACTCCAGGCATAATTGGATTTTTTGGGAAATGTCCCTGAAAAATTTCATGCTTTTCATTTACTAAAATTAGAACTTTGAATTTAGAATCGGATATTTTTTCTAATTCCTTAATGATATAAAAATCTTTTAATAACATAATTTTGGTCTTCCGAATGAATTGGAAATTTTTATTAATCACATAATCTCCTTAAATAATGAGATTATTACCCAACTTTTTTATTTTTTAAAGTCTAAAAAAAAGATTTTCAGCCTTAATTCTTTTCTTGAGCTAAGGCTGAAAAACACATAAGCTAGTTTTTGTATTGAAAAAAAGAATACAACTATTCTTATTTTGCTATTAATTTATCTTAAAAAGTGTAACTAATCCCAAATTGAAAAGCATAATTCAAAATAACATCATCATAATAGTAATAATCATCATCATTGTTATCAAAATCTTCATAGCCATAAATATCGATTAACCCGTTTTTGAATCTGGCTTCAAAAGTCAAACCGTTAGACATAGAATATCCAAGTCCTCCAACAAAAGCTAAATCGGCTCCTGCCAAATCACTAAAATTTGGGAAATTATCATTTGTTTTAATATCCACAGAAGGACCTGCTAACACATGAAAACCTTGACCTCCGAAATGAAATTTAGCTACCGCCCCAAGCGTTACATAATCTAAATTATACTTTTCTTCTCTAATTCCGAACTCATCATAAGAGAGTTCTCTAGTTTTTGCACCTTGTCTTGAATAGTTTAATTCCGGCTGAAGTGTAAAGTATTTATTAAACTTTAATTCAATCAATCCTCCAATATAATAATCCGATTTGTAGTCGCTAGAACCAAAATTAGTTAGATTAGTCAAATTTAAACCACCACGAATACCTGGACTTACTCTTAATTGAGCTTGTGATGTTAATATTCCTGAGAATAAAACTAATGCGATTAAGGTTGCTTTTTTCATTAAAATTTGATTTTAAGTTAGTTATTTTTTATTCCGATTTAAAATAGTTTAATGCTATTTTCAATTTGATGTTTTGATGCTGAATAACAATATTCTCAGCAAAAAAATCATTTTTAGCAGTGTAAAGAACGTAAATTATTGCTTTCCTTTTAGAACTATGTACAATTTTACTTAATTTTTTTGTGTCTTTTGAAATAAATAGATAATTCATTTTGTCCCCTTCTGGGGCTTGATAAACTATATCTGCATCATTTTCAAATTTATAGTACACGTTGTAATGGTGTCGCAATAATAATCGAAAATCATTTACCAAAGTCTTAATTAGTATTTTCTTATCTAACTCTTCTAAAATGAAATTGACTTTATAATCGATTTCTGAAATTTCAAAATCAAGAAGTTTATTTCCAAATTCGGTAGTAAAAACAACTCTATGTGTGGTTTCATTTATTTTTTTGGCGATAAAAATTCCCGAAAGCTCATTCCCATAAACCGAAATATTTGCCTTATAAACATAATCTGTTTCTGAATTTGAAAAATAAGGAACATCCAAAGTACTTACATCTATCGGAATAGAATTATAATCCTTTACCACCTGATTAGTTCCACAGGAAGACAGGAAAAGCAATAAAAAAAAACTAATTCGAAAAAGAAGCTTCATCTACTTTGGCATTGATTATTTTATTTTTTAGCACAATTCGAGTATAATCGGCAGAAGATTCTAATAATTTAACCTGAACCACTGTTGCATCTTCTTTGTCAAAAGTCAATTCGATTTGCTTGATGTACTTTTTTAATGTTGCATCTTTCGGAATAAACTTAGCAACATTTTGGTCTTTATTTTTAAAATAAGAAATCGAAAATTCTTTGTCGTCAAATAAATTACCACTTACACTCCCAACAATCAGTTTGTTTATTTTTCCAAATAACTTACTGTTACCGATATCTACAGCGCTTTTCTTCCCTTCGTCGTTAATTGCTATCTTTCCGTTTTTGAAAACAATAGAATAATTATACGGTTTTTTGTATTGCCAAAGCAACATATTGGGCTCTTTGAAAATCATTTTACCAGAAGTTTCGATATCTTTTGACAAAAAGTCAAGGTGTTTGTATTGCACAAAATCGGTAGTCAAAGTCTTTATTTTCTTTGCCATTACCCCAACAGATTGCTTGAAAGTTGAGATTTCACTTTCACTCATTTTTTGTTCTTGTCCCCAAGACAGAAAACAACAAACGGTAATAAAAATCAATGCTAAATAATTTTTAATCTTCATACGCTTTTATATTCAGAAGTTCTTCCAAAGAAACTACAGTATAATTATTTCGATCTAAAAAAAGGAGCAATTGCTCTAATACACTTACGGTAACCGCAGAAGTGTCATGCAAAAGTACAATTCCTCCAGGTTTTATACTTTTAAAAACCCTATTGATTAAAAATTTTTCATTTTTAAAAATCCCATCCAAAGATCGGATATTCCAACCAATAGTTTTATGTTTTGTCGTTTTCAAAGCTCGACGAATAGACGGATTTGTTACGCCATAAGGAGGTCTGAAAAGTGTTGTTTTCTTTCCTAAAAAAGAAGTGATTATTGCATCTGTTTTTTCGATTTCTTCGACAACTTGCCTTTTACTGTAAAAATCAAAAAAAGACGAATGACTATACGTGTGATTCCCTATAATATGTCCTTCGCTTATTACTTTTTGAAAAATTTCTGGAAGAGTTTCGACATTTTTTCCAATACAGAAAAATGTTGCTTTTACGTTGTTTCTTTTTAGAATTTCCAAAACAGGAATTGTCATTTCATTCGGTCCATCATCAAAAGTAATTGCAATTTTTTTTTCTGAAATTGATGGTTTACTACAATAGGCTTTTACGTGATAATTTGAAGCAATGAATGAAGAACCAACAAAAACTATTAAAAACCAAATCAAACCCACTCCAATAAAATATTTGATTCCGATAGGCATAAAAAAACTTGCCAAAGCAAGTAGCATTAGTACAGAAATGAAAAAAATATTGACTATTTTATGCTTCAACATCTTGAAATTAAAGTAAAACTATGGTCTTTTCCGTTGCGCTGATTGTACAACAAAATCGTTTTATAAGAATCTTTAGTTATTCTATTTAATTGTACAATTTCAGGAATGTCTTGCGTTTGAAAGATTTTCGTACCCACCCATAACCCAAACGCCGAAGCGGTATCAAATTCCCCACTTAAATGTTTATAATATATCTGAGGGGTGTTTGCAAAAGTAACTTCATGCAGTTTTTTATAATACAAATCCGAATCAACATCACCGTTATACCCCAAAATTACAGCATCTAAGTCTTTTACCCCAAAATTATTGGTAGCTAGAAACGAAATGACTTTATTTTCGACCTCATCGATTTCTAAAATATTGCTAATTTCAACATCCAAAACCGAAGCGATAGTTGATTTTGAAGCCTCCTTTTCAACAGCAAAAAAGATAGCTCCTTCGCCAAGAACAGCGCCTTTGGTAGTAGAACCTAAAAACGATTTCCCGTTTTGATTTTCATCTTTGATAAAGCCAGCTAATCGAAAAAGTGACATGGTATAATCGGCCGTTTCTTCAATCCCTCCCACTAAAATTGAAGAAGCTTCCTCCTCTTCAATCATCATTTTGGCGTCAATAAGAGCCGATTCAAAAGAAACAGCACCATTTACATAAGTCAAATTATACGCTTTGCATTGCATTCCCAAGGCAATTTGACCACCAACAGTATTATGTGTTGATTGAATAAAAGAAGTTGGCGTTAAAAACTCTTCGTTATTCTCTAAAATAGATTTCAAAAATTTCTCTGAATCTTCGATGCATCCCATTCCAGTTCCAGTGATAATAGCATCTACAGTTTCTAAATTGGCTTCTTTCAACGCTAAGGCAGAAGCAACAATTCCGTTTTTGACTCCTTTTGCCATTCTTCTACTGGCAATAGGCGAAATAAAATCTTTATAAACAGGCTGATGAATGGGCATAATTGTATCTACCTCATTAATCACTGCTTCTTCCAAAAAAACAGTATCAAAGGTCTTTTGAGTCGAAATACAACCTAAACCATTTATATAAATTTTACTCATTATGAATGTATTATTCGCTTTTAGAAAATATCAAAGTCGAACAATTACCACCAAATCCAAACGAATTTGAAAGTACATGTTCTATATTTTTATGTTTTAAAGTGGTTTGTGGCACCAAATCAAACTCGGCCATTTGAGTTTCGAAATTCAAATTTGGGAAAACCACATTATTTTGAATAGCCAATACACTATAAACCGCTTCAATAGCCGCCGCCGCCGCTAAAGTATGCCCTGTGAATGCTTTTGTTGAACTAAAATCAGGTACATTTCCCTCGCTAAACAATCGTACCAAAGCTCTCCCTTCGGATAAATCATTATTGGGAGTTGCTGTTCCGTGCACATTTACATAATCGATTTGTTCTGGTCGCAATCCAGCAATTTTAAATGCTTTTTCCATTGCCAAAAAAGCTCCATCACCATTTTCTGAAGAGGCAGTTTGATGAAAAGCATCGTTTGCATTCGCATATCCCGAAACCCTTGCCAAGACTTTTTTGTTCTCTTTTTGAACCAATTCTTCAGATTCTAAAACTAAGAAAGCGGCTGCTTCGCCAAGATTCAGACCTTTTCTATTATTATCAAATGGTTTATTATAATCATCTGATAAAATCATCAAGGTTTTGAATCCGTTGATAGTAAACTTGGATAAAGCATCTGTTCCACCAACAATTACACGATCTAGCTTCCCTGATTTTATCAAACGAGCTCCAAGCATAATAGCGTTTGCTGCCGAGGAACAAGCGGTACTAATTGTGGTAACTAGACCCTTTAATCCCAATTCATTCGCAATTTTATCGGTATTGTCTCCTGCATTGTGGCTGCTAATATATTTTACGACATCAGGATTTTCAAAATACTCATGGTAATACCGCTCCGTCATATCCATACCGCCTACACTCGTAGCCGAAATTAGTCCCGTTCTGTATTCATTTATAGAAGTTATTCCAGCATTTTGTACAGCTTGCTTAGCTGCAATTGTTCCTAGAATTGCTGTTCTAGAAAAATTATTATCATCGCCTAACCGCAATTCGATTAACAACTCTTGGTTGGTTTTTTTAATTTCTCCAACTTTTATTACATCGACATGAGCCGTTTCGATATTCTCAATTGTAGAAATGCCAGCTTGACTATTTAGCAATGCATTATAATTTTCTTCAACCGTATTTCCGATTGAAGAAATAATTCCCATTCCTGTAATAGCAACTCCTTTATTCATTGTATTTACTTTAAAATTGTAACCTCTCGAATATCAAAAAACACAGAACTGTTTTCCTATTATGCATTTTTCAACAATTGGATTTAAGCCTTCAATTAAATTAAAATCTATGTTTACAATAGAAATTATCTAACTCTATTTTTATCAATATAAGCTGCCATCACTTCGATAGATTTAAAAATAGTTTTTCCTTCTTTGGGGTCAACTAATTTAATTCCGTAATCTTTGTCAAGCATTACTATAAGTTCTAGTGCATCAATAGAATCTAGTCCTAAACCATCTCCAAATAATGCGTCATCATCGTTTATATCTTCAACAGAAATATCTTCAAGGTTTAAAACTTCTATTATTTTACTTTTCAATTCTTGTTTTAACGCTTCCATAGTTATTACTTATATAGTTTATTTAATTGTTCTTGATTGTGTTCTAGTTTGCTTTCCTTATCTACAAGATATAGGAATGCTTTATATTCTTCATTGAAATATTCTACCCAAGCGCACAAAACTTTATCCGCTTTTTGGGTTTGCAAAAGAATATTGCAATACTTTTCCATAAAAACCGAATCATATTCAGCAAATATAAAGAAAGAATTTTCGCTTTTCAATTGATGTTTGATACTTATTTCGCCTAAACAAATATTAGGCAAAGTATAAACAAATACGGCTGGACTTGGATAATAATTCTCCGAATCAGATATGGTACTTTGATGTTTTACATCGGTATCCAAACTCGATGATTTATTGGCAAAAACCAATGCAATATTATTTTCTTTTTCATCAGAAATTACATTATGCAAAAGTAGTTCAGCTCCAATAAATGCTAATTTGCTTAGATTATCCATTTTAAAAAACTTTGCATAATTCATTTCAAAATGCTGATAAACTTTCTTAGAAAATCCAGCAAATGATTCACTTTCGGCAGTAAAAACAACATCTCCATTCAAAAAAATTCGATTATTTTGAATGGTACAAAAAGAATGAATATGGCTTTTATTATTTGTCATTTATACTACTTTTTCAAATATAACCGCTGTATTACAACCTCCAAAACCCGAAGCAGTCTTGAGAAAATAACACATTTCTTTAGTTTCTTTTTTTTCGATAACACGAATGGGCTGACTCACTCCGATTGCATCAAAACCCAATGATGTAAACAACATATTCTTGTTTAGAGATTCTATTCCGATAATCGTTTCCAACAAACCTGATGCTCCTAAAGTATGTCCGTAATATCCTTTGAAACTATTAACAGGAACATTTTCCAATCCTAATCTATTGATGGCAATAGCTTCCATTTCGTCATTATAAGGTGTTGCTGTCCCGTGAGCCGAAATGTAATCTATTTGATTTTTGTCAATTTTAGCTTCAGTCAATGCGCTTTGAATACTTCTAAAAAGTCCTTCGCCTGTTCGTGATGGTCCCGATATATGATTGGCGTCATTGATAGATCCATCGCCAATGACTTTTGCTTTTGCATTCATATTGCTCGATGAAACCAAAACAGCTGCCGCCGCTTCCCCCAATGTCACTCCATTTCTATTTATAGAATACGGTTTGCAAGGCAAATCACTCATCGCTTGAAAGGAATTGAACCCAGACAACACAAACTTCGAAACCTCGTCTCCAGCAACTACAAATACGTTATCGTACAGATCTGCTTGAATCAATCTTTTGGCCACTGAAACAGCAAGAATTCCAGATACACAAGCATTTGATACCACAATAGGGGCTGTCTTAAACCCAAAAAAGTCAGCAACTTTTTGAGCCAAAACATTTAAATAAGCCGATTCTATATGCTGTTGATTTTCTAAAGCTGTTACATTCCCTTTGGTAGTAGAAAGAATAAAACCTGTTCGAGGATTCAAATCGACTTTGTTTGTTTTTAAAATAGGATTTAAAGCCAAAATCATCATTTTCTCCAATCTCGAATAGTGAGTATCCGAAGAAACTTTGGCGAAAGCCGAATTTAAAATTTCGTCCTCAACAATTGCCCCATAAAACGATGTATTGAGCCAATTTGGGTTATTATGCAATTGAATACCCGAAACCTCATTACTAATATTCTCCACATTAGAATCTACATCAAACCCAAGAGGTGTAATGCAATTTGTTTCGGTAATATATACTTCTTTAATCATCTATTTTTCTAAACCTACTTTTCTTTTCCAATCTGAATAAAAAGAAGGATTTGTCAACATTAGCTCTCCTTTTTTATCAATAAAAACTTGAACCGTTTCGCCGGTACAAACTATCTCATTTTTTTTGTTATAAATGGTAAACCTAAAAATCATTTTGGCAGCTGGAGTATCTACAATAGTAGTCTCTATCCTTGCAACATCCCCATAGCGTAATGATAATTTATGTTCTAGAGTGGTTTTTACAATTGGAGTTGTAAATTCATTTGCAAAAACATCTAAATAGGCCAATCCATGCTTGCGTCCAAAAGCTTCTCTCCCTTCTTCAAAATAAGTAATATAATGCCCATGCCAGACAATTCCTAGTGAATCTACTTCGCTAAATCGAACTCGAAAATCATGGGAAACGGTCAATGCAGTTGCTTCTTTATACAGCTCTTTTCTTCTTATCATACAGTAAAGCTAAAGTTGTGGTAACTATAAAAAATAAAAATAACAACAATAATTCGGGTAACAAATCTACTAAAGATCCGTTACGCAAAAGTACATCATAAAAGGCCTCTAATCCCCAATTCATAGGTGATGATTGTGCGATGAGTTGCATTATTTTGGGCATCGCAAAAACAGGAACCCAAACACCTCCAATAGCAGCCAAAATAATTACAGCTGTTGCTCCAAATGGAGCCGATTGTTCTTGAGTTTTGGCAATGGTTCCTAATAATATTCCGAAACCTATAGCGGCCAATCCTGAAAATAGTGCTACGACACTCATCAAAACTAAATTTCCTTCAACATTCAACGGTGGCAATCCTAAATGCGGAAATAAAAATACCGCCACAGCAACCATCATGTAAAACTGAATCTGACAAATGATTAAATACATCACCGTTTTTCCTGCCAAAACAATTTTGTTCGAAACTGGATTGGTTAGCAATCGTACAAAAGTGCCTTGTGATTTTTCTTTAACTAAATTAATAGACAACGGAATCACAATGAAGAAAATGGCAAAGAGTGTCCAGGCTGGAACATTATGCTGCACCGAATTTGGCAATATTTCTTTGTTATTGACCTTGGGTACAATTTCATTGAAAGTAATAAAACTTTTTTGTTCAAAATTAGCGTTTTCGCCACCCAATTGATCTTGAAAAGCAGTATAAATCGACTTGGTTTCTATTTGGGAAATCATCTTATCGATTCCGCTCATTACACCTCTTTTGAAACTCAACTGTAGTGCTGGATCAAAGTACAATTTTACTTCTTTTTGATCGACAATTTTTGCAGATGGTTTTGTTGCCAATGAATCTGAAAATCCTAAACTGCTAACTATGTTTTGAACATTTTGGTCAATCTTGGCTTGCAAGTCGCTACTTAAATGAGAAGGAATAATAATTGCCATTTGATATTTTCCTTTAAAAACAGCTTCTTTTGCCTCAGTCTCTGTTATTGGTTTGTTATCGAAAGCTGTAACTACACTAAAAACATCACTCTTTTTTAAATTATCAAAAAGTGTTTTAGACACATTTCCTTTATCATTATCGACCAAAAGAATCGGAATTTTGACCTCCTCCCCTTTTTTATAGGTACTATCTTGTATAAGGGTTACAGTAATAATCAAAACCAGTGGCATCAAAAAAAGCGTTACCACACCTCCAATATCTCGCTTTAACAACAAGAATTCTTTATAAACAGACATCCAGAGTTTATATAGCATCTCTCAATTCTTTTCCTGTTACTGAAATAAACACATCCTCTAGATTACGGGCATTGGGAGTAGCCAAAATTAAATCTTTTGGAGTGCCTTTGGCATGAATTATACCACCATCAACGATTGCTATATTATTACAAAAATCTTGAGCTTCGGATAAATGATGCGATGTGTAAATTATGGTAGTTCCTCTTTGGTTAAGTTCTTTTAGATAATCGATAATTACATTTTTAGAATGTACATCTACTCCAACAGTAGGTTCATCCAGAAAAAGTACTTTGGGATCATGCAAAATACCAGCAATCAAATTGACACGACGTTTCATACCTCCAGAAAAAGTTTCGATACGTTTATCAGCAAACTTCAATAACCCTAATAAATCAAGACTATCTATTACTTTTTCTTTCAGAATATTTCCTTTTAGACCATACATACTTCCAAAATACATTAGATTTTCTTTGGCTGTTAAAGTAGGATACAAAGCATATTCTTGAGGAACTACACCAATAATTTTTTTTATCAAATGTGCATTATCCGAATAATTCAACCCATCAATTATAAAAGAACCCGAAGTAGATTTTATCAAGCCACAAAGGATGGAAATCAAAGTGGTTTTTCCTGCTCCATTAGGACCAAGTAACCCAAAAATATCACCTTCTTGAACCTCCATAGAAAAATCATTCAAAGAAAACGCATCGGCATCTTTGTATAATTTTGTTAGGTTTGATATTTGAATAATTGGCTTCATTATTAGCTAATAGCTTTCTTTAATTTCTTAAAAAACACTTCTTCTTTTTCTGCTATTAACAATAGTTCCTCTGAAAGTTTTGTATAAACATCTATTTGGGTACTTCTGTTTTTATACACTCGAGAAGCTTCAAGAGCAAAATCTCTCCACAAATCCCCAATTGTTGTCATTTCTTGTGATAATGTTTTTAATTCATCATTTTGTAATTCTACAGCAGCTTCTTGCAAAAATGCAGCATATATAAATCTAAAACCTCCTCCGCCAGTTCCAATTTCCTCCTGCATTCTAACCAGTTGCGCCAAATAATGATTGGCTTTTTTGGTACCATGCTTTATAGGCCATTTTTTGATTAAACGAGCTACCATTCGGATGCCTCGCACACCAATAATAGGCATAGGCGCTAGCATATCACGACAAGTATTTTTGATTCCTTTGATTATAGCTCCTTTTAAATCGACATTGTTGGGAATCTCAATTGGGTAATACATCTGACCTCTAGGAGCGAAAGCCCCTTTGGCAAAACGTACTTTTTTTAATTCGTCATGAGTCAAAGTTGTCACTTTTTCCATAACAGGATCGCTAATTAAATAATCTGTATCGGTTTTTCCGTAAACAACCAAATTATGGGCATTAAAATGAAATCGATATTCATCCGGAAAATAAGTCAGGTTATAAACTCCAACTTGTAATCCTGAGGGAATGTTATTTTTTAAATTTTCGTCTAATGCTTTAATGGCGTTAGCTTCATTTGAAAATTTTTGTCTTTTAATTTTTAGTCCTAATCTTTTGGCTGCTTTATTAAAAATCATTCCTGGCATCGGTCTATAACTAATGGCTGGAGCATGATTTACTTTTAAAAAAGGCAAATACACAAAAAACAATCCAGAACCAATCCCAAAAATCATGGGTTCACTAAGATTGAGTCCATTGTGTTTTAACAAATTGGATGCAACGCCATTCTCACAATGTGCTGATTGATGATGTGTGAAATTTGTTTCCATTAATTTGTTTTAAAATTTTTTAATTCTTCTATCGTTATATTAAAGGCATCTGCATATTTTCTCAAAATTCGATCACTTAATCCTGCAAATACTTTGGGCTTGAAGTGCCTTTTTACACGCCATTGCCACATTCCTACATAACCAGAAAGCACGCTTACATCCATTCTGCACAATTCCATATAATAATTAATCGGGCTTAGTTCGTTATTTTCGACTTTGGCTTTGGCAATAGCAACTCGTTCGCTAATCTCTTCGATAGCATTAGAAAGCGCAATACTTTTGGGTTCCCAGCCAGTACTCAATGCGGTAGTGTAATTACCATTTTCATCTGTAGCATAGACTAATTCTTTCAAATCTTTTCTTGAAAGATTGCCTTGATCTTGAGGAACATCTTCTTTTTTCATTTTCTAAAACTAGGAGTTATTATTTTGAATAAACAAGGTCATTTCTCCTTCTACCAATAATTCATCAGCGTTAAAAGTCTTGCATTTTATGGTACACAAACTATACGATTCTGATATAAATTTTGAAACTAATTGGGCTCTGGTATTAATTACAGAATCTACCTGAGGAAGACTATGGATTTTTAAAGTCTTAATAGCACTAATAAAACCTATTACATCTACATCAGGTTTGTCTTCTTTATTTTCATCAATAAAATAATCTTTGGCAACAATCATAGAACAAGTTTGAGCCATATTTTCTATCAAACCTGCTTCAATAAAAAATTTTTTTTGAAGAAATATATTACCAGTTTTTATTTCAAAAACGGTTATAACCTTTTCATCATCAATTTCTAAAACAGAATCTACCATCAACATTGGTACACGGTGAGGTAAATAATGGTTTATAATTTCTACGGAATTTGATGTTTCTTTAGGATTCACAGTTTTTTAAATTATTTGGCTAAAACAGTTTTCATTTGTCCCTTAGCAATTTCTATATTATGCAATCTACTAACAACATCAACCATTGTAATCCCTGCAAATTCTTGCAAAATTGTTACTATTGTTGTTATTTCGTCATGCAGTTTTGGAAGTTTTTTAATCTCCAATTTGTTTACAGATCCTATATAACCAGTGGGAGCTTGTTCGTTTCTCAAAAAATATTGATAACCGGTATGCAAAGCTACAGATTGCGCCATGTGTTCGATTATCCCAGATTCTACAAATGATTCGTTGTCCAAAAAAATAGCATTATCTGGAACTTTGAATCCCGAAACCAATTCGGTTTCCGAATAAGAATACAAAGTATCTACCATAACAAAAGGGTTTTTTTGTGGAATCAATGACTCTACAAATGCTTTGTCTCCTATTGAGTTATTTGTTTCATTTTTCATTAGCAAACTGTTAAATAAGCATAAGCATACGAAAAACGAGCACTTTCGGGAACTGATAATAAAATTTTATCTCCTTTTTTTAATTGCCCAGAATTCATCAACTCTTCGAGTGCCAAATAGATTGATGCCGAACCTACGTTTCCAACGTTGGCAAGATTCATAAACCATTTTTCCATTGGGATATCCATCCCTTTTTCGGCTAGAGATTTTCTTAAACCTTCGACAAAAAAATAGGAAGAAACGTGAGGTAAAAAGAAATCAATCTGATCTGCCGAAACTTTATTTTTAGATAAGGCATTGTTCATGCTTTCGGCACCTTTGCTCAAAATAAATTCGTCTAACAGCTTAACATCCTGTTTTACAGCTAATAAAGATTTATCTAGCCATTCGGTTGGAGCATAATCATTCCAAGGTTTGATATCACCGTTTTCTAATTTATCACCACCGGCATACATACAAGTTTCTAATTCATATGCATACGAATACGCTTCCATCCATTCTATTTTGAGGGAGTTTCTGCCTTTGGGTTTGTTTTCTAATAAAAATGCACCAGCTCCATCAGACAACATCCATCGTAAAAAATCCTTTTTAAAGGCTAATATTGGTTGTTCTTTTAGATTTTGCAAATTAACTACTTCCTTTTCATATTTATTTGAAGATAACCACGAAGAAGCTTTTTCAGAACCAACACAAACTGCATTACTTGTATTTCCTGACTTTACAGAAAGAAAACCAAATTTTAACGCATTCATACCCGAACAACAAACTCCTGAAGATGAATTAAGTTCAAGATTTTTATTTTTTAGCAATCCATGTACCATTGATGCGTGTGAAGGAACAATAACATCTGGAGTTGTAGTCCCACAAGATAACAATTCCATATCTTGAGCTGTAAAACTTTCATCAAATAAACCTTGAATAGCTGCATGAGCCAAATCTGCATTATTGTGAGTTGGTTTTCCGTTTTTATCTAGAGCATAATATCTATTTACAATTTTATTATTTCTTAATATTAGCCTTCTAGCTTTGGAAGCAGTTTCGTTTATCAAACCCAAATAATTTTCCATTTCGTCATTAGAAACAGCACTATTAGGCAAACATTTGGCTGCTTTTGTAATATAAACATCAAACATATAATCTATTTTATTCCTTTATAATATTGAATTTCTTTTCTTATTTTTTTTATTTTGAATGGATACGTAAGAATGTGTAATATATAAACTATTGGTGATATTAACCAAATTGCAATTATTAAATACACTTTAAATACTTTTGTCCAAAATTTTCGAGAGTTGTCTTTGGCAAGAATAAACTTAGACCACTTTGAAAAAATTTTATTGGCCGTTTTATCAACTCTAACTAAGTACGAACTAACCCTTACTGCATCAATTGCAATTAACTTAGGCTGTAAATTATCCAAATCATTGTTTTGTAAACTATCATAAATTTCTTCACCAAATTTTGATGATTCTATTATATCTTTATCCGAAACTCCCGGTAAGGGAAAAATCCCAAGATATTTTCGTTTCACACCCGAAAACATCCATTTTACAATGGTAATCACGCTAATTAAATTCCCTACTCTATCTACCAAAGCAATATTTCCTTTCAATAAAGCGTTATTTTGCTTTAATAAATGCTTTACTTTTTCTTGAGCCATAAACCACATATTTCTTGAACCGTTTATGGTTACGACTGCTGTGTTATGAAATATTTTTTGGGCATCTGGACTTTTCAAAAATGAATTCACTGGAATCGATGGTGTTAAATACCAAACTTGATAATTCAAAAGAATTAAATCAAATTGGGTTTCCAAAATTTCTTTTGACACTGGTTTTAATTGAGTCGGTATTTGTTGAAATGATTCTGGAAAAGCACCAAAGAATGTATCATTATTCCAAGGAAAAGGGAAAGGCCTCTCTAATTTGATTTCATGAAACAGTAAATTTACACTATCTGAATTTAAAAAAGGCTTTGCAATTGTCTTAGCAATCGATTCTAATTGTCCAGATTGGGAATAATAAATTACTAAGACATTTTTCATTTTAGGCTTTAGTTTTTCAAAACGAAATTAAATTAAAATTCTAATTAAAACTAATCGCCAACGACTTGTTTCCAAACAAAATAACTGATTTTTTCTTTTCAAAAAAAACTAGTCAGCAAATATTTTAAAATCAATACTTTAAAAAATCGAAAAAAAAGTAAAATGTAAAATTGGTATTTATTTATGTTAATTACCTTAATTTTTTTCTAGATTATTCCAAAAATCAAAATAATTAAACCATTGCAAAGGGTAATTTTTAATCATTCCTTCTACACTTTGGGTATATTCTTTAAGTAAAGCTTTCTCGTCTCGATGTTTTACTTTGGCAAGTCTTGTGTAAAGATGATAATGCAAGTTTGGCTCTTTCATTACATAAACAAATGCAACGGGAACTCTAAGTCTAGAAGCTATAAGAAAAGGACCTGCAGGAAAAAGTGCGTCTTTACTCAGTAGTTTTTCTTGGAGTGATTTCACTCCTTCAAAGTATCTATCACCGGTAAAACAAACTAATTCATTATTGGCTAAAGCTGAATTAATCTCGAAAATATGCGACATATCATCATTGATTAGAATGAGCTTTATTTTTGGTTTTTGAGTCACACTTTCAAGGTATTCCTTGATAGAAGAATGTTCTAAATCGGTCGTTACAAGATTTATTTGAAAATTAAGATCGAGTTCACTAAAGAAATATTCGGCTATCTCAAAATTACCAACATGAGCACTGATAAGAACACCTCCTTTTTTTTCTTTTAGCATATTGACAATAAACTCTTTACCATCATGTTCATACGTAAATTTATCTTTTAGACCAGCGCTTATAGCAATTTTATCGATGATTGTTTGACCAAAAGTATAATAACTCTTAAAGATCATACGTTTAGATTTCAAATAGGAATATCCTAGTCTTTGTCTAAAATAATAAAATATTGCGGTATTGCTTTTTTTTAGAAAAAGAAAATAATAGGAAGCAACAAAGTTAAGTATCAAGTAAGCAACTCTAACTCCAAGGTTTTTTATAAAAAAAACAAAGATTTTGTATCCTAGAACAGTGCCTTTGGATTTACCGTCCCATTTGCTCATTAATGTAGTAATTAGTGAATGTTACTATAATTTTATAAATATAAAAAGTCCCCCGAATGCTTCCGAGAGACACTATTAAATATAGAAACTAAATTATATTTTTACTTTTAGTTTGTTCTCGATCAAATCATAAAAATTTTGAAATGTATCGATTCCAACGAAATCTTTTTCAACTAATTTCACTCCAAAATTTGCTTCTATAGACACGACAAGATCAACATAATCTAAACTATCAAGTCCTAGAGTATCTTTTAAATTTGCATCAGATTGAATATCATCTCCATCTACTTCAAATTCATCAATTAAAAAACCATTTATTCGTTCTATGATTACTCCTTTATTCATTATTCTCTTTATACTTTTTAACAACTAATGCGGAATTTGTACCTCCAAATCCGAAAGAATTCGACAAAAATATGTCAATTTTTTTATTTAAAGTAGTTTTAACCAAATTTAATTTTGCAGCATCTTCATCTGGAGTTTCCAAATTGATGTTTGGTGCAATAAAATCATTTTGCATCATCAAAATAGAATAAATAATTTCACTTGCCCCAGCCATCCAGCATTCGTGTCCAGTCATTGATTTAGTTGAACTTACATAAGGATTACTTTCTCCAAAAACATCAAATATTGCTTTGGCTTCATTGGCATCCCCTACTGGAGTTGATGTAGCGTGTGCATTTATATAATCAACATCTTGAGGTTTTATCCCCGCTTCGTCTAAGGCTCGTTTCATTGCAATAGAAGGACCATCAACATTCGGAGTCGAAATATGACCTCCATTAGACGAAAATCCATAACCTGTTACTTCTGCCAAAATTGTAGCTCCTCTCTTTATAGCCGACTCATACGACTCTAATATCAGAGTGGCTGCACCCCCACTTGGTATCAAACCATCTCGATTACTATCGAATGGTCGAGATGCTTTGGTAGGCTCGTTTTCTCTTGCCGAAAAAACACCTAAACCATCAAAACTCCCCATAGCGTATTTGTTAATTTCCTGAGCTCCACCACAGATAACAATGTCTTGAAAACCACTTTTAATTAAAAAATAAGCCATTCCTATTGAATGTGAACCACTAGCACAAGCCGCACTAATAGTCATATTTACTCCTCTTATTTTGAAAATTGTTGAAAGATTCATCGTAACAGTAGAATTCATCGACTTAAATATAGCCCCTGAACCTATTAATGTTGTATCTTTTTTTTCTCGAATTATATCGGTAGCATCTATGACAGCTTTAGAAACGCTATCGTTACCATACATAATTCCTACTTCGTTGGTATCAAAAAAAGCTTCGTCAATATTGGCATTTTTTAATGCTTCTATTGTTGCCATATAGGCATATTCCGTTTCCTCTCCAAGACTAATTCGTTGTCTTCTTGTCAATAAATCTTTCAAATCTGGCTTAGGAACAATACCTGTCAAGGCTGATCTAAAACCAAATTCTTTCCTTTCTTGATCGAAAACAATTCCTGATTTGCCTTCAAATAAAGAATCTTTTACTTCGTCAAGTGATGTTCCTATACAGGAATAAATTCCCATTCCTGTTATGACAACTCTATTATTCATTTTCAACTTTTATAATTATGAATAAATTCCACCGTTTATATTAATCACTTCACCGGTAATATAACTCGCTTTTTTAGATACTAAAAAACTAACCAAATCGGCCACTTCTTCGGCTTCACCAAAACGATTTACGGGTACCATCTTAATCAATTCTGCTTCATCCAGCTCACTCGTCATATCAGTTTTGATAAATCCGGGTGCAACGGCATTTACCGTAATATTTCTTTTAGCAATTTCCTGAGCTAAAGCTTTTGTTGCTGCAACAATGGCTCCTTTTGCAGCTGAATAATTTACTTGCCCCGCAGTACCTTTTACTCCTGAAACTGAAACCATATTTACAATTCGGCCATATTTATTGCGCAACATTTTCTGCATTAAAAAATTAGTCACATTAAAAAAACCGTTCAAACTGGTGTTTAGAACACTAGACCAATCGTCTTGACTCATCCACATAAACAAACCGTCTTTGGTTATTCCGGCATTATTCACAATTGCCTCAACAACTGCTTTTGGATTTTCTTCTTGCCATTTTGTCAATACGGACTTAACTTCATCAAAATTGGCTACATCAAACTGTATTATTTCGCCAGTAGCGCCGTTTGCTAACACTTTTTCTAAAGTTTCTTCGGCCGCTTTTTTATTATAATGATAATTAATCAAAATATGATAATCCGAGTCAATAGCTAATTTTTCACAAATAGCCCTTCCGATTCCTCTCGAACCTCCTGTTACTAATGCACATTTCATATTTATAATTTGAATTTGATATTAAATAATGAAGATTATGATTAATTATGAAAAAGCTCTGCATTTTCAAACCATTGGTTTCCTAACACTTCTCCATTTGTTTTTAAAAAACCACTTTTATTCCCGTATTTGACTCTTGCCAAACCTTTGACAAAACCTTTTTCATCTCCATTAAAAATTGAAAGAATACCTCCAAAAGTTATTTCATATTGAGTAGGTATAACTATTTTACCAGTAATATCAATAAATCCCCATTTATTTTCTTTGATTGGTGCTAAACCATCTGCGCTAAAAATTTCGGCATCTTCATAAACAGGATTGATGACAATTGTTCCTTTTAAATCTATAAAACCCCATTTTTTACCATCATAAACAGGAGCTAAATTTTTATAAAATGCTTTTGCTTTATCAAATTTTGGTTCAATGACCCATTTTCCATTTAAATCAATAAAACCTATTTTATCATTTTTCCTTGCATATGTAAGATCCTGTACAGTAAAATCCCAAATTTTGTCAACTCCCTCTATGGCAACAAATTTACCTTTAGTGATTAGACCAAATGCTTCTCCTTTTTTTGCCCAAGTTACATTTTTAAAATAATTTCCAATTTCGTCATAAATAATTTCTACAACAACTTTACCAGATTTATCTATTAATCCCCAGTGATTATTTTGTTTAACTCTGGCATAACCGTTCTCAAATGGCTTTATAACTTCGTATGTTGGCTCTAAAACTACTGCCATTTTAGTATTAATTAGCCCAATTTTATCATCTTTCTTGAAAAAAGCAATATTTTCCTCAAAATCATAGAGTTTATCATTAGCAGGAGGGGTTTGAACTTCGCCTTGTTTATTGATATAAACCCACTTCTTATCTTTTTGAACAAGGCAAATCCCGTTATGAAAATATTTTGCATCTTCAAATGTTGCTGGGATTACAACCTCTCCTTTGTTATTTATAAAACCCCATTTTTTATTTAATTCGAAAGCTGCCAATCCATCCGAAAAATTCTTAGCAGTACTATATTTTGGCTGAATAACAAAATCTCCAGACTTCGAAATGTATCCAAATTTTTTCCCGTTTTTCACCAATGCTAATTCTTGGGCACTAATATTCTGGATAAACAATAACAATAACAAAACTATCCTTTTCATAAATTTAACTTTATAATTATTAAATAGAAATATGTTGGTCTTTTAGTTATTCATCAAATAATCCTTTACTTTTTGTACAAAAGGATACATAACTTGATCTTTTTCAAATCGTGGTATAATAACTCGAATATCGTCGTAAATTTTTCGGGTAACCGATGAAATCTTATCTTTTTGTTCTAAACAATCAATCGCCTGAACAATAGTAATCAATTCGATCGCCAATACTTCGAAAGCATTTTCGATGACTTTAGAAGCAATCACTGCAGCATTGGTTCCCATACTCACAATATCCTGATTATCATTATTATTCGGAATACTATGCACGTACATCGGATTAGATAACATTTGATTTTCAGCAGTAGTTGAAGTAGCTGTAAATTGAACTCCTTGCATACCAAAATTAAAACCTAAAGTTCCTAAATTTACAAAAGGAGGTAAAATTTCATTTATTTTCGAATTCAACAAATAATTCAATTGTCTTTCGGCAAGCATAGTCAATTTGGTCACTACAATTTTTAATTTGTCCATTTCTAACGAAATGTAATCACCATGAAAATTTCCTCCATGATAAACATGCTGATTTTTTACATCAATAATTGGATTATCGTTTGCTGAATTAAACTCTTCCTCTAATATAGATTCTACATTAGTAATGGTTTCTAAAACGGGCCCTAATATTTGCGGAACGCAACGCAGTGAGTAATACTCTTGAACTTTCTCTTTAAAAACTTCTTCTTTATTGTCTCCAGAGTACAAATGATCTTCTCTTTTTCGAATCAATGAACTATCATTAAGATTAGTTCTCATTCTAGAGGCCACTTCTCTTTGCCCTTTATGACGCTTAGTATTGTTTAACTCTTCCGAAAAATGATCGTCATAAGCTTGAACAATTTCATTAATGGCACAAGAGAATTTAATAGACCAATCTAATAATTTATTTGCATAATGAACATTTACAACTCCAACACCAGTCATTACAGAAGTTCCATTCATCAAAGCCAAACCTTCTCTAATTTCAACTTGAATAGGTTCTAATTTTTCAATTTCAAATACCTCTTTTGTTGGTTTTCTTTCTCCTTTATAAAAAACTTCGCCTTCCCCGATAAGTACTAATGCCAAATGAGCCAATTGCACCAAATCTCCACTAGCTCCGACTCCTCCGTGTTCGAAAATTAAAGGTGTAATATCTCTATTTATCAATTCTTTCATTAAATGAATTAATGAAGGATGCACACCCGAATTCCCTAAAGAAAGTGTGTTTAATCTAGCCAAAATTGCTGCCTTTACACAAATAGGATTCAATGGTTTACCTGTCCCAGAAGCGTGACTACGGATTAAATTATATTGTAACTGTATGCGATCTTCATCTTTGATGCGGTATTGAGCCATTGGTCCAAACCCAGTATTTACACCATAAATAATTTTATTAACCGAAAATTCTTTTAAAAAATCAAAACTTGTATTTACTCTATCAATAACAACTTGGCTAATTTCTATATTGTTTTTATCAAAAATTACTGACTCAAACTCCTTAAGGGTTAAATATTCTTTTATAGTATTCATTCAATTAGTTTTATTTTAAACTAAATATATTACAATTTAATTTTTATTTTGAATTTAAATGTGGTTAATTTGAATAAACAAATGTAATACAATATAGCTAAAATCAATAAATCAATATTTTTTTTTGCAATATTATTTTAACAAAAACTTAACTATCACGTTTTCAAAAACATACTAAACACCCCTAAAACCATCAAAATAAAAATGAAAGATTTTGGTTCTGATAAAAAAAGTGTACATCAAGCAAACTTAGACGCTCAAAAAATTGCTTTTGCCCCAATTATGTTTCAAGCTGCAAAATCATTGCGAAACCTTGGAATTTTAGACTATTTATTCCAACACAAAAAAGGAAGTATCGAAACAATAGCATCTGCATTAAACTTATCAATTTATGGTGTAAAAGTTTTATTAGAAGCTGGTTTAAGTTTAGAAATGGTATATCTAAGAGACAATCAATTTATACTTACCAAAACGGGGTATTTTATTTTGAGGGACAAACCAACCAATGTGAATATGGATTTTACTCAAGATGTCAACTATCTTGCTATAAATCACCTTGAAGAATCCATCAAAAATGGTAAACCCGAAGGATTAAAAGAATTAGGAAATTGGGATACTATTTATATTGGTCTTTCTGAACTGCCTGAAAAAATCAAAAAAAGTTGGTTCGATTTTGATCATTTTTATTCTGATTTCACCTTCCCAGATATACTCCCAATCGTTTTCAAATCCGAACCAAAATCGATTTTAGATGTTGGTGGAAATACAGGAAAGTTTGCTTTATTATGCGCTAAACACGATCCAAATGTAAAAGTTACAATTTTAGATTTGCCTGGACAAGCCAATGTAGCGCGCAAAAACATTGCTGATGCAGGACTACAAAATAGGATTTCAGCTATAGATACTAATTTATTAGACAACAGTATTCCTTTTCCAAAAAATCATGATGCCATTTGGATGAGTCAATTTATTGATTGTTTTTCTTTAGAAGAAATACACGGCCTTTTTAAAAGAGCCTATGATGCAATGACCGAAGATGCAAGTTTTTACATTCTGGAAACTTTTTGGGATTTACAACAATTTCAATCTTCAACATACAGTTTACATGCAACATCCTTATATTTTACAGCTGTAGCAAACGGAAATAGCCAAATGTTTCATTCTAATGATATTTTAAAAATTATTGGAAAAGTTGGTTTTGTCGTTGATGAAATGTATGATATGATAGGAATGAGTCATACCTTAATTAAATGTAAAAAAAGAATATAATTCAAATCTGTATTCCAAATGACACAAGAATTTGTAGATGTTTTAATCATAGGAGCTGGCCCATCTGGTTGCGTTTCAGCTTCCTACCTTCATAAAAATGGGGTTAAAATTAAAGTCGTAGAAAAAACAAAATTTCCACGAATAGTAGTAGGCGAAAGTCTTATACCAAGAGTTATGGATCATTTTGCCGAAGCTGATTTATTTGAAAGTTTAGACGCAATGAACTTTGAAAAAAAATTAGGAGCTCGATTTATTAAAGGTCAAGACATTTGTGTGTTTGATTTTAGCAACAAATTTTCAAAAGGATGGGATTGGACCTGGCAAGTTCCAAGAGCAGATTTTGACAATACCATGGCGCAAGAAGTCATACGCAAAGGAATTGATTTAGAATTCGAATCTGAAGTAATATCTGTTACTTTTGAAGGCAAAAATTCAACAACTATTGTTAAAGACAAAGACGGAAACCTAAAAGAAATTCATGCCAAATTTATAATAGATTCCAGTGGTTACGGACGTGTTTTACCTAGACTATTAGATTTAGACACTCCTTCAAAATTAGATCCTCATTCATCAATTTTCACACATGTCGTTGACAAAAATCGCCCCGAAGGCGAAGAAGGAACATTAATATCATTTGATATATTAGAAACAGAAGTTTGGCTGTGGGTTATTCCATTTTCAAATGGCAACACAAGTTTAGGTGTAGTTGGACCAACGGATTTTATCAATTCATTATCCAAAAATAAAGACAATGCCGAGGCTTTAAAAAATGCCATTCAGCTTTCAGATTATTACATAAAAAGATTTGCTGGTGTAGATTTTCTTTTCGAACCAATTAAACTAGAAAATTATTCGCGCGCAGTGAAAAAAATGTATGGTGATGGATTTGCACTTACTGGCAACAGTTCAGAATTTTTAGATCCTGTGTTCTCATCAGGAGTAGCATTTGCAACAGAATCAGGAATGTTAGCTGCAAAATTATACCTAAAAGAATCTCAAGGCACGAAAGTTGATTGGGAAGAAGAATTCACAACTTATATGAAGAAAGGGATATCTGTATTTACAACTTATGTAAAAGAATGGTACACTGGAAATCTTCAAACCTTATTTTTTCATCAACCTGAAAATGCCGATGTAAAAAGAAAAATTTGTGCAGTATTAGCTGGTTATGTTTGGGATGAAGAAAATCCTTTTGTCAAGAAACACGATAACCTCATTCGAAATATGGCTCATATAATTGAGATGGAAACAAAAGAAAAAAAATCCTAACTTAAACTGCACCCAAAAGTTTAGACGAATTTATAATTAAATTTGATAATAATGAGCTCGATATTGTATCGAGCTCATTCCTTTTAGATTAAGATAGATCTCTGAAGCATCTACAATCGAAATTTACAATAAACAATCTACGATTCAAATTATGGCATGTCCCTCTGGGTCGGGCTGTACATTATATCTTTTCTTTTGCTAAAGAAGCAAAAGAAAAGGATGTCATTTCCATCCCTCATGCGGACTATCACAGACAAAACAACAATTTATTACCCTACACCTAACTTTTACAGCATTCTTCCGGATCAGTTGCAAAAGTTGGGGATTAAGCAAAAAGATTAGATAATCTAAATAAGAAGAAATCTATTTTTCTGACCCC
>NZ_JBDLZX010000007.1:232448-235919 GCF_040045115.1 Flavobacterium adhaerens | reverse complement strand
AGACGGTATTTTGGAGACAAACTCTTTGACAGACTAGTAATTGCGAATATAACAGGTGCATAAACGGATAATCAGAATTTTTTTTATTAATATTGGGATGAGATTTAGAATCAAATTTATTAATCATTAAACCAAATTGAATTAATTTTCACGTAATGAAAAAGAGTAACCGCAAAGAATTAAACTGGGAACAAACAGAAAGACTGATGACATTGGCCCAAGAAGAAAGAAATCCATTTGAAATTATCAAAAAAGAATTTGGATTAGCTGAAAAAGAGGTTCTTGAAATTATGAAAAAGAAAATGCCGACTGAAAAATACGAAATGTGGAAAAAGAAAGCAATTGCAAGTAAACCTAAACCTAAACCATTAAAAATAGATGATTTTGACGACGATTTAGATGGTAAATATTACATAAAGAATAAATTAGACTAACCAAAAAAGCTCCTGTTTTACAGGAGTTTTTTTTTATAATTATAACAACCCATAACAATACAAACAAGCATATTGTAATACATTTCTTTTTTTTTAACATACTGTAACATTTTTAATCATTAAAACACTAATTAGCCAAACAAACTCGTAAACAAAATGAAAAAAATAATCTTTGCACTAGCCCTGTCTTCCTTATTTTGGACAAGTAAAGCTACCCCAACAAAACTTCCAGATTCTAAAAAAGAAGAAATTGAAGTAACTATCGATCTTAATAATGTAAAAGACGATCAAGTCTTAGTTACTGTAAAAGTCCCAAAAATCAAAACCGACGAAATCAAATACAGCCTTCCGAAAACGGTTCCTGGAACTTATTCGGCCGACAATTACGGAAAATTTGTTACCGATTTCAAAGCTTATGATAGTAAAGGAAAACTTTTAGAAATCACCAAAACAGATGAAAACACTTGGTCGATTCAAAAAGCCAAATCATTGGCAAAAATCACTTATTTAGTCAATGACACCTACGATACCGAAAAAGGAAGTGGCTTTGGACAAGACGATGTTTTTTCGCCGACAGGAACCAATATAGATGCAGGGAAAAATTTCATGCTTAACTTACATGGTTTTGTTGGATATTTTCAAGACAAAAAAGAAACTCCATACAAAGTAATAGTAAATCACCCAACTACACTTTGGGGAGCGACCTCAATGATTGATAAAGACGGATCTTCGGCAGTTGATGTTTTTGAAATGCCACTTTACTCAGAGCTAATTGAAAATCCAATAATGTATTCTAAACCTGACTACACCACATTTACTGTTGACGGAATGGACATACAGATTGCAGTTTATTCTCCATCAGGAAAAATTACAGCAGAAAGTATAACTCCTGAAATGAAAACAATGATGACCGCTCAAAAAACATTTTTAGGCAAAATAAACTCTACAAAGAAATACACCGTTATTTTGTACCTCTCTACAATGTCCCCTACTGATGCCAAAGGTTTTGGAGCCCTAGAGCACCCCACTGCAACTACAGTAGTAATGCCAGAAATGATGCCGAAAGAAGAGTTGGTAAAACAGATGAAAGATGTAGTTTCGCATGAATTTTTTCACATCCTAACACCACTAACCATACATTCAAAAGAGATACAATATTTTGACTACAATGATCCAAAAATGTCTGAACACTTATGGATGTATGAAGGGGTTACTGAATATTTCGCTAATTTATTTCAAATCAATCAATCATTAATTGACGAAACAGAATTCTATTCTCGTATTTCTGAAAAAATTCAAGGGGCAAATGCTATGAACGACACTATGCCGTTCACAACTATGAGCGCAAATGTTTTAAACGAACCTTACAAAGCACAGTACCTTAATGTATATCAAAAAGGAGCCTTAATTGGAATGTGTTTGGATATTCAAATTAGAGAGAACAGTAACGGGAAAAGGGGGATTCTGGATTTGATGCAAAAATTATCTAATGAATATGGTGTAACAAAACCGTTTAATGACAACGAACTATTTGCCAAAATCACATCATTAACTTATCCTGAAGTAGGTGAATTTTTGACTAAATATGTTGCTGGACCAACCCCGATACCTTACTATGATTATCTAGCAAAAGTTGGAGTAACCAAAATCATCAAAAAAGCACCAGAAGGTGTGTTTCTTCAAGGTCAAAACCCATTTGTTGGTGTAAACAAAGAAAACAAAGAAATATTTGTGGCTCCAAACAAAGAATTACATGTTTTCTATACTTCATTAGGATTAAAAGCTGGAGATGTCATTGTAAACATTAATGACAAACCCTATTCATTAGACAATATTTACGATATGATTCTGGAAAGCCAAAAATGGAAAGAAGACGACATTATTTCTATTAAAATAAAAAGAGACGGTAAAGAAGAAACAATAACTGGAAAAGTAAAACTTCCATATGTTGATGTAGATGCACTTGAAGCTACAGATTCGACAAAAGTAGCTTTAAGAGAAGCATGGCTAAAAGGATAATCCTGATTACCATAATCATCAAAATCTCAATCTTATTTCGATTGAGATTTTTTTTTAAATTCACCTCAGTTAAATCAATACATATCAACAATTTTATTTATTTTGCGCAAAAATAATCCACACATAGACTTCATAAATTAGATAACTAAAAATGAAGAATATGTCCTAGAAAAAAAAACAATTTATCCATGAAAAAAACTATTATTGCCTTTGCATCTGTACTTCTTTTAGTAGCGTGTAACCAAAATGAATCAAAAGGAAACTTACACATCACCGGAAACATAAAAGGATTAAAAGATGGCACTTTATACATTCAAAAAATTGCCGATTCGACTCTTATTGCAATCGACAGTATCAAGATTGATGGGCAATCAAGTTTTGAAAGCAATATCGATTTGAAATCACCTGAAATGTTATACCTATACTTAGATCGTGGCGTAACGAATTCTCTAGACAATAACATTATGTTCTTTGCTGAGCCTGGTAACATAACAATCGAAACTAATTTAGATTCGTTTATTGCAAGTGCTAAAATCACAGGTTCAAAAAACCACGATTTGTACGAAGAATATAAAAAAGTGAACTCTCGTTTTACTAACGAAAACCTAACGTTGATTGAGAAAAAATTTAGGGCTCTTAAAACAAACAACTTAAAAGCATTAGACAGTCTTACCAAATTACAAGACAATAATATCAAACGCAAATATCTTTTCGCTACGAATTTTGCAGTTAACAACAAAGACCATGAGGTTTCACCTTATATTGCATTAGCCGAAATTTATGATATCAATATAAAATTTTTAGATACTATTCAAAAGTCAATGACACCAAAAGTAGCCAATTCGCTTTACGGGAAAGAGTTAACAGAATACGTACAAAAAGTCAAAAAAAATGAAGGCAAATAACCTGATCCTTTAAAACAGAAAAACGCTCAAAATTTTGAGCGTTTTTTTTATTGGTAAGTCATAAAAAATATTTCATAAAAAAACCACCTAAAAAATTAGGTGGTTTTTTGAGC
>NZ_JBDLZX010000007.1:183275-232348 GCF_040045115.1 Flavobacterium adhaerens | reverse complement strand
CGATAGAGGGACTCGAACCCACGACCTGCTGATTACAAATCAGCTGCTCTAGCCAGCTGAGCTACATCGGCCTCTCAATATATTTTGTAATGAGTAATTTTTTCAATAAAAAACCATCTAAATTTAGATGGTTTTTGAGCCGATAGAGGGACTCGAACCCACGACCTGCTGATTACAAATCAGCTGCTCTAGCCAGCTGAGCTACATCGGCCTCTCATTACGGGTGCAAATATAAGTCGGTATTTCGTTTTTCCAAAATAAAAACCAACTTTTTTTGCCCTTTTTTTTACTACAAATCGTTGATTTTAGCAATCAATTGATTAGCAGTTTGTTCCAACTCTACATTTATTTGTTTGAAATGAGCTTTCTTATTTTCAACGTTTTTTGCGTTTACTTTAGCAATCAAATTATCAAAAGCTGTGATAGCTTCATCAATTAATGCATTCGTTTCATCTGTTGGTTTTCCTGTTGTAGAAATCTCAAACAAGTAAACTGCCTCAATAATATCTCCTAATACGTAGTTGATGTCTTTCTTTAAATTCTTAACGTTTGCCATTTTATTTTATATTTAATTTGCGATTGCAAAAGTACACATTATCTTTCTATTCACAACTATGAAATCAGTATTATAATAATTTTGGCATAACTACACCAAAAGCAACAATATAATCTTCTATAAGGATTTACGAAATATAAACTTCTAAAATCGAAGCCTTTCCGTCAAGATTATACGATTGCATTGCAGCAGGAATCAAGACTGTGTCTCCTTTTTTGTAAGAATACGTTTCTCCTTCATAAGACAATTCAAAGGTTCCTTCGATACACATATATACTGTAAAAGACAAACCTGAGTTTTCTACCTTTTTTTTATTCTCCAACGGAATAAAATTAGTTGTAAAATAAGGACAATCTACCACAACATTAGATTGATTCACTTCTTTAGAATATTCTTTATAGGTATTAACTTTCTTGTAATTGATAGCATCTAAAGCCAAATCAATATGCAACTCTCTTGTATTTCCTTGCGCATCTTTTCGATCAAAATCATACAAACGATAGGTTATATCTGATGTTTGCTGGATTTCGGCAACCACTAAACCTGCTCCAATAGCATGAACTGTACCTGTTTCTAGAAAAAAAACATCCCCTGGTTTTGCTTTTACATCATCAAGTATATTGGTCAATGCTTTATTATTCAAATGCTCCACATATTCTTCAGCACTTGAATCTTCTTTAAAACCAACAATAATTCTAGCATCTTTATCTGCTTGCATTACGTACCACATTTCTGTTTTTCCAAAAGAATTATGGCGCTCTTTGGCCAATTTGTCATTTGGATGCACTTGTATAGACAAATCTTCTCTTGCATCTAGATATTTAAATAGCAATGGAAATTGTTTGCCAAATCTGGTATAAACGACAGTTCCTAGAATTTCATTTGGATAAGCATCAATCAACTCGGTCAAGGACTTCCCTTTATACTCACCGTTGGCAACAACACTTACATCTCCTTCGACTGTAGATAACTCCCAACTTTCACCTGTTATACTTGAAGTTATAGGTTTATTTAAAATTGTTTTTAGTTTTTCGCCTCCCCAAATTCTTTCTTTTAGGATGGCATCAAATTGCAATGGATAATTTTTCGAACTCATGATTTTCTTTTAATTACAAATTTCTACACTTTAACAGTGATATTATAATATTATTTTGTCTTTTTATTGTTGTAATTTTCTAATCGCTTCTATAGCTTTTGGGATATGCTTTTTAGCATTCATACTATCAAACACCATCGCAATAATTCCTTCTTTATCTACAACATAAGTAACTCTACCAGGTAAAATTCCAAATAAATCTGAAGGAACACCAAAAAGTTTTCTAAGGTTCTTATCAGTATCGGATAAAAGAATAAAAGGCAATTTAAATTGTTGAGCAAATTTTTGATGGGAAGAGATACTATCACTGCTAATCCCGATTACTTCAGCTCCGAGTTCTTTAAAATCTTCATATTGATCTCTAAACGTACAAGCTTGAGTAGTACAACCTGGCGTATTATCTTTGGGATAAAAATAGACAACTAATACCTTTTTCCCAATCCAATCTTGTATTGCAAAATCATTTCCTTCAGAGTTTTTAGCTGTAAAATTTGGTATTTTATCTCCTACTTTCAACTCCATTATTCTCCTTTATAGGTAACAAAATTTCGAGGGGTTTCATATAGAACAACTTCTAAATCTAGCTCAGACTTCACCTTTTTTCTAATTTTATTCCAAATTACAACAACAATATTCTCGGCTGTAGGATTCAAATCTTGAAATTCGGGTACATCTAGATTTAAGTTTTTATGGTCAAATTGATCTTCTACTTCTTCTTTAATAATATCTGTTAAAAATTTCACATCCATAACATACCCCGTTTCTTTGTCTATTTCGCCAGTTACGCTCACGATTAACTCATAATTGTGTCCGTGAAAATTAGGATTATTGCATTTACCAAAAACAGCATCATTTTGTTCAAAAGTCCAATCTTTACGATACAAACGATGTGCTGCATTAAAATGGGCTTTTCTTGATATTGTTACTCTCATGGGGTAGAATTGAAAAAATAAAAGGATTAACTATTTTGCTCTAAAGCGTGTTCTTCTAAAAAATGATAAAACTCATCAAAAATAATTTTAAACCAAACCGTATAATCATCTGGATTTAAAAGCATATCCTCTTTTACATCTTCAATTTTCATCCATTTCCATGCTTCAACCTCATCTGCATTTATCTCTGGCACACCATTGTAATATCCAATCATTACATGATCCAGCTCATGCTCAGTCAATCCGTTATCAAAAGGGGCTTTATAAATAAAATGAAAAAGTTCTTTAAGATCAGTATTGAATCCCATTTCTTCAAACAATCTACGGTTTCCAGCTTGAATATTGGTTTCCCCTTCACGTTGGTGGCTACAGCAGGTATTTGTCCATAATAAAGGAGAATGGTATTTATGATGTGCTCTTTGCTGAAGCATTATTTCATTTTGATTATTCAAAACAAAAACCGAAAAAGCACGATGCAAAATTGCTTTTTCATGCGCTTCCAGTTTTGGCATTAAACCGATTTGTTCGTCAAATTCATTAACTAATATTACTTTTTCTTCTTCCATATTCAATTTTAATAGAGCAAAAATACTAAAAGATATCTTTATAAAAGATTAAAACTCCCTTTCTGCATTAGAAATCACACTTTATCCCTTTTTGCAATTCTCCATTTAATAGTTCACAAAATGAATTGTCTTTTTTAGACAAATAGTTAAAAATTACACAAATAGACACTTATCTCAAAAATACATATATCCCATTTCGTATTCTTAACTTACATTTGATATAAAAATCACCCACATGAAAACAACATCTCCCTTTACTATTTTACTCGTACTATCTCTGATTGTTTTTCAAGCTTGTGGCCAAAATAAAAAAGCTAAAAACACCACGACTGCTCCTATAGAGAATACACTAAAAAAACCTTCAAACCCGTATTATTCCCATACAGACACAACAAAACTACATTTGACTGATGCACAGTGGAAAAAAATTCTTCCAGAAGATCTTTATCTAGTTTCTCGTAAAGCAGATACCGAAAGAGCTTTTACAGGAAAATATTGGAACACCGATATAAAAGGAACTTATTATTGTGCGGCTTGTGGCAATTTGCTTTTCCGATCTAGTTCAAAATTTGCTAGTAGTTGTGGTTGGCCCAGTTTTTTTGAACAAGAAAACAAAAATAGCATCGTTTTTAAAGAAGATAATTCGCTAGGAATGGAAAGAATAGAAGCGATTTGTGGCAGATGCGAAGGTCATCTAGGTCATTTATTTGATGATGGCCCCGAACCGACTGGAAAAAGATATTGCATGAATTCTATCGCACTTGATTTTGTAGCAGACAATAAATAAAATTTAAAATCAATCATGATGAAAACAAAAATAGTATTTTTGATTTGCTCTCTGTTTACCATTGTACTTTTTTCTCAAAATAATAATTCAACAAAAAAAATGACACAATCTAATTTTGAAACTATAACTCTTGGTGGAGGTTGCTACTGGTGTGTAGAAGCCGTTTACGAAAATTTAAAAGGGGTAAAATCTGTTGTTTCTGGATTTTCTGGCGGAAAAATCCCAAATCCAAGTTACGAAGAAGTTTGTTCAGGAACGACTGGGCATGCCGAAGTAGTTCAGATTACATTTGATAAAAACGTGACAAATTTGGATGAAATTTTCAAAGTGTTTTTTACAGTCCATGATCCAACAACCCTTAACAGACAAGGTGCAGATAGAGGAACACAATATCGATCTGTAATTTTGTATGCTAATGAAAAACAAAAAAAAGAAGCCCAATCTATTATTGCAGCTTTGCAAAAAGCCAAAGTTTATGATAATCCAATTGTTACGACTTTAGAACCTTTTACAAAATTTTACAAAGCCGAAGATTACCACCAAAATTATTATGCGAATAACAAAAATCAGCCGTATTGTCAAATGGTCATTCAACCAAAGTTGGAAAAATTCGAAAAGGTTTTTAAAGATAAATTAAAAACAAAAAATCATTAATAAAACCGATTTAAATTCGCTTTTTACATAACATGAACATTTCAATTCCAAAAGAATTCATTCATTTAAAAGAAATATTTTCTAAAATTAATTCTTTCAAAATCAGTGAACCAATAATTGAATCGGAAAGTTCCGAATATGGGGCTTGTTCATTTGTTTTAAATGATTTAAACATTTTGTTTCGAAGCGCTAAAATCACACCAACCAAAACTGGTCAATTTGTGACACTCTGGAAAAGGATAAATCAAGGAACAATACAACCATTTGACAGTTCAGATGTTATTGATTTCTTTTTCATCAGTGTTAGAAAAGACAATCAATTTGGGCTATTTATTTTTCCAAAAAACATTTTAATTTCCAAGGAAATAATATCCGACAAAAAAGAAGGAAAACGAGGTATTCGTGTTTATCCTCCTTGGGATACAACAAGTAGCAAACAAGCTCAAAAAACTCAAAAGTGGCAATTAGATTATTTTTTTAATGCCAATTTAGAATTTGATCAAACCAAATTATTTTCTTTACTAAATACTAATTAAATTTAAGAACAATTTACTTTAAAGATTCTGCAATCATAAGGGCACATTTTTCGCCATCGATAGCCGCAGAAATAATTCCACCAGCATAACCAGCTCCTTCTCCGCAAGGATACAATCCTTTTATTTGTAAATGCTCCAAAGTCAATGGATCACGTGGAATACGAACTGGAGATGAAGTCCTACTTTCAGGAGCGTGCAAAATCGCTTCATTTGTCAAATAACCCCTCATCGATTTGCCAAATTCCTTAAAGCCCTCGCGCATAATTTGCGATAAAAAACCTGGAAAAACTTGTCCCATTTCTACAGAAGTGGTTCCAGGGACATAAGACGTTTTTGGAATCTCGGACGACACTTTATTTTGAGTAAAATCAATCATACGCTGCGCAGGAACTTTTTGTGTTTGCTTCGCCTGTTCGCTTACGCTCGAGCCACCTGCCAAATGCCAAGCTTTTTGCTCGATACTCTTTTGAAATTCCATTCCAGCCAAAGCCCCAAATTTGGCAAAAGGCTTAAAATCTTCCAACTTCAATTCGACTACAATTCCAGAATTAGCCGTAACTTGATCTCGTTTCGAAGGCGACCAACCATTGGTTACTACTTCGCCTGGACTTGTCGCACAAGGGGCAATTACCCCTCCTGGGCACATACAAAAAGAGTACATTCCGCGACCGTTAACCTGTTTTACGATTGAATATGGTGCAGGTGGCAAATGTTCGCCACGAAAATCACAGCTGTACTGAATGCTGTCTATTAACGATTGCGGATGCTCGGCTCTAACACCTAAAGCAAACGGTTTTGCTTCTATCAAAATCTTCTTTTTATCCAATAATTCAAAGATATCTCGAGCCGAATGTCCTGTTGCCAGAATTATTCTATTGGCTAAAATTGTTTCTCCATTTTGCGTTACAATGCCTTGTACTTCGCTACTTTTTATCAAAATATCTATCAAACGAGTTTCGAATAAAACTTGACCGCCACATTCTATAATTCTCTCTCGAATATCTTGAATAATTTGAGGTAATTTATTTGTTCCGATATGCGGATGAGCATCAACTAAAATATCTCCAGTAGCACCAAAAGCAACCAACAATTCCAATATTCGGGTAACATCGCCACGCTTTTTGGAGCGGGTATATAATTTCCCATCCGAATAGGTTCCTGCTCCGCCTTCGCCAAAACAATAATTGGAATCCTCATCAACAATATGGTCTCTATTAATTGCTTTCAAATCACGACGACGACCACGAACGTCTTTACCTCTCTCGACAACTATAGGTTTCAATCCCAACTCTATCAATTGTAAAGCTGCAAAAAGCCCAGCAGGTCCAGCTCCAACAACAATAACTTCTTGGGCTGTTGAAACATTTTTATAATCAGGGAGTTCTATTTTTTGTTCTTGAAAAGGTTCTCCTTTTAAATAAATCGAAACCTTCAAATTGATTTTGATAGCTTTTTGACGTGCGTCAATTGATCTTTTTAAAATAATGACATGCTGAATCTCATTTATCGAAACTTTAATTTGTTTAGACAAATGGTCCTTAAGTAGCGAATCGTTTGCAGCAATTTCGGGAGTAACTTGTAATAGGAGTTCTTGTGGCATATTATAATAAATTAGCTTTTCTTTCTATGAAAAGAAGTTGCAAAGGTAGTATTTTGATGTGAAATTAGTTATTTATTATAAAATCCATTTTCAAGATAGACTTTGTAACTTTGCTAGTGAGAAACTTTACACCTAATATATAATGTCTAGAAAAATAAAATTAATCTGGGATTTCCGTGGGCCTGCTTCTGCAAAAACAGCAGAACATCACGAAATTCATCTAAAGGAATACATCGCAATTGAAAAATTACCAATAAATATTACAGGATTTCAAATTCTGGATGAAATGTACGCCATTGCATATATGGTAGTAATGGAAGAAAATATGATCCAAGTAAGAGATGCCTTGAAACCACATCGGGGTGAAGTTTATAGTGATCAGTAAAAAGTAAATCAGTGTTCAGTTTTGTGTCCATATGAAAATCTGAACACTAAATAACTGAACACTGATTACTATTCTTTTAATTTGCTACTTCGCTGATGAATTTAATACGCATCAACCGCAATTCATCAATATCATAATCGCCATCAAATTCTTTGAGCGCTTTTTCGATACTATCGGATTCTGACTCCATAAAATAATCATGGATTTCTTCCTGTTGATCTTCATCTAACATCTCATCCAACCAATATTTGATATTTAGTTTAGTTCCAGAATAAACGATTTGTTCCATTTCTTTAATCAAATCGTCCATCTTTAATCCTTTTGCAGAAGCAATATCTGTCAAAGCTAATTTTCTATCTATATTTTGGATAATGTATAATTTATTAACAGAGTTTACTCCTGTAGATTTTACAACCAAATCATCTGGACGGACAATATCATTATCCTCAACGTAACGGCTAATTAATTCTACAAACTCTTTACCGTATTTCTTTGCTTTACCTTCACCAACACCGTGAATATTTGTCAATTCAGTTTGTGTTATAGGATATTTCAAAGCCATATCTTCTAACGAAGGATCTTGAAAAACCACAAATGGAGGAACACCTAACTTCTTAGCAACTTTTTTACGCAATTCACGCAACATCGACATCAATAACTCGTCGGCAGTACCAGAAGATTTTCCTGCTGTTACTATAGCTTCATCATCTGCCTCACTGTACTCATGATCTTCAGACATCATAAAAGACTGAGGATTTTTTAAAAATGCAGATCCTTCTTGGGTAATCTCAATAATACCGTAAGTCTCTATATCTTTTTTTAACAATCCAGCTACTAAAACTTGTCTCAATAAAGCCATCCAAAACTTTTCATCGTGGTCCTTTCCTGAGCCGAAAAACGACTGAGAATCTGTTTTATGAGCATTGATAACCGCATTTACACGACCAATTAAAGTAAAAACGATCTCTTTGGACTTATAAATATGTTTGGTTTTCTTAACGACTTCTAATAGTTTCAGTACTTCGTCTTTAGCCTCTACTTTTGTTTTTGGATTGCGTACATTGTCATCCATGTCGGCTCCTTCTCCATTTTCACTATCAAATTCTTCACCAAAATAATGCAATAAAAATTTTCGTCTTGACATCGAAGTTTCTGCATAAGCAACTACTTCTTGCAATAAAGCAAATCCAATTTCTTGTTCGGCTACTGGCTTTCCTGAAAGGAACTTTTCTAATTTTTCTACGTCTTTATAAGAATAATAGGCTAAGCAATGACCTTCTCCTCCATCGCGACCAGCTCTACCCGTTTCTTGATAATAACTTTCTAACGATTTTGGAATATCATGATGAATCACAAAACGCACATCGGGTTTATCTATTCCCATACCAAATGCGATGGTCGCTACAACGACTTCAACATCTTCCATCAAAAACATATCTTGATGTTTGGCTCTTGTTTTGGCATCTAAACCTGCATGATACGGAACAGCACTTATCCCGTTTACTTGCAACACTTCGGCAATTGATTCCACCTTTTTACGGCTCAAACAATAAATAATTCCTGATTTTCCTTTGTGTTGCTTTATGTATCGAATAATATCCGATTCGACATTTTTTGTTTTGGTACGAACTTCATAAAATAAATTGGCTCTATTAAATGAAGCTTTAAAAGTAACAGCATCGGCCATATCAAGATTTTTCAAGATATCTTCTTGCACTTTTGGAGTAGCGGTAGCGGTAAGACCAATGATTGGTACTTTTCCTAATTGTTTAATTATATTTTTTAGATTTCGATATTCGGGTCTAAAATCATGACCCCACTCCGAGATACAATGCGCTTCATCAATAGCAACAAATGAAATGGGTACTGTTTGAAGAAAGGCAACGTACTCCTCTTTGGTTAAAGATTCTGGAGCAACATACAATAATTTAGTGATTCCTTCAGAAATATCGGATTTAACCTGAGCGATTTCTGTTTTAGTAAGTGAAGAGTTTAAAACGTGAGCAATTCCATTTTCGGAAGAGAGACTTCGGATAGCATCTACTTGATTTTTCATCAGCGCTATCAAGGGAGAGACAACAATGGCGGTTCCTTCTTGAACCAAAGCGGGTAATTGGTAACACAATGATTTCCCCCCACCTGTAGGCATAATTACAAAAGTATTCTGTTTGTTTAGTAGGCTTTTTATTACATTTTCTTGCAATCCCTTGAACTTGCTAAAGCCAAAATACTTTTTTAATTCTTTGTCTATTTCAATTTCGTTTGAATTCATTCTTTAATATGTGGTATTTTATATAAATTTGTGGCACATAAAGATACAACTTTCTTTTACACTTACAAATTTTAAATTATCCGATTTGATTACTACAAAAAACATATTAGCTACCGCTAAAAAAACAATTGAATCCGAAAGCCAATCTATAGCCAAACTACTTGATTTTATTGATGATACGTTCGCAGAAGCGGTACAATGCATCTATAATTCCAAAGGAAGATTAGTGGTTACTGGAATTGGAAAAAGTGCCATTATCGCTCAAAAAATGGTCGCTTCATTTAACTCTACTGGAACACCTTCTTTATTCCTACATGCTTCCGAAGCCATACATGGAGATCTAGGAATGTTACAAAAAGAGGATGTAGTGATTTGCATTTCAAAAAGCGGCAATAGTCCAGAAATAAAAGCATTAGTTCCGCTATTAACCCGTTTTGGTAATACCCTTATTGGAATGACAGGTAATATGACTTCCTTTCTAGCCAAAGGTTCTCATTATGTTTTGAATACGACTGTTGAAGCAGAGGCTTGTCCGCTCAATCTGGCTCCTACCAATAGTACAACTGCCCAATTGGTAATGGGAGATGCCATAGTGGTTTGCTTGATGCAAATGAGAGATTTTAAAGCGGAAGATTTTGCCGTTTATCATCCAGGAGGTGCTTTAGGCAAAAAACTATTACTCCGCGTAAAAGACATGCTAGAACACACCTTAAAACCAGCGGTAACTCCCGATACTTCAGTTAAAAAAGCAATTTTCGAAATTTCAGAAAAACGTTTAGGAGTGACAGCTGTTGTAGAGAATGACAAAGTCGTAGGCATCATTACTGATGGGGATATTAGAAGAATGCTGAACGACCGAGATACTTTTGCCGATTTAACAGCAAAAGACATTATGACCAAAAGCCCTAAAACCATTCAATCGAATGCGATGGTGGTAGATGCCTTTAACATTATGGAAGATTTTTCGATTACACAATTAATAGTGGTTGACAATGGAGAATACAAAGGTGTGCTTCATTTACATGATATTTTAAAAGAAGGAATTGTATAATGGCAAAGAAGAATCTAGGCGAAATGTCATTTTTGGACCATCTTGAAGAATTAAGATGGCTTTTAGTTAGAAGTACAACAGCCGTGCTTGTAATGGCTTGCGTTACGTATTTTATTAGTGATTGGCTATTTGACACAGTTATATTTGGCCCGACAAGACCAACTTTTTTTACCTACCAATACTTTTGTCAACTATCTCATCAACTCGGATTTGCAGATAGTATCTGTATAACCGAAATGCCTTTTATCATTCAAAATACACAAATGGAAGGACAGGTTAATGTTTTTATTTGGATGTGTATTTTGGCGGGATTCATTTTGAGTTTTCCATACATCTTATGGGAAATTTGGAAATTTATAAGTCCCGCTTTGTACGACAACGAAAAGAAAGGAGCTAAAACATTCATCTTTTTTTCGTCATTATTATTCTTTTTAGGAGTCATTTTTGGTTATTTTGTTGTAATTCCAATGTCAGTAAATTTCGTAGCGACTTTTACTATTAGTGATGTCGTAAAAAATCAATTTACACTAGACTCTTATATGGGAATGGTAAAAACCAGTATTTTGGCCAGCGGATTGTTTTTTGAACTGCCAGTAATTATTTATTTCCTAACAAAATTAGATTTGGTAACACCAACATTCTTAAGAAAATACTGGAAATATGCCGTTATTATCATCTTGATTGTTGCAGCAATTGTAACCCCTCCAGATGTAGTAAGCCAAACAATTGTTGCTATCCCAATGTTACTTATTTACGAAGTAAGTATATTTATTTCAAAAATTGTAATGATTAATAAACAGAAAGAAAATGTCTGATATTGTAGAAGAATTTAACGGCTATCGTTCTAAAATGAACGAAAAATTATTGGCAGACAATAATAAAATAGTCAAACGTATTTTTAATCTAGACACCAATGCTTATGCAGAAGGTGCATTGGATGTAAAAACCAAAGAACTTCTTGGCTTAGTAGCCTCAACGGTTTTAAGATGTGATGATTGTGTAAAATACCATCTCGAAACCAGCTACAAGGAAGGTGTTACCAAAGAAGAAATGATGGAAGCAATGGGAATTGCAACTCTGGTTGGAGGAACAATTGTAATTCCGCATTTGCGTAGAGCCTACGAATTTTGGGAAGCATTGGAAGAGAAAAAATAGAAATCAGTTATCAAAAATAAGATCACAATTCAAAATCAGGCTGACAAAAGAAAAGCTAAATTTGAAGTTAAAACCTATAAATCAAATAGACAAAATTTGTTTCTTTGCAACAATTAAGAACTTAGTTACTCAGCAACTTTAGTACTTAGCAACTTTAAAAAAATGAAATTAAGAGCAGATAATTTAATAAAAACATACAAAGGACGAAGTGTTGTAAAAGGTATTTCGGTAGAAGTTAACCAAGGAGAAATTGTAGGTCTTTTGGGACCAAATGGTGCTGGAAAAACGACTTCTTTCTATATGATTGTAGGATTGGTAAAACCAAATGCTGGGAATATTTATCTAGACGATTTGAATATTACCGATTATCCTATGTACAAAAGAGCACAACAAGGTATTGGGTATCTAGCTCAGGAAGCCTCTGTTTTTAGAAAACTGAGTATTGAAGATAATATTTTGAGCGTTTTACAACTAACAAAATTATCTAAGGAAGAACAAATCGCAAAGATGGAAAGTTTGATTGCCGAATTCAGTTTAGAACACATCCGCACCAACAGAGGGGACTTACTTTCTGGAGGAGAACGTCGTCGTACCGAAATTGCTCGTTGCTTGGCTACCGATCCAAAATTTATTTTGCTTGACGAACCATTTGCTGGAGTTGACCCAGTTGCTGTAGAAGACATTCAGAGAATTGTAGCGCAATTGAAAAACAAAAATATCGGAATCTTGATAACCGACCACAATGTACAGGAAACCCTTGCTATCACCGACAAAACTTACCTTATGTTTGAGGGTGGGATTTTAAAAGCGGGTGTCCCAGAAGAATTAGTAGAAGACGAAATGGTACGTCGTGTTTACCTTGGTCAGAATTTCGAATTGAGAAAAAAGAAATTGGAATTCTAATTTTTCACAAAATACTCATTTAATACACAATAAAAACGGTTCAAAATGAGTCAAAACAAAAGCGCAGTCAAAGACTGGAAAGACAACGACCCCGACAAAGAAACTGCCGAAAAATGGAAAAACGATTCCAATAACTGGAAATGTAGGGGGCTTTTTTATTACAACAAAGAAGACAAACGTCTTTTTGTCCCAAAAAGAGTGGAATGGATGGGAATAACTCTCAATTTTGCCAATCCAAAATCAAAATTAGCCTTGCTTATAGCATTTGCTTTTTTTGGGACTGTAATCTTTATGATTTTAAACAAAAATATTTAAAAAGTTATTCTACCGTAATAAACTCCAACTGTTGTAAATCGCCGTTGTAAATATTGACGTCAACATTGGTATCGATTCCTGGCACACTTGCTTTTTCTGTAAATTGCCAAAAGAGCCAACCTTCTTGGATTTCTTCTCGGTAAAAATTATAATTAGCAATCCAAAAAAGGTAATCACTAAATTCATCTTTCAGGAAATCATCATAATACTTCTCCCCTGTGTAAATAATAGGTCGCACTCCATAATGTTTTTCGACAGCATTTAACCAACGTCTTAAACCTAATTTCAAACGTTCTATAGATTGATTTTTAGGGAGTTTTTCAATATCCAAAACAGGCGGAAAATCCCCTTTTTCTAGCTTAACGGTTTTTATAAAAAGATCTGCTTGCTCTAATGAATTTTCGTTTGGACGATAATAATGATAAGCCCCTCGAATCATTTTATTGTCTTTTGCACCAATCCAATTTCTTTTAAACTGACGATCAGGTCTATCTTTCCCAACTGTAGCTCGGATAAAAACATACCGTAAAGGATATTTTTCTTCAATGGTATCCACATAAGACCAACGGATTTTTCCTTGGTATTCCGAAACGTCAATACCCACGACTTTCCCTTCGTTCTTTTCTAGTACTTTTAAATTTCGAGCTTCCGAAAAAACATCCGTTTTGGTGGTTGCATAATGCGATTTAAACCCAAAATAACGTGCTAAACCAGAACGATAGTGATAAGCAACTAAAAAGAGTGCCAAGAATCCGATTCCGATAAAAAAGAAATCAATTAACTTCCCTGAAAAGAAGCTTTTTTTCTTTCTGGGCTTGCGTCTTGGAACCGTCCTATTATTTTTTTTCATTCAAAAATTAGCGCTTAAAAAATGTATTGTTTAGTACTGAAAGCAAAACATACAAAAGAATCACTAAAGGGACTGCTAAATAATTCAGAGTTAGCAACAACAAAACTGAAATAGCTAAAAAGATAATTTGCAATGCATTATCCTTAAAATTAAACTTTTTTATTTTCAGAGAAAACAAAGGGATTTCGGCATTTAGAATATAAGCACTAAACAATGTTATCAGCAACAACACCCATTTTTCGGTCAAAACTTCAAAAATCAGTAATGAATCTGAATATTTTAGCACCAACGGAAGACTCATTACAAAAAGTGAGTTCGCTGGAGTTGGCAACCCTATAAACGAATCGGTTTGGCGAGTATCGATATTAAATTTTGCCAAACGCATGCAAGATCCCAATGCTATTATAAAACCTAAATAAGGAAAATATTGCAAAAGACCTTCATTCATAGCAACACTACTCGAAAGCATCATTTTGTACATTACAAATCCTGGCACAACACCACTGGTAACCATATCGGCCAACGAGTCCAATTGCAATCCCAATGGGCCACAAACCTTGAACAAACGAGCAAAAAAACCATCAAAAAAATCCAGAAAAATTCCAAAACAAACAAAATAGAAAGCCAATTCGAAATCATCCTTACTTACAAATACTAGGGCGATACAACCGCAAAATAGGTTAAGCAACGTAATTGTATTTGGAATGTGTTTTTTTATATTCATGGTGTTTTTATTTGAAAAATAAGCTCAGCAAATTTAATACAATATGTGAAAGCGATACTTTTTTTGAAGAGAGATTTTGATTAGTCGCCAACAAAAAATAGTATTTAATTGAATTGAAGCATTTACATCATTAAAAAACTTTATTTTTGATGAAAATTAAACTATTTCTCATTTTAGAAATTATATCTTTTGAAAAAAACACAGCTCATTTTACTTCTTTTCATTGTAAACAATATTTACTCTCAAACTGTTCGAAAATACTCAAATGAGTTTATGAATATTGGTGTAGATGCAGCTGCTTTAGGTATGTCAAATGCTGTTACGGCCTCTACTTCGGATGTAAATGCTGGGTATTGGAATCCAGCTGGATTAATGCATCTAGAGGACAATCAAATCTCCTTAATGCATTCTAACTATTTCGCCAATATTGCCAAATACGATTATATAGCCTATGCGAGTGTTATAGACGAGAGAAGCGCGTGGGGAATTTCGATGATACGCTTTGGGGTCGATGATATTATGAATACCACTGATTTAATAGACAGTGAAGGAAATATAGATTACAACAGAATTAGTCTTTTTTCTACTGCTGATTATGGTTTTACTTTTTCGTATGCGCAAGAATTACCTGTGCAAGGTTTTCAATTTGGTGTAAATGCAAAAATAATCAGGCGAATCATTGGTGATTTTGCCACTTCATGGGGATTTGGATTTGATGTTGGATTTCAATTTGAAAAAAATGATTGGCAGTATGGATTAATGCTTCGGGATATAACAACGACTTATAACATTTGGAACATCAACGAAGAAGAATACCAAAAAATTGCCGATGCTATCCCTGGAGAAAACCAAGAACCACCTGAAAGTACCGAAATCACACTCCCAAAAGCACAACTAGGTATCGCTAAAAAATTTATTTTCCATGAGGACTACAGTCTTTTGGCTACCACAAATTTGAATATGCAGTTTACTCAAACCAATGATTTAATTTCGAGCAAATTCATCAGTATTGATCCTGCAGTTGGTTTAGAATTTGGCTATATCAATCTAGCTTTCCTAAGAGCAGGAATTGGTAATTTTCAGCATATCACTCAAATAGACAATTCGGAAACAATAGGATTTCAGCCCAATATTGGTCTTGGTTTCAAATACAAAGGAATTGCGATTGATTATTCTTTGACTGCATTAGGAAACCAAAGTACAGCTATGTATTCTAATGTGTTTTCACTTAAAGTTGATTTATCCCTTTTTAGGAACTAACTTTGACATTTAAAAAAAAAAAAATATCATCAAAAAGCAGCAAAATGAAAACAACTCTTCTTAAAAAAACATTGACTTGTATTCTTTTATTAAGTTCTATTTTTAATTCATTTGCCCAAGATGTTAAATTATCCGATAAAGCAACTGTAAGTGTGATGACTTGTGGTACTGGAAACGAACTTTATTCTCTGTTTGGGCATACAGCCATAAGGGTTTCGGACACAGAGAACAATCTCGATGTTGTGTATAACTATGGTGCTTTTGACTTTGACACTCCCAATTTTGCCTTGCGATTTAGCAAAGGTGATTTGGATTATTTTATTACAAATAATCGTTACGTCGATTTTATCAATCAATACAATTATGAAAAAAGGGATGTTTATGAGCAAGAATTGAATATCCCATTGGCTCAAAAACAAGAATTGTTTGAAAATTTAGCAAAATCAATGGTATCTGACGAACGTTTGTATCAATACAAATTCATTGACAACAATTGTACTACAAAAGTTGTAGATATCATCAATAAAACTTTAAAAACGAATGTAATTGCGAAAAAGGTAGATACTAATCAAAGCTACAGATCTATTTTATTTCCTTATTTTAACAATCACTTTTATGAAAAACTAGGAACTAGCATTTTGTTTGGAACCAAAGTGGACCAGATGGGAACTAAAATATTTTTGCCATTTGAATTACAAAAAAGTCTAGAACTGATTCAATATCAAAACCAACCATTAACCAAACCAAACCAAACTATTTTAAATTTTGAAGAGCAAGCACCAACTTCATGGTGGAACAACTATTATACTTACCTATTCGTTTTAGTATTAGTGACATTAGCTAATAAGAAAAGTATTGATTCAATATATTTGGCTATCATTGGAACGTTGGGTTTTGCATTTGTTTTTTTAGGGTTTTATTCTTTACATCTCGAATTAGGATACAATTATAATATTCTTTTATTCAATCCTATTCTTTTGGTTTTAATGTATTTTGTGCTGACAAAAAATTCAAAATGGACTTACAAACTATCCTCTTTTTGTATAGTTTTAACGATAATGTATTCTTGTTTTATAATTACTAAAGTTCATTTTTTTATCGTTCTACCAGTAATTATAACCAACTTGTTTGTTCTGTTTAGAATGGCAAACAGACACAAAAAACCAATTCCAATAATTATTTAATAGAAAAAATTAAAAAAACTCAACTTGTCTTATTGTCCTCTATAGAACAAAACAGTAGAAATAGTTTTGAAGGCGATACTTAAATCAAGATAAATACTTCTGTGTTTGATGTAGTATAAGTCGTACTGCAACTTTATCAAACTTTCTTCGACACTTTCACCATAAGAATAATTGACTTGAGCCCATCCAGTAAGTCCAGGTTTTATGACGTGTCTGGTTTCATAAAAAGGCATTACTTGAGCAATTTCTTTTACAAATGCAGGTTGTTCTGGTCTCGGGCCAATCACAGCCATATCGCCTTTTAAAACATTGATAAACTGGGGAAATTCATCTATTCTGGTTTTCCTCAAAAACTTACCAAATTTAGTTACACGAGCACTATCAAATTTTTCAAAAACAGCTTCAGTTGTCTTTTCGGAACTTTTCACCATGGTTCTAAATTTGTATATTTTGAAAACAACACCATCCTTACCTACTCTTTCTTGAGTATAAAACAGACTTCCTTTATTCCAAAAAACATTCCCAATCAGTAAAATTGGAATTAATAAAAGCCCGATGCTTATTCCTACTAATGACAAAACAATTTCAGCTAATCGTACAATAGTCAAATACAATTTATTTTGATTACTGCGACTAAACGGAAAAAAACGATAAAAGTCTCTAGAAATAAACTGAACTGGAATACGTTGCGCTTTACTCTCAAATACTTGAGTATATTCTCTTATACTTTTACCAGACTCTAATAATACTAGCAGTTGATGATATAAATCGGCTGTAATTCCTTCTGTATGTTGTGTAGCCACAACGATTTCAAAAATTCCATTTTTGGTAACAAAGGCTGTCAAGTCGTTTGCTTTTACATTTTGCACATATTGATTTCCAAAATCAGATAAAGAATCATCATTCAAACTGATATATCCAACTATTTTATAATGTGGATCCACGCTTTCTAACCCTAAAACAAGTTCCTCTACTTGTCCTTTATCACATACCAAAAGTACATTTTGAACAAACCTATTCGATGCCAAAAAACGCACATAAATCATTCGCCAAAGATAGAGTGCAATAAAAAAAACCACATAAAAAAGTAAAATCTGTAAACGATTTTCGGGCAATTGAGGAGATAATATTGGTGTCAATAAATAACAAACAACTGTAGAGGTAGTCGTAAGTATGGTACTTCGCAACACTTGAAAATGATTACTGGCTACCTGAAGATTATACATTTCGAAAATGGCTCCAAAGGCATTGATATAAATAGCCAAAAGAATAATCCAATAACTATTGTTTAGTGAAAATTTAAAGTAATCAAATCCAGAAACAAAACTCAAACAATACAATCCAAATAATACAAAAAGCACATCAAATAAACGCAAAAGCAATTTGCGTTCGGATATTTCGAAATGCATTTTTTTGGAGCTGTTCATTGTATGATTTGGGATTACAATTTGTTACAAAGTTAGTTAGTTATAGTTATTAGACAAATCTTATCCTATTTTAAAATAGCAATCCATTTTAATTTAACCTCATCCCATTCAAACTCTTTTGCTTTATCTCTTGCATTTTTAACAATACTCTTAAAAAAATCAGGATCTTCAATTAGTCGAAAAATTGCATATGCCATTTCATTAACATTCCCATCAGGGACGAGCAATGCATTTTTTTCATCTTTTAATAAAAAAGGGACACCTCCAACATTAGTAGAAACAATTGCTAAACCTAAAGACATAGCTTCCATAACACTAACGGGCATGTTATCAAAATGAGTGGTGTTTATAAAAATAGAATACTCCTTAGACATAGTAATCCAGTCTTTTTTGGATAATTTTCCAGGAAATTCAACCTCAACATTTAATTCTTTTGCCCTAGTTTTAGCTTCATATAAACTTCCGTCTTTATCAGGTCCAACCATACATAGTGTTGCATTAGGATATTTCTTTTTTAATAATGAAAAAACCTCAACTGCCATTATAGGATTGTAAATTTGAGCAAAAGACCGAACCCACAATAAATTGCATTTTGCTTCATTCCGCTCTAAAAAAGGATAATTCTGTAATTCAATTGAATTAGAAATATGAATCAGATTTTGATATCCCATGTCTGTAAACTTTTCCATCAAAAATAAAGATGGAGCTACATTTTGATAAGAATTATTAAAAACCATACCACATAATTTTGGATTAGTTCTCAATCTTGAAGATAAATTTCCCCCATGCAAAATAGGGATATATTTAAGTCTTAATAGCCGACATAATTGAGAAACCAGAAAGGCATACCAAAAATTTGTAGTGCTATAGGTATCAATTAACACCGCATCAACTTTACTATTTTTCAATACACAAAACAACATCGCTACTAATCTTAGTATTTGATTCTTTTGACTAGAACTATATACCACATTAAAGCCCTCAAACTCTAATAATGGCCCAAGAGTTTCTATAGTTGTTGGGGTTACTCCATGCCTGGATAACTTATTCCCGATGTATAACAAATTTTTCAATGGTAGTACAACTATACGGTTATTAATTGTTTCTAAGAACTGTTTTTTCGCATGCCCTTTTCATACACTATCCATGCCTTATCCATGCTTTATCTATGCCTTTGCTATCTACTTGACTCGCTAAATTGACTTTTAATAATGATAGAGCATACACAAAAGCAGGAGCTGCTAATCGCATAGCGGCATGATTGATTGTTAAAAGCCAAAATATAAAAAAGGAAAGCGCCAATATGTTTCCTCTGTCCAATGCAAATAGAATCAAAGGAGTGCAAAGTAAAATCATCAATGCAATTATTCCAATCAGACCATGCTCAGCAAGCATTCTGGTAATTTCATTGTGCGATGCTGATTCTATTCCAGTTTCTTTTTCTCTAATACTTTTATTCATCCCAACGCCTACTCCTGAGATTGGGTTATCTAAAAACATTTGAATTTCTGAAGCCATTAGCACTTCCCTTCCTGACAACTGACTCTGTTTTTCTCGCCCTAAGGCATCCTGATTCGCATAACGTTTATTAATAAGTCCGTTGGTTTGCAAAGAACTATAACCCCAAACCCCTAAACCGATGATAAACGACATTAAAACAATTAATCCCAGTTTAGGCTTTATGTTTCCTTTCGCTTTAAAATACATTATCATTATCAAAACAAAAACCATCATAATTGCCGTATAAGTTCCTCCTCTGGAAAAAGTCACAATTCCTCTAAAAGCAAAAAACATTACAAAAAAAGCGTTAATCATTTGTAATAATTTACTTTTAGAATTAAATAACAACTGAACAAAAAAAATAAAAACAGCTAAACCCAAAATTGTCGAAACCTGATTAGGACCAAATCCTCCAGAAGTAGCAAAATTTGAAGCCGTTCCCGTCACTACATCTTTTACACTTGGGGTGTATAAAAACAGATAAACTGCTATAGTTATTAGGGGCAATGAAAAGGCAGTAATCACTCCCAAAAATCTATCGAAACTTATTTGCCTTTGATAACAATATATAGCACTTATAGCCAAACAAATAGGCCCACTAATATTAAAAGCAATGGCTTTTCTAATATCAACATCCAAATCTAAAGTGTTGGTTGTTATTACAATTCCAGGAATCAACAACAATAGAAATACCCAGTAAATTAACCCATTTTTGGAAAATCCCGAATAAAACATTCCTAAAAACATAAAGATTAGAACGGAATATTTCCCAAATTCATGCAACAATGTTCCGTGTGTCATCCTAAGAAAAACCTCAACACTTACTACGTATGCTGCCATTATAAGGACTTCATTATCCTTGTTCTTGTTTTTTACAATATAGTAAATACCAAAAGCTACTATTAATAATGCATATATTTTTGAAAAAAAAGGAACTAAATAAATAATCCCACCAATAAATGCATGGAATAAAATCAAATAGATATAGGATAACTCGTCCTTTTTCATTTAAACAATTTTAAAATTTTAAACCTTAATTCTGATAAGGTAAAATTTGCAGTAATTTATTTTTATAATTAGCAAAAGTAAACTTTTCGGCCAATTTAAGAATATTGTTCGATTTCATATTTAAGCTCTCACTGGAAACAGCAATAGTATTTTGTAGTACACTACTATACGAGATTTCATTTTTAATATCCCATAAAAACCCATTTGATTCATTGACATAATGAGGAATACTGCCTACATTAGAAACAATTGGAATTACGCCATAACAAGCCGCTTCGGCAACAACTTTAGGAAATCCCTCAGAATCAGAAGGCAAAAGAAAAAAATGAGATGTTTTTAAAATTTCATGAACCTTTTCTTTTCCAAGAAAGCCATGAAAAACAGCCTTATCTCCTAGAAAAGACATCATTTCTTTGTATTCTTTTTCAAGAGGCCCATTACCTACAAAATGTACTTTGGCAATTGTATCTATCTCCATTTCTTTTAGAGCCTCTACAATTCGATCCATTCCTTTTGCTTTTTCCAAACGCCCCACAAACGAGAAAACAAAGGGTACTTGAAATGTTTTAGATAATGCCACTTCTTTCCCGTTTTGAATATCCAAATCGGCCAAACAAGGATTTTCAAATGAATGGCAATGTTTGGGTTGATCTTCCCAAAATCCATTGATAGTAACTGCACATTTAGCAATATTTTTTTGCAACCACCAACGCTGCAATCGGTAGGACAAAGGTGCTTTTTCCTGTTTCCAATTTCCAGCATACTTCACCCAAAAAGTAAACTTTCTGGGAATAAAAAATGAAAACAAAGGCAACAAAAATAATCCCATACTGGTCGGCAATCGTAGTTGCACTTCTGTAGCGCCTTTAATTGTTTTTATCGTCTGATAGATAATTTTAGGAATTTTGAATAGAATAAATATCTTATCGATAATTCTCTTACCACCGTATGATGGAATGGGAACAAACTCAATATTATTACTCAAATATGGTAAAGAACTAGCCGGAGGTGAGGTATCGTAAAGACAAGCCACGTGACAAACCTCATCCCAATATTGGGACAAATAATCAATCTCGTTTACTGTGGCTCCCCAACCTTTTATAATTCCATCAGCATTGCGATAATGTTCGGTATGCGAAATGATGACTAACTTTTTCCTTTTCATGATTCTAATACCGCTATATATTTCTGAATCACTTTTGACCAATCAAATTGACTACTCCACTCTTTTGCCTGTAGTTTGTATTGCTCATAATTCGTTATGATATCTTCCAAAGCCAACTTTATTTCCTCTGGGCTATGAGGATTTACTAACTTACCAGAATACCCGTCTTGAATAGCATCAGCAATTCCACTATTTTGAGAACCAATTGCAGGAATACCTAATACATTAGCTTCTAAAATAGCAATTCCAAAGCCTTCAAAATCATTTTTTACAATATCACTTAGCATTACAAAAACAGTGCTTTTTCGTAAAATTTCATTTTTTTCATTTTCAGATAAAGCGCCATAAAAAGTAACATTTTCTAATACGTTTAAGGACTTTGCTAACTTAGAAAATTTTTCTTTTTCGGTTGGAATTCCGATACTATTATAATGAATATTGGGAAAAGTTTCTTTAAGCAAAGGAAGTGCCTTTATCATATTCTGTTGTCCTTTTCTAAAAGTTAAATTTCCGACTGTCACTAAATTCAGTTGCTCTGGTTTTTCTGGTTTTTCGATTTTAGGGTTGATTTCAATTCCGTTATTGATGACATCAATTTTTAAATCTGGATTGATTTGCAAAGCGTAATTTTTAGTAAAATTAGAAACCGCTATCAGTTTATCAAATTTACTCAAACTATATTTGGTTAGCTTTTGCAAAACGGAATTTCCTGCTTTGAGTTCCGAACCATGAAGCACTGCTATTATTTTTTTGGATTTAAAAAATGATTTTAAAAAAGCTCCAGTCCATAACGAAAACTTTCCGGAACAAATTATAATTTCATTTTCTTTAGCAAGAGAAAAACAGTTTTTTATTCTGTTAATTTGGGTAAAAGAATTCCTTTTAACTCTAAAAATTCTGAAATTTTGCTGTTCATCAAACTTTGCATCTGCTTTTTCATCTCTAAAATCCGAAACAACCAAAACATCAAAACTATTTTTTTGTAAATATTTTGCAAGAAAAAAAGCATGGTTTCCTATACCTCCTGGAAGTGGAGGGAATTCGGAAGTAATAAGAAGAATATTTTGTTTCATAAACTTTCTATTTTACTCCCTTTTTTTAATTTTTCAGTAGCTAAATTCCATGATTTTCCAACTTGAAAACAAACCAATGGTAATACAAACGGAATCAATAAAAAGGACATTACTTTTAAAACTTTATTCCCTTTAAACTGATACGGAACCAAAGAGGGTAAAATGGAATGCAAAATCATATAACGACTCAGCGAATTCCCAAAATACTTTCTGCTCAAATACAACACACTTGGAACAGGACGAGGACCCAATAACTTTTTAGGGCGCCAACCATCCCAACTGCCCATTTGCCTTAGCCCACCTTCACTCACTTTTAAGTGAATTCGTTTAGCCCTTGGATTGGATATGTTTTTATACCCATTTAAATACGCTCTTAAACCAAATTCCCCATCGCCCATTCGTTGTTTTTCGAACTGGCGGTCAAACAATCCAATTGCATCAAATATGGATTTCTTCAAAAGTACATTTCCAGTATCCAACTGATCGCTCCATCTAAAATAGCTGTAATGAGGTGGAACTTTATCCCCTACTTTACTTATCGAAACTCCAGAGGACAAATCGGCATCAAAAAAATCAAGTGTTTTTAAATGTTCCTCAATCCAATTCTCCTCTACGAGAGAATCATCATCATACAACAAAATATAATTCCCTTTTGCAGATTGAATAGCTTCGTTTCTGGCTCTCCATAATGCTTTTTCTTCCTGATACCAATATTTTAAATCTAAATTCCAACCTTTATAAAAATCTTCCTTGAAATCATCGGTTTGATCCACCACAATCACCTCAAAATTTTGATAGGTTTGCTTTTCCAAATCTCTTAAAACATCCTGTAAATACTGGTACCTATTAAGGGTAGGAATCACCACTGATACCAACGGATTTTTTTGAATCAAATGACTTTCAAATGTATCATAATTCGAATAGACAAAATGATTTTGAGCAAAATCGTAACGATCTACTTTTCTGGTTTTTATAAAGCCTCGTATTTCTTTAAACGGATTATGAAAAGTAAAAAGACGTATAACGAGAACATAAGTTACCCAAGTCCAATGAAAATTTTTCCGCAAGAAAAAATATTCATCGTGAACTGGCAAATTTACTTTTTGCCAAACATTCATTCCCTCTTGCTTCTTTTTACTAATAAATCCTTGTTGAAAAGCAGTCCACGACAAGTCTCTACTTCGCGCTTCATCACTACAGTATCTTTCATCTTTCGATACAGCATATCCAGATTCCATCAACTGAGCTTCGGTTGGGAAATAACCATAATCCTGACTTGGCTTTAGATTGAAATACCAAATTGGTTTTAAATATTTTAAATAGTTAAATATCATTTAGTAAATAGTACTATTGTTTATTATTATTTTTTACTGTCAAGCTGAATTTATTTCAGCTTCTACAATCCTATTTCATTAAGATTCCGAAACAAGTTCGGAATGACAGAGGTAGTCGGAATGACAAAGGCGCTGTTAACCCAAACGTGTTCGGATAATCCTAACTTCTTTAAGATTCCGAAACGAGTTCGGAATGACAAAGCAAGTTCGGAATGACAAAAGAAATTGGAATAACCAAACTCTATCGAATTCCATTTCATCAAGTTCTATTTTGTCAAGCTGAACTCGTTTCAGCTTCTATAATCCTGCCTCATTAAGATTCTGAAACAAGTTCAGAATGACAGAGGAAGTCGGAATGACAGAAGGTCATTTCAGCTTCTGTTTCGACCACAAATCTTCCCAATTGGGATTATCTGCTTCAATTAAATTAATTTTCCATTGTCTATGCCAATTTTTTAATTGCTTTTCTCTGGATATTGCATCCGCTACGTACTGAAATTCTTCAAAATAAACCAACATCTTCAATTTATACTTTGCAGTAAACACACTTCCATTACCAGCAATATGGTGTTCCATACGGTTATCAATACCTCCTGTAACCCCAATATATAGAGTCCCATTTGGTTTATTAGTTAGAATATAAACCCAATAATTATGGTATGTTCTATAAACCATAGATACGCAAATTATTTAGATGCCGAAATAAATTCGGCATGACAATTAGTTAAGCTTGTTTGCTTTACCTGTTTATTATCACTAGAGTCCGCATCTTTCTCAAATTCAAGTTATTCAACTTACAATTTACATTTTATCATCGATAACATTCCGTTTACAGAAAGTGTTTCTTTCCATAATTTTCGGTTAGAAATTTGTAAATCTATAAATTCTTGATTAGAAATCGAATTATGGAAATCGATAATCTTTTGGGCTATTTGTTTTCGGTTTTTCCATTCTATCCAAACTAAATGTTTCTTCCAATCAATTTCATCTTCAAAAGGCAACAAACAATCGGTATCTACAAAAACGGGGATTTTCCCCATCATTAAGGTTTCATACAATCGAACCGAAAAATTTCCTGCACCGCGAACACAAACCACATAATCCGAATTGGCAATATTATCATAATATTCCAAGGTTGTTTTTTCACGTTCTACTTCGGTTTGCGCTCCTGCTCGATAGTTTTTTCTGTAAATAAAGTTGGTTGCTATCAGGGAACTTTTTTCTAAAGAAGAAAGCAATTTGGCTCTTTCATAAGCCGAAGCAAATAAGGGTTCCCAATCGTTACGAAAGGGATTTTTAAAAAAACGCTTGGCATTTTCTATAACAAACTTCACAGTCTCTTTCGCTCTTTTTGCTTGTCCCAAAGTAGCATGTCCACAAAACCCAACAATAGGCAATTGCGATTTCTCTTTAGGAATAGGATTTTCTATTTGATACAATCGCTGAAAATGATCTGAAAGTGACACTGGAAATCCTTTATTCTTATCTGACAATTGTTTTTTAAAACCACCCATTCGAAAATAGATGATGTTTGAAAACTCGGGATAAGCCTGTCCAAAATCACCAGCAATATAACCATAGACTTTAATTCGGTATTGCAAACACTGGGCATTAATTATTTTTAGAAGCTTCTCTTTTTTATTGTCAAAATAATAATTGATTGAAAATGGCAATAAAACAACTTCAGCTTCCGAAATAGAACAAATCGTTTCTGACCATTTCCCATCAATAAAAAATGGACGCGTCAAAACGAATAACTTCTTTTTGTTATTTACTACAATATCGGTATGGGGAATATGGATTTTCAATTGTTTCTTTTAAAAAAACTTATTTCTAATTTTTATTTTCTTCGACGATACCAATCTAGCACTAACAAAATTAGAATCTCTAACAAAAATTGTATTAAACTTATGTTTATTATAATGATTCAACGAAACTAATTTCCTATTTATAAAATCATAATCAAAAGGTTTAAATCCAAATTTTAATAACTCCGAATACACCTCATTATCTTCAACTCCATACTTTCTACCTGAATCATTTAATTCAACAATAATCACTTTTAGATTTTGATTTTCTAAAGTCTTTTGTGCTCCTAATAAAGCATATTTTTCATAACCTTCTACATCAATTTTAATTGCCAATGGAACACTCGCATTTAGCATATTATCTATTGTTGAAACAGGAATTCGGACAGCATTTTTATATTCTTTATTTACAACACCATCCATAGTTCCTCTATCAGTCGAAAAAAACAATTCTGATTCTTTATTAGACACACCCTTATTTATAAGGTATACTTTTCCACTTAACTTATTTAACTCGATTTGTCGAACTAACTGTTGAAATGTTTTTGGAACAGGCTCTAATGCAATAGACCTACACTTCTTAATACCAGACATTAATAATGAATAATGACCAACGTTAGCTCCAACATCAAGAAAAACATCATCTTTTTCAAGTAGATGAATCAAAAAAATTGATTCAACAAATTCATATAAACCATAATAAATATTGCCTACAATCCCAGCATCTCCTTTTTTAGCATAGAATTTCATTCCCTCTATCCAATCAAATGTTTGCTCTAAAACAATTCTATTTTTAATATTAAAAATTATATATCTTAAAATACCAGACAATTCATCTCCATTTGTAACTGGATGTTTTTTCAACTGATTATATCTTAAACTAATCTTATTAAATAATTTCATAAAAATCATTAAACTCTTCTATTTGTTTTTCAATTGTGAAATGTGTTTTCATCCGTTCAATAGCTTTTTGCCTCAGTTTATTTTTTTCTGTTTCAGACAAACGAACAACTTCGACAATCTTATTGGCTAAAGATAATGGTTTTCGTTTGGGTACTACAAAACCGGTAATTCCATCGACAACATTTTCTCTCAATCCTTCGGCATCGCTCACAACACAAATTTTCCCCATAGCCTGAGCTTCGAGTACCGCATTGCAAAAACCTTCCTGAATACTGTATTGCAAATACAAATCGGCAGATTGTAGTTGTGCTTTAACTTCTTCTGGAGACAACTTTCCAGCGAAAGTAACATTTTCTTTCAATCCCAATTGATGAACTGCAAAGACTAATCTTTCTTTTTCATTTCCGTCCCCGATGATGGTGTAATGGAATGCTATTTTTTGTTGCTTCAAAATAGCCAAAGCTTCAAAAGTATATTCCAAACCTTTCTTCCAATTGAGTCGAGCTACAGTCATCAATTGAAGACTATCATTATTAGAATCTATAGTATCCGATTTAAAATAATCAGTATTTATTGCTGGCGTAATCTTAACAATTGGAGCTTCACCTGAAAAACCATGTTTATATACTAATTCTTTAATATCATCGGAAATGACATGAATTTTATCTACTTTTTGCCAAAGTAATCGGTAACAATTTGGATTTTTAACGGGATAAATCCCAATATCAAAACCTCTGAAACTCACTGCCATTTTAGCTCCAATTGATTTAGCCACATTTTCGCGGCCGATTGCCATCGTTCCAAAGCCAAAATGAAGCCAATCCAAGGATTCCGAGAGAATATGACTATTTGTTATACTGTTTTTCAAGCAAGAACCAAAAGAAAGGCCATCCTTTTTATTGTTTTTAAATAATCTATAAGTCGCCCCAAAATGCAACAACCACGTTTTTATTAAACAGAATAAACTAACCCAAAAAACGTTCAGAGCATTCCCAGACAAACTAGGCGCTTTTTTTATTTCACAAATAAAATCACTTTGTCCTTTTGAAGTATTTACAAACAAAACTACTTCATGACCATTCGCTTGTAACCCTTTTATTTTGTTAGTGAAAAAAGTTTCCGAATATCCTGGAGCTGCTGGTAACACTATTCCTATTTTCATCGCTTTCCGTTTAAAACCGATTCGTACAATGTCATCATATCAGCAACCATCAAAGATTCGTTATGTTGTTTTTCGATAGTTTGTCTTGCTCTTTGAGTAATCGCCAAGCGAGATTCATCCGATAGCAGAGCTGCTCTTTTAATAGTTGCTGCCATAGCTTCAGGATTGCGAATCGGAACCAAAAACCCGTTCTCTCCATCACTGATCACTTCAGACATACCCCCACAATCGGTAGAAACAACCAAAGTTCCCAAAGCCATGGCCTCCAAAACCACATTTGCAATTCCTTCCTCTACACTTGGCAACAGCAAAATATCGGCCGATTTGATTTCGCTTACAACAGTTTCAAATGGAAGATTATCTCTAAAAAAAACTTTTCCCTGCAATTCTAGTTGAGCTCTTTGAAACAATAACTCTTCATCATTTTGAACGCCAATAATGGTATAATGAAAGTCGAAATTTTCTTGTTGTAATAATGCCATTGCATCAAGCGCATACGAATATCCTTTTACCCAATGATCTCTGCCAACAGAAATAATTTTTAACTTATTTCCCGTTTTCTTTTCACCTGAAAATGGAAACTTAGTCAAATCTAATCCGCTGTAAACCACTTTTATTTTTGATGCATCAGCTCCATAAGAAACTGCTTCTTGAGCAATAGATTGCGAAACCGCATGAAACCCATCTAATTTAGGAAAATAAGAAAGATATTCCGCCGAGAGTTGTTTATCTGCAACGGGGGAAATCGTAATATGTGTCCCTCGAAGACTCAAAACGAACTTGATTCCAAATTCCTGAACCCACATCCAATCTTCAACTCCTTTAGCCCATTGCAAATGAAAAATATCAGGTTGATGGTACAAAACAGGGTAGTATTTTGCTTTTGACTGATAAGAAAATCTACCTTGTTGCAGTAATAAATTATCTAATTTTTTCTTGTCATTATTTTTAAAAAGCATCAACAACAAGCCATAATACAACAACTGAAATGCCTTTTGAAGACGATTTTCATAAGCCACCACAATCACATTCTTACTGTATTTCTTTCTTTTTTTTAAAGTCCCAAAAAGAAAAACCTTTTTTCCAGAATCAGCCAGACCTTCTACTAATCGCTCGATAAAAGTAGTCGAAGGAATTTCTCCCGAATAGATGGCAATTTTTTGAGTGCCCATTTGCTAACAATTATTTCAGAAGCTCAGGATTACTTTTATACCACTCAATATGTTTTGAAATCCCCTCTTTCAACGAGGTTGAAGGGTTATAATTTAATAAAGCTCTAGCTTTTCCGATTACAGCACTAGTTCGCAATTGATCTCCAGCCCTTTTGGCAATGACACTAACTTTAATTTTAGTATCTAGCAATTCTTCAACGATACTAATCCCGTCTTGGGTCGAATTTTCTGCATCCGTTCCTAAATTAAATATCTCACCATTTGTTACAGATTCTTTTCCAATTACACTTACAATTCCATCTACAATATCATCGATAAAAGTAAAACTACGCAAATGTTTTTCGCTACCTTCATACAAGGTAAAAGCATTTCCCGAGAGTGCCGAAATAATCAATTTAGGATACAATTTATCTGGTCTCTCTCTTGGTCCATAAACCGAATACAATCGGAGAGAACAAGCTTTCAGTTTATTATCTCTAGCAAAAGACAAAACCAATTGCTCTGCCGCTAACTTTGTTACACCATAATTAGAAACAGGCTTAGGAACCGTCGTCTCGTCATATGAAGCATCGATACCATAAACGGACGATGTGGCAATGTTAACAAATTGCTGAAGTTTGGAATTTTGTAATGCGAACTCCAATAAATGATTTGTCCCAATAAAATTATTAGTTAGATAATCTTCAAAACTGCAAGTATCGGCAATACCAGGTTGAGCAGCAAAATGAAAAATATATTCAAAATCCGTTGGTAATGCAGCATAGTTTTCTTTGGATCTCAAGTCGAAAGAGAAAATTGTAATTCCTTTACTATCTAATACAGCAGCAGTATGCTTTTTGAGATTAACATCATAATAAGGTGAGTAATTGTCTATACCAACAATTGTGTGCCCTTGTGAATGTAGTCTCTCTGCTGTGTGTGAGCCAATAAACCCAGCCACTCCCGTAATTAGAATTTTCATTTATTTTTTTATTTATATTAATTTACTAACCAACAATCTATTCATTTTAGTAAATAAAGAAAGGGTGAGTAATATACTTATCGGATGCGAATAACATACCTGATTTTGGTTAACAAACTTAGTGAAAAATTCCGAAACAAGATCTTTGTTTAAAAGTTCCGAAAAATCAGGATTTTCAAACAGCCATTTTTGGAGTTCCTTTTCATTGGAGTCTCCTACAAACTGTAATTCCCAGTTGCGTTGAATTAAAGTTTTTGGTTGCAAGGTTCTTCGAATTTTATCCACTATTTTATACGGCAAATTCCATGGTCGTTTATCCCAATGATAATGGTACAAATTAAAGGGACGATGATCTTGCCAAGTGATTTTGGCCAAAGCAGGCATACGCATCTTTAAATATTCTATTTGGATTTGTCTTCCAGCCAAATATTTCTCGGGAACAGTGCAAATGAATTCGCACATACGATTGTCGTAATACGGAACACTTATTGGGCAAACCGACTCAAAAACAGACAAATTTACACTCGTCCAACGTGGTGCCCAATACAAACTTTTGAAAGCACGGATTTTGGCATTGGCACTATTGTTTATCGGAATCCTATCTAATAATTTTTGAATTCTGTCTCGAAGATAGTCTTCAAAATCATTTTCTAACTGCCACGATTTCCATAATGCATTGGCTAGTTCCATACCGCCTTTTTTGGCAATCTTTTTCATCAGTAAATCCACCATTTGATTTTCGGGAAAATTTTCAGGTACTCCCATATCATCAAACAGCACATCGCCCCAATGTCCTAGTGAAAAAACATCGCCTAACTCAGCAAATTTTTCTACAAATGCCATTTGTCTGGGATGGGTAAACTCGGAATAGCAACCATTAATTGCTGCTAATCGTTCTATTTTTGACCATAAATAACCTTTTTGAACTTTCCACTCTTGAAAGGAAAAATTACAGGCTTTGGCTATTTTTTTACCATAATACGTTTCATCGTGTCCGCCTTCAAAAGAATAACTGTAGCTGTTTACTTTTTTCCCTAAATGAAATAAAGCCGCCGCCTGTGTACGGCTGTCTAAACCGCCCGAAAGTGGTAGTATCACTTTTTTGTCGCCTACTTGTTCGGTAATAATGGTTTCGAACAATTGGGCAAATTCTTGAACAATTTGTTCCAAGGGTCGCTCTACTGGCGAATAATGCCATTGGAAATAGGGTTTTTCAGAAATTATTTTGCCTTTTTCTATTTGATAGTCATGAGCTGGTTTGAGCACCTTTTGCTTTTCATAATAAGTATCATCATCCAGAAAAAAACCCGTAGCTGCAAAAACGCAAATCGCCTTGTAATCTAAATCGGTTGATGTGCCAATAAAAAAAGATTTACTTGGAATTATTTGGGTCTTTATTTTTTTCATTACCTATTCTTTGAATGCAAAAATGCTCTTTTTAAAATTAAAACGAGTTAATTTATAAACTTAAATTTTAAAAAATAATCCTTCTCGATACGTTTTTTAGCCAATAAAATTCTGTTAAATCAAAACCATTCTACTTGGCTAAAAACACTCACTTCTCGATACATTTTGACTTCGTTTCTCTACGTCAAAATACTCGAAGTGACGTACTGAGTTTTACCGAAGGGTCAGTTCGAGTGATTTTTATAAAAATGCGACAGCTTTTTTTTGAAATTGTATCGAGAACAACACTTCTAGATACGTTTTTTAGCTAATAAAATTTTTCTAAAACCAAACCCGTTTTAGCTAAAAAACACTCACTTCTCGATTAGCTTCGCTCCGTTCGGCTAAAGCCTCGGGTCATTTTGACTTCGTTTCTCTACGTCAAAATACTCGAAGTGACGCTCTAATAAAACTTGTCCCTACCGTCAGTCAGTTCGAGTAATTAAATAAAATGCGATAGCTTTTTATTTAATGTATCGAGAACCACTTCTCGATACGTTTTTAGCCAATAAAATCTCAACTAAATCAAAACCATTCGTTTGGGCTAAAAACACTCGAAGTGACGATACGATACGTTTTTTAGCTAACAAAATTCTACTAACCCAAAACCGTTCCCCTTGACTAAAAACACTCGATTCTCGATACGTTTTGACTTCGTTTCTCTACGTCAAAACACTCGAAGAGACGTTCTAATAAAACTTATCCCTACCGTCAGTTCGAGTAGATTTTTACAAAAATGCGACAGCTTGCTTGTACTGAATAGATGGTTTACCTATTCCAAAATTGTCTTTAGTTTTTCTGAAAGCCCATTAAAAGTTTCTCTTATCTCTCTTAAGCCCTTCAGTTTCCATTCATCCTTAAATTCCCTGAATCTGGTCTCTTGAGAAAATAGCCTTTCCCTTAGCCCTTTACTGTGTGAAATAATATCTCAAATCTAATCAAACTCTATTTCAAAATATTGAAGAATAGCTTTGTAATTATCCTGAGCTGTAAGACAGGTATCTAACAAATATTCTCTTATATTAATCCACTCCTGTAAACCTCTATAGTAAAACAGTTTAATATCTTCATCGATAATGAAGGGCACAATATTATTGTCAAGACATTCTTTAAACATGATTAGCCGACCAACACGTCCGTTTCCGTCCTGAAAAGGGTGAATGATTTCAAACTGGTAGTGAAAGTCTATAATATCTTCAAAAGTTTTCTGTTCAATACTGTGATAACCAGAAAGTAAATCTTTCATTTTTGACGTCACGGCTGCAGGTGGACAAGTTTTATTACCACCTACTTCGTTAGGAAGTCTTTTGTATTCGCCAACATTAAACCAGTCTTTTCGACTATCAGATGTTCCTGATTTCAGTAGATAATGTAATTCCTTTATAAATGATTCTGATAATTTAGATTTTGCCTTATCAATGATTAAATCAATACATCGAAAGTGGTTGGTTGTTTCTATGATGTCATCTACATTAATACTTTCTTTAGAAGCTCCGATAGTATTCGTTTCAAAAATATATCGGGTTTGATCATGAGTCAACTTGCTTCCTTCTATGCGGTTTGAATTATAAGTCAGATCGATTTGCGTACGGTGATAAATACCACCTTTGAGCTTCATTTCTTTTTGTTCTTTGAGATGATTGAGTAATGGATTATCACTAAATTTCTTCTTATTTGCTTTCTCAGGTAATATTGCATCATCGGGAACATTCCATGTTTTACCGGTTAAAAAAGCTCCCTTAATTCTTCCTGTAGCACAATAATTCCGGACAGTTCGTTCTGGAACATTCCACTTTTTTGCAAACTCACTTACTGAAATATAATTCATAGCTTTTGATTATAGATGCCGTTATCGGCAAAAATACAACAAATAACAACTATATATTAATTTATTTTTGCCGATAACGGCATGATTAAGGATTTAATTTCCTATGTAAATACGATTCGCTATCAACTCTATGAACAAATTCTTAATCAAGAAAATGAATTGGTTCAAGTTAAGGATACTTTAAACTATGAATAGCCAACTAAATATTTGATGACAAATACAGATTATTCATCTGATATTTCCTTAATTCCAGTTCTAACCGCAAATAAAGCTTTTGTATTGGGATATACCGATGAAGAATATGGTATTTATGATAAGGGGCAACGTATTATTTTCGAAGATTTTACAATGGATGTAAAGTTTGTGGATTTTCTATTCAAAGTAAAATCATCAGCAATTAAAATTTTGACAGCTAAACCAAATGTGAATCTAAAATTTATATTTGAATATTTGTCATTTTTAAATCTATCGTCAAATGAACACAAACTCACATAATACTAACATACAAATCTTCATGTTCTTTTATAAATTTCTGTACTGAAAAGTGTTCTACACAAAAACCCCTAAGTTTTTTCCCTATCTGTCTTCTTTCATTTTCCGATTTATGATAAAAGGAATCTATCTTTCTGCTTAAATCTTTGGCATTAGAAACTTCAAATAGTAATTCCGGAAAATCTTTCAACACAAAATTAATCCCACTAATATTCGACCCTAATACAGGCACTCCCATTGTCATTGCTTCCACTAGAGCCATTGGCATTCCTTCTTTCAAACTAGGAATCACATACAAATCGGCACCTGCAAGAAATGGACGTACATCGGTATGCTTTCCTAAAAAAGTAATTTGATTTTGTAAATTCAAATCAACTACAAATTGTTTTAATTTCGTAGCATAATCGCCACGGTCGTCACCCAAAATATCTAACTGAATAAGTGGATTATTCAATAACTGAATTGCTTTTATCAAGACCTCAATGCCTTTCACTGGAACCAAATTAGCAACAGTTATAACTTTAAACACAGTTGTTTCTTGTTTATTCTGAAACAAACTAGAGTTGTAATAATCTGTATCTAAACCCAAAGGAATTAACTTTTGATTTTTCTTGTACGGAAAATACTCCCGCATTTCTTCGTTTATAGTTATAATAAAATCGGCAAGAAAACTTCTTATCTTCCAATGTACATTGCCCCAGCTCATGGCTTTTTTGGTGTAAATAAATTTAGCTCCGCCTAACTTAGTGGCCAATACTTCAGACCAATCACTGCTCCAATGCCAAGAGTGAATAATATCGAACTGATGCTTTTTTATAAATGCTACATAGGGTTGTAACCTTTTGTACAAAGACCAATACGGTTTTAATTTAGTTGTTGTTTCTATTAAATGAATAGGCAACCCTAAATTTTCGACTGCTGCAAAAAATGCTCCTTTATTGTGCGAACAAGCGATATGAACTTCAAACTTATCTTTATCTAAGTTTTGAGCTAAATCATAGAGTACTTTTCCACTTCCGGCAGTATCAAAATTGGGAATGGTATAAAGGATTTTTAGTTTTTTACTCATTTATTTTTTAAATATTTTTCTTTTAAAATAGGAAGACCATCTCTTATCATTTGGTTTTTGAATAAAAAACAGAACAAAATAAAAAATAAATTGAATCCATTGAGTAAACTTATTAAAAACATTAATCCGAATGTTTTACGAAATAAAACTTCTCGATACGTTCTGTACTCGAAATGACTTGTATCGAGTCTCAGAATTATTAAAAACGTCAATTCGAGTATTTTTTATGTAGCGTAGCGAAATAAAAAATGTATCGAGAATCGTTTTTAATTCTAATTTTCTTGTTCTCGATACAATTTTCTGACGAAAATTACTCGAACTGACGAAAATTAAAATCAAAAACTAATTTCACCTAATTTATGAATGTTAGACAAAATCTATTTGCAGAAATACCTTATTCCTCACCTAGTAATTCTTCTACTTCTTTTTGTAAAACAGGTAAATTTCGTATTACAATTCCCCAAATTACATCATCAGAGACCGAATCATATCCGTGAATAATCCTATTCCTAACATCAACAATTTTCCTAGAGTTAGAAATTACAATTTCACTGTCAAGTTTCAAAATGCGGTTCATAGCTTCACCGATTATTTCAATATTACGTTCAACTGCCCTTTTAGTTTTTAAATCATTTTGATATACCTCAAATATTTTTGGAATATCAACATAATAACTTTCTATTTCATGAATAGAACTCAAAATATCATACAACCATGTTTTGATGTTATTATCCATAAATCAGTTGTTTATTTTGATTTATCGTTTTTTTGAAAAAAGGATTTTTTATTGCTTTTTCTTCTAGTAAATCAACACTTCTTTTAAAAATATTTTCTAATGAAAATTTTAAATCATAATAATTATCACCATAATCGAGAACATCTAATGGCTGAAAATCAACAATTAAATCAATATCACTTTCGGGTGTAAATTGATCAGTCAAAACAGAACCAAAAGCATAGAGTGATTTTACTTTATGCGATTTACATAAGTTCAGAATATCTTTTCTATAAGTTTCAATAAAATTCATTTCCTCTATTTTTTATAAAAGTAAGAAAAACAAATTTAGAAGAATAACATATTCTTGTTTTCCGCAATTTTGTATATGTTTCTTCCAACTTCAACTATCTTATTTTGAAAAATAAATGCTTCATAAAGTTGTAGTTTCGGTAATCTGAGAAAAAGCGATATGAACTTCAAACTTATCTTTATCTAAGTTTTGAGCCAAATCATAGAGTACTTTTCCGCTTCCTGCAGTATCGAAGTTGGGAATAGTATAAAGGATTTTGAGTTTTTTCATTTATTTTTGGATACTCTTTTTATTCCAAATATTTTTTTTGTTTTATAGACTATCGAATTAAAATTCCAACTATAAGGGATTACACCAATATATGGAACATATAAGCGCTTGTATTTTTTTTTGTTTATTTTAGTTGCAAATTTTTTAGCTTTTTCGAAAGGTAAAAAATAAGGAGTAGTTGTATTCCATCTTGTACCTAACCTTTCGTGGATTATTTTTACTTCTCCGTTTAATATTAGCATACTTTTATAACCATGAGAGTTATATTCCTGAGGAAGAATAAAGTATTTTATATCATCGAAGTTCTGAAATATAGCTTCTCTTAATCCAGGCATGTCATTTTTGATATTATGTTTGATACATATACTAAGCCAATCAGAAAGGACCTTGTCGGTATATTCATTTTTTTTGATGACAATTACTCCGCTATTAAATTCAGGAATAATATTTTTAAATTTATCTGCAATATTTCCTGTGTGGTAAGAATTTTCTTAAGTAGTAGCGATATCAACCATATCCAAAAGTTCAAAAAGAGGGGAAATATCTGCACAAACAAAAGTATCTGAATCTAAAAAAATAGCTTTTTCAAAAGGTAAGTTTTGAAGCCCTATGATTTTTGATAAATAAATATGATTGTTTATTTCTTCATTTATGACAACAATATCAAAAAAAGATTTTACTTGTTCATTTGCTAATTGACTTGTGCAGACAATAGCAATAGGTAGATTAGAAAACTGTTTGATTGATTTAGCAGAGATAAATGCTTCGTCAATAAATTTTTGCCTATTAGCCACATACAAAAATCCTTTCTCTATATTTATTCCTTCTCCTTTTTCCATGTTTTGAATTAAATATTAAAGTGATTTATATAAGTTTTCTAATTTATCAACTTCTTTTTCAATCGTGAAATTTTCATTTACATACTTGATGGAATCTTGAGAAAATTGAAAATACAAATCTTTATCTTTCCAAAGTGCAATTATTTGATTTGTTAACTTTTGAAAATCCGAATATGATGCTACCAAAGCCGTCCTATCTTTAATAACTGCCTCAGGCAAGCCTCCTGAATCTGAAACCACACATGGCAACCCCACAGATTGGGCTTCTAAAACACTAGTAGGAAATGCCTCTGACACACTTAACTGTACAAAAAAATCGTAGGTTGGTAATTTTTGTTTTAATATATCATTATCTACTTTCCCTTTTGGAAAAACATATTCATGTAAACCAAAACGATCAATTAAATAATACAATTGTCCCAAATCATTACCATCTCCATAAATATCAAATTCAAAATCTATATTTTGCTCTTTTAATGACCTAGCAAATTCTATTGTCCCTTCTATATTTTTTTCCCAAGTCATTCGAAAAGCGGAAACTAATATTAATTTTTCTGTATTTGGATATTTAGGCAAAGCGTTCGAATGACTACCAAATGAAATAGGGATTACATGAATTTTTTCTTCGGGTACCTGCCATCTTTTTAAATAGTATTTTTGATGTTGACTCATAACTATAAAGGCATCTACAAGTGAATGCTTTTCTTTATAAAAATATTGCCAATCCGAGCCTAACCAAGGTTTTATATACGTATCTCCTCCCCTAAGAGTGACCACAACTTTTGGTAGTTTCGTAATCGTTTCCAAAGCCGAAAGCTTACGCCAAAGAAAACTATGTTGTAGATGTACAATATCAAACTTTGACATTATTTGTATATCTAAAGATGGATATTTGGACAACTTAAATTTATAAAGCATCCTTTGCAACTTATCTCTAAAACCATACGAAACAACGCTATAATCCGAAGCATCGGTTTTTGAGTAAGTCATTGTAGAGACAGTTAACTTCTTCCTTAGCATCACTAACAAATTCAACAAATACTTTTGATAGGTTGCGGGATATTTATCGTAAATATAAAGTATCTTCATTTTCTATTTATTTGTCCATCTTATATTGTCTCTTACCAAATGAGCAGGAATACCTGCATAAATAGCTTTTTCAATTTTGAAATTAGAATTTAAAACACTATTTGCTCCAATAACACAATGATTTGGTATTCTTGAACCTTTTAATATTGTAGATCTACAACCAATCCATACATTATCGCCAACAATAATTTCCCGAGAAACATTCACTTGTCTATCATCTGAATCACGTATAATATGAAAATCAGTATCCATTAGAAGAATATCCCAAGATAATAAGCAATTTGAACCAAACTCTATTTTCTCGTGAGATACAATAGCTGTTTCAGCAGTAATTTTAAAATTATTTCCTATAATCAAACAACCATTCTTACCAATAGATAACTTGGAACCATGACCTATTTGGGCACTCCCTTTAAATATTAAACTTCCGCATAACTGTAAAATAGCCCTTGATTTTTTCTCATCAAAAATACCAACCTCTCCAAAACCAATTCGTATCATACCATACTTCAACTTTCCTTCAATAACAACTGTCCCTTTTAACTCTTTCAAATATACATTCCTAGATATAATAATAGGAAATAAAATTGCTTCTTTAAAAGTAAAATATTTAAAGTTGAAGTAAATAGTTTTATAATTTTCATTCAATAAATAGAAAACTAGTTTCAAATATTTTTTCATAACCAAAAATTATTCATTTTTAAACCTCGAATTAATTGAATAAAAATTATTATTTTTCCCATCAATTACCACCAAACGGTCATCCTCAATACTACTTATATGATGCACCCCATCTAATCTAAACCCTCTTTTTTTCACCAAAAAAGAAGCATCATAAACTTTCTCTTCAAATACATCTTTTGATATTTTAGTAACTATCATTAAAGCGACACCTTCACCATATTTTTTTTCAGATACCTGAACAGGTCTTAGAATCCTATCTTTTGTTCTAATAAAATTGCCAGCGTTTCGGTTACAATCAAACTTACTTTTAGGATGTTCATTCCAATTGGCCTCAAGACTTTCAGAAAAAAATAATCTCGTTTTTTTTAGTTCTAAATCGAAAGTAAACCAATAATAAACACCATCAAGAACAAGTAAATTGGTATCTACAAAACTATTACCTTCATTCAAGTTTTTTTTTATCAACCATTTATAAGGAAATTTTTCAGCCTTATACAATGTCACCATTTTATTTTGACTAGTTTCTGGAATCAAATAAAATTCATCTTTCTCTCTAAAAACATTAGGATATGAGAAATGAAAGTTTGACTTGAGAACTAACTTAGGATTGAGTATTTTTTTATTTTTAATTTCGGAAACCCAAATTTCTCCCTTACCATCAACTATTGATTCCATAAAAAGATATGTTCTTTTTCCTTCTTTTATCAGAAAAGGATCTGCAAAACCATTAGTAAAACTTAATTTATAGGTGACTTTTGAAAGTTCTGATTTTGGTTTCCATTTTTTTTTAATACAATCCTCCTTAAACTCAAACAGACCAATTGACCATCCTTTAGTTTCAAAATTAAATTCTGTCTTCTTTAAACGATACTTAATGCTAGATCCAAAAGAAAACCGATACGTAATTTTTAGCAATAAATTGATTAAAAATTTCATCATCACAATAACCAACTTTTTATGAAAAAATAAAAATATCGTAGATTGATTTTATCGTATTTGCTAGTATTATTTTTCATTTTATTAAAATGACGTTTTTTATATCGTTTCAAATCATCATATGATAAATGACCTTCCAATAATTTAGAAAAGCGAAGATGTTCATCGTAATGAGTCAAAAAATATCTCATCGATTTTGACGAATTTGAATTTGAAACACTCGATGACACTCTCCTAAAATAACTTATAGTTTTCGCATTATACGAGACAACACTATTCATAAAAAACTCGTAATAAAAAACTTGATCTCCCATTATCGAGTAATTAATAAATTCAATCTTATCTTTTAACAAATTTTTCGGCCTTTTAAATAATATAGCGCTAACATTTTTTATAGGACTAGTCAAAAAAAAAGAAGGAAATAATTTTTGACTATCCATTTTTGAAAATATAGGATGCTGAACTATCTCGTTAGTTTTGGTTTGCTCATCAACAATTTTTGTCTTTGCTACAACTAAATCGGCCTTTTCAAGGAATTCAATTTGGGTTTCAAGAAAATTATATTCAGAAAAATCATCTGTTTCTGCTATCCAAACATATTCTCCTTTGGCTAACATTAACCCTTTTAACCATTGTCTGAATGGAGATCCAGAATTAATTTCATTTACAATAAAATGTTTTACCTTATTATTTGCTCGATACGAATTTAATATTTCAAGGCTATTATCTGTTGAAGCATCATCAAGAATTATAACTTCAAAATCTTGAAAGCTTTGATTGAAAACGCTATCCAACCGTTCAATTAAATACTTTGAATGATTATAATTTGGTAAAATAATAGTTACTAATGGATCCATTAATCTTTTTACTCTTTAAAAAATCTTTTTAGAACTGAGAAAACAAATACATACTTATTTAACAATCTGAATTTATTTTTAAAATCCAAATTCCAAAAGTAATTTACATAAAACTCTTTCATTAAAAAGTTTTTTTCAGAAATAGATCTTTCATAATTTACAGCACTTGCTTGTGAAGAATGTAACCTAAAGCATACCAATTCTTCATCAATAAAACCGAGATTATATTTTTTCATTATTCGCAACCAAAACTCAAAATCTAGAATTTGCTTCAATTCTGTATTGAAATATCCAACTTCATCAAAACATTTAACACTTATCAATACAGCTGTAGGTTCACCTATTTTATTTCTTGGAGTTTGCATAATATTTTTATCTTTCAGGTATTTTACTCCTGATAATATTAAACTATCTTTCAACTCAATATCAAACCAATGATTATGAACGTTTTTATAACCTGACAACCATTTCAAATGAAATGAGTTCGTGGGATCGTATAAAATAGATCGTTTACAATATACTAAACCAATGTTTTGATCCTGTTCTGCCAAATAGACCATTTTTTCAATACATGTTGGGAATAAAATATCATCTTGAAACAAGAACTTTATATATTTTCCCTTACTATTATTTATGCAATTATTCCAGTTTGCACCAATCCCATTTGGAATATGGTGATATAATGTAACTGGTATAGATGAGTGATGAATAAAATTATTTATTTTAATCAAAGTCCCATCCGTTGAATTATCATCCGAAATAATAATTTCAAAATTAGAATATGTCTGATTTAGTATTGAGTTTAATGCTTCTTCAATATACAATTCACCATTATAAGTGGGAATACAAATTGAGACTAAAGGACCTATATTCATATCATTATACATATTATTTCATAAACCAACCCATTTATTAATTTTCATTTTCACTCTTCGAAACTGTTTTTTTATAAATTTCATATAAATTTCAATCTGAAAAATATAACATCCTAAAAATTGATAATGATATTTAGGTAAAAAATACCACCACCAACCTTTATAATAAATTAATTTTGGGAGGGCACTTTTATCTAAATCGTTTCGTCTCCCCAAGTCTTCAAAATTATTATTTTGAATATATACACTATGAATCCATTTTATTTGGGGAATAGTTGTTTCTAATTGTTTAACAAAACGATAATCTGCCGCTTTCCATTCGTCCCATCTTGCTACATCTTTATATTTCGAATGAAATAAATAACAAGAAGTATCTATATTTTGCATTCGAATTACTTTCTGTTTTATGATTTCATTTGAAGGCAATAATTTTCCATTTGGATACCTCAGTTGAAAAACAAACATGGTATCTTCATTGGCATTTAAAATTTCATTATATAATCCTTCTAAAACTTTATCATGTAAAAAATTAATGTCATCATCTAAAAAAATAATCCATCCTTCTTGTACTGCATCAAGTAAAACATTACAATAAAGATTATAAGGCGCAAATTGAAGCCCATCGATATTCTCAATAACATTCTCATTTTTCCTTACAGCTAAAGTTTCTATTCCTGAATAAGTTGATAAATAATTTAAATCATCAAAACTATCAAAAGAAACTATATGTCTAATATTTTTATAAGTTTGATTAACAATAGAATCATAACATCTTTTAAAACCATTCGGCCTATTTGAAGTTCTTGTGAGGATATTAAAAACTACTCTATCATTAACTCTATTCATTAGATGTAAATTTTATTACCAAATCACTTAAAAAAAATCACCATTTCATTTATTTTTAAATAGTTATAAAATATAATTATGGATGTTAGTAAATTATTCAACACTATTTCTTAAATGGTTATCAAAAAATTACGCAAACTTATTGAAATTATTCCTTGGTAACTGGCTCCTGTAAATTCATCTAAAGTAACTACCATTTTAGGATAATTGTCGGTAATTTGCATTAGATTGCCATATTCTCTTTCCATTGTTTTTTCTTCTTGTATAGACAAAGCTACCTGAACATATAATTTTTCGGCATTTTTTTCGGCGATGAAATCAATTTCTTTATCCCCCAATGCACCTACTCTAACCGAATATCCTCTAAAAACTAAATGATTATAAACGATATTCTCCATGATTTTTCCGCGATCTTCTAAACGATAACCCCAAATACCATTTCGAATCCCTAAATTTTCAAAATAATATTTATCGCCAATTTCAAATAAACGTTTGCCTATCAAATCATAGCGAGCCACTTTATGTATCAAAAAAGCACTTACTAAATGCTGTACATACACTTGTACTTGATTGGGAGCAATTTGAATGCGTTGTGACTTTAAAAAATCACTAATTTTTTTGGCTGAAAACATACTCCCCGTATTTGCCGCTAAAAATTGCACTAATTGTTCTAAAAAAGCAACATTCCGGACGGCATACCTATTGATAATATCGCGATATACAATGGTACTATAAATATTTTTTAAATACTCAAAAACAACACTATCATTTAAGGGCAAATGCTTTAAGTAAGGTAATCCGCCATATTTCATGTATAGTTCTAAACTAGTTTCGCTATCATTTAAATTGTGGAATTGTAAGAACTCAATATAGGATAAACTATATACTGTAATTTCTACAAAACGCCCACTCAAATGACCGGCTATATCGCCAGACAATAAATTAGCATTGCTACCTGTGCAATATAAATCTAAATTTTCGTTTAGCAGCAAAGAACGAAGTGCTGCTTCAAAATTTTCAATATCTTGAATTTCATCAATAAAAACAAAAGTCTTGGCTGTTTTTGATTGATTGGCTATCACATAATCATGTAAATCTTTGGCGTTTTTTATATCCGAAAATAGTAAATCTTCTTTATTGATGTATATAATGATTGCCTCTGGATATTGTTTTTTAATCAATTCTATGATTTGAAACAACAAATAACTTTTTCCTACACGACGTTGTCCTGTCAATACTTTAATTAGGTTTTTCCCAATAAACGGTTGCACCCTATCGATGTAGGTATTTCTTGGCTCTATTTTGGAAGGAATAATACTCATGTTTTAATCGTATTTAAAACTAAACACAAAATTACAAAAAGTTTTAATTATAATTATAACTTTATTTATAAAATAAAGATACTAAAAACATACCTATACAAATTATCTAATTTAACCCTTTTGGTGTAATTAGTTTTTGATTTTAATTTTCGCCAGTTCGAGTGATTTTCTTTCGATCCCGAAACTTCGGGACGGGAAAAAAATTAGAATTAAAAACGATTCTCGATACATTTTTTATTTCGCTACGCTACATAAAAAACACTCGAATTGACGTTTTTTATTTTCAAAGTAGTTTTCGATACAAATTATCAGAAAATGCTAATCACATTTTCTGATAATTCACTCGAACAGACGAGAGACATTTACGTCATTTTATATTGCTTTTTTTGTGAAAAAATTAAGCCTCGAATTGATGTTTTTAATAATTCTGACAACCTCGACACACGCCACTTCGAGTGCGAAGCGTATCGAGAAGTTTTATTTCGCTACACTACATAAAAAACACTCGAATTGACGTTTTTAATAATTCTGACAACCTCGATATACCTCACTTCGAGTACGGAGCGTATCGAGAAGTTTTGCTTCGTTTCAATACTCAAAAAAACACTCAAATTGATGTTTTTAATAATTTTGACAATCACGATACACGTCACTTCGAGTGCGGAGCGTATCGAGAAGTTTTGCTTCGTTTCACTACTCAAAAAACACTACCAATGACATTTTTTATTTTTCAAAGTAGTTCTCAATACAAAATTTTAATAAATGCTAATTGGATCTATTAAAATTTCACTCGAACTGACGAGAACGGACAACGTCATTTTATATTGCTTTTTGGTTTATTAAATTATTCTCCCATCATCTACAATCATATATTCGCAATGTTCATTACTATCTTTTAATAGCCTTATCAATCAACTCATCAATAACAGTTAAATGTCTTTGCAAAGTAAAATTATCCTTCATTCTTTCTTTTCCGTTTTTACCTAATTGCTTAGCCAATTCATTGTCTTTCAAAAGTAAAATCATTTTTTCAGCCATGGCCTCTATATCATGTTCTGCTACTAAAAAACCAGTTTCTCCATCAATAATCACATCAGGAATTCCTGCATGAATTGTAGCAATCACAGGCAAACCTGCTGCGCTGGCTTCTAAAATTGCAACTGGAGTTCCCTCTTGGTCCCCACTCAATGCAGTAACCGAATGTTGTACAAAAGCCAATCCCTTAGATAAATAATCTACAAATTGAGTTCTATCAATAACTCCTGGCAAAAAAACTACTCCTTCTAGTTTTAATGTTTTTACCAAATTAAAACAAGTTTCATATAATTCGCCAGTACCACCTATAATTAGTTTGGCTTCGGGAAATTGTTCGTGTACCTTTTTGAATGCTAAAATAGTATAATAAGGTGCTTTTTTATTCACAAAACGACCAATCCCAATAAAGGTTTCTGAACCAAATTGTGGTTCTATAGCTAAAAACACATCACTTGGGGCGCATGGATTACAAACTAGTTTCTCTCTTGAGCACCCTAAATCTAACAATTTAGTTTCCATAACTTTAGAAACCGCAATAACATAACTACTGTATTCAAAAACCTCTTTATAGTTATTACACTTTTTTATTACTGCTTCGACAGAGGCGTCGTAACCGTGAAAATGAGTTATTAAAGGAATATTTAATTTTTTACAAACCTTCAAAATTTGATATGCCACTGTACCATACTGAGCTAAAACTACTTGTACCTTGTTTTTCTTCAAGGACTGCATAAAAGCAGTCTCTGCAGCAGAAAGCGTTTTTATTCCAATTTTTCGCTGTATCCTTAGAGCCAGCCTAAGAAATCGATGCTCCAATTTGCCATAGCCTTCCAAGTTACGAGGTATTGCCCCATCAAAATAGTAATATACTTTTCCTGATAATCCTTTTTTCTGCTCTTGGATAAAGGTTTCTGAATACGCATTTTGAGAAGGCGAAACTATAGCAATCCTATTTTCTTGCAATTCCATATAATCCAGTTATCATTTGACCTTCTTTAAAAACAACATTGTCAGGTTTGTCTAATTTTATTAAATACTTAATTATTGGTTTTAAAAGATTAGAAAACAATTTTCTTTTACCACTTTTCATTGGACTTCTTCTTACCCATAAACCTAACATTTGGGCCATTGAAGCGTGCCAACCTCCTAATGCTTTAATTTCAATATCTTTAAAACCAGAGTTTTCTAAATGCCGTTGTAATGAAAAAGGAGTATAACGATATTCATCATGAGGTACTTCATGTAAATTCCATAAAAAAGGTACAGTAAAGAAAAAACAACCATCCTTTTTTAAAACTCTAAAAGTTTCCTTTAAAACAACTTCAGGATTTGGGCAATGTTCTAAAACTTCTGTACCAATTGCACAATCAAAACTCTCATTCACAAACGGCATCAACTTACCATTCCAAGTAAAATCTGGCTGTACTAATTGATCATAAATCAATGCATTTTCAATATCCAAACCAATATATTCATTTACCCCGCTGTGCCGTAATATATGCTCTTTATAAGGCATTTTTCCGCAACCAATATCTAGCAATTTTCCATTAAAAAAAGAAAATCTATCAACTAAAGCCTTGAATATAGACGTTCTAATATAATACTTATCTAATGTCTCAATTGAAAAAGATATGTTTATAAAATCATTCATAATTTTAAGGCTTTATAATAATCCTTCCGGTATAATCTATTCTATGGATATAAGGTTTAAAAGTCATTTTATCAAAGAACTCATCTACTGCTTTTTTACACCCATTCCAATGACCATAATCGTCTATAATCAAAACCCCTCCAGGTACTAATCTTTCGTATAAAACTTCCAATTCTACTTTTGTAGATTCATACCAATCTGTATCCAAACGCAATAGAGCTATTTTCTCTGGCAATTCAGTTGAGAATAGTGTTTCTTCAACTGGGCCTTTAACAAACGTAACTTTATCTTGAGGATACTCAAATTGTGAAATATTATTTTTAACAATTTCAATTTCAGCCTTTGCCCACAACCAAGAACTTTCAACATCTTCAGTTTTCATTTTTTCAGCAGCGATATTCCCTTTTAGGTCTAAATCAAACTCTGTAGGTTGATTCATTCCTTCAAATGTATCAAACAACCATATTTTTTTTTCTAAACTTTTAAGTCTTTTCAATGTTAAAATACAAGCTATTACGCTTCCTCCCTTCCAAACACCACATTCAACAATATCCCCTTCTAATCTATTTTGATTCATATATTCTAGCGATCGTATCAAGGAAACTATCCTTTCTGGTGATGTCATCGTATATTCTCTTACACTATCTATTACTTTTATTTCAAATTCAGAATAATCACTTTTACTCAGATCACTTTTTTTTTCAATTCTTGAACTATTTTCTTTTTTTAAAAAGTGTTTTATTCGTTTTTTAATTTTTAAAACAATATCCATCTTTATAATTTATTTACAACCCAATTATTATCATCAATATACTTACATGCACCAGTTTGCCAATTATAACCTCCTCTGACATTTTTCATCATTTCTACTTTTAGTTGACAAGCAGAATCCACATAATCAAATCTTACCTTAGTTTTAGAATTAGACAAATATGCTCTAATTGAATAATTACCTATGTAAAGTCTCAATTTCGGAAAATTACACACAAAGGTATATCTCCCTTTTTTTCTTTTAATATTAAACTCTGAATCGATTTGCCATGCATGTAAAATTGGTTTTTGAAATTCATCGATTATTTGAAAAGAAAGAGCCAAATTTTCAATATCAAAAGGTAAATCAACTGTAAAATCAATCATCAACTCATTACCAAATTCATGAACGCCATTTGGTAAACTTGTTATTAAGTCAATTCCCGTTATTATTGGTCTATCGTTTGTAGCATTAGCTCTATAATTTAAGTCTTTTGAACCATCACTTAAATAAATATTAATAGCGTCATCTGTTTTCCCTTCGAAAAAAACTTTTCCATTCTTCATAATAATACAATTATTAGTAAGAGCTGAAACAGCATTCATATCATGACTCACAAACAAAACCGTTCTGCCTTGCCCTTTAGCAATATCTTGCATTTTACCGATAGCTTTTTTCTGGAATTCGGCATCACCTACGGCCAAAACCTCATCGACGACCAAAATTTCGGGTTCCAAAAAAGCCGCTACGGCAAAAGCCAATCGCACAGTCATTCCGCTACTGTAACGCTTGGTAGGTGTATCGATATAACGTTCACATCCTGAGAATTCAATTATTTCATCTAGCTTGGCGGTAATTTCCTTTTTGGTCATTCCTAAAATGGCTCCGTTCAAGAAAATATTTTCTCTACCTGTCAGTTCAGGGTTAAAACCTGTTCCTACTTCCAACAACGAAGCTATACGCCCTTTAGATTTGATACTTCCGGTGCTTGGTGCTGTTACTTTTGAAAGAATCTTTAAAAGTGTAGATTTCCCAGCTCCATTTTTCCCGATTATTCCTAGAACCTCTCCTCTTTCTACTTCAAAATTAATATCCTTCAATGCCCAAACATAATCAGATTTTCCTTTTTTAGAACGGTCATTGGTTTCTCCAATTTTCAAATACGGATCTTCTTTCCCACGAATAGTATGCCACCATCTGTTCAAATCATGGCTTAAAGTTCCTGTTCCTACTTTTCCCAAACGATATTGCTTGGAAATATTTTCGGCTTTTAAAATAATATCTTTCATACCAAAGAATAATGAATGTAGCGTAATCTAGCTTTCTAATTTTAGAAACTATTTCGTTGAAAAACTTTTATCCCTTTAAACCGTATCAATAAAATTCTTCTCGGTCTTATTAAACAACAAAATGCCAATAATAAAAATAATAATAGTAAAAACAATCGTATAACCAATTCCCCAAAACGAAATTGTACCTGTATCTAGCAACATATATCGAAACGTTTCAATTATATATGCCAAAGGATTGTACTGTACCAACCAAGCGTAATCAGGTATTTTTGTTTGTATTAATGTAATTGGATAAATTACTGCCGATACATACATCAGCAATTGCACTCCAAAACCAATGAGATGACTAAAATCTCTGTATTTGGTCACTAAAGATGAGATAATCATCCCAAAACCAAGTCCAAGTATTCCAATCAGCAAAATA
>NZ_JBDLZX010000007.1:165934-183175 GCF_040045115.1 Flavobacterium adhaerens | reverse complement strand
TAAAATCTCTGTATTTGGTCACTAAAGATGAGATAATCATCCCAAAACCAAGTCCAAGTATTCCAATCAGCAAAATAGTTATGGGGAAAAAAATAGTACTCCAATTAAACGAAATTAATGCTCCTTTCCAATAAAAATAGGCATAAAACACAAAAAAAATAAAGAGTTGAATTCCGAATTTAATCAAGTTTGAAATCACTACTGTTAACGGTGCAATAAGTCTTGGAAAATAGACTTTACCGAAAATTCCTGCATTAGATGCAAATGTATTAGAGGTACCTGTCAAGCAAGCCGTAAAGTAATTCCATATGGTCAGACTCGCCAAATTGAATAAAAAAGGAGGAACCTCACCCGTTCTGATTCCTGCCATATTATTAAAAATGATTGTAAAAGTTATAGAGGTAAACAAAGGCTGGATCAAATACCAAAAAGGACCTAAAACAGTTTGTTTATAAACCGTAACAATATCTCTTTTAACAAAAAGTATTAAAAGGTCTCGATATCTCCATACCTCTACGAGATTGAAGGAAAAAAATTTATTCTTAGGTGTTATTTCAAACAACCAAGTCTCATTTTCATTGGAATTTGGTTTCATAAAAAATAGCTCTAATCAATCGAGCAAGTGGTATTTGACTAATGCAAATAAATAAAAATTATTATAACAAATTGATATAAAATTAAAAAAGGTGTTTTAAAAACACCTTTTTTAACTATCAATCATACTGATAACTTTATTTGTCTAATACTTCAAAAGTTGAATTCATACTTTTAAATTCAGGAACAATAACTTTCATTTTGGCAACAATATCATCATTCCCGAAGAAGTTTGCCATACCTATCAATTCTTCAATATCAATATGTAAATTTTCAAACTCATCTTGAATTTCTTGTGCAATCATAATTTTCTCATGATAAGTTGGCAATGTTTTGGCTGTATCATTAAGAAGCTCTTCATATAATTTTTCACCTGGACGTAATCCTACAACTTCTATTTTTATTTCTCTATCAGGAATAAAACCAGCTAGTTTAATCATTTTTTTAGCCAAGTCAAGTATTTTTACTGGTTTACCCATATCAAAAATATAAATCTCACCACCATTACCCATTGCTCCTGCTTCTAGTACTAACTGACAAGCTTCTGGAATGGTCATAAAATATCTTATAATATCTGGATGTGTAATGGTAACTGGTCCACCATTTGCAATTTGTTTTGTAAATAATGGGACAACAGAACCATTAGAGCCTAATACGTTCCCAAAACGAGTGGTTATAAATTTAGTTGCATTTGGATTGTTGAGTTGTTTGTTTTTAATCTGTAATGATTGTACATACTTCTCTGCAATTCTCTTACTTGCTCCCATCACATTACTTGGATTCACTGCTTTATCAGTAGAAACCATAACGAATTTTATCACTTCAAATTCACAAGCCAAATCAGCTAAATTTTTGGTTCCTTCAATGTTTGTCGATATAGCTTGTGAAGGATTCTCTTCCATTAAAGGAACGTGTTTGTAAGCTGCTGCATGATACACCACTTGAGGTTTAAAAGTCTTAAAAACCTTTGTCATGGCATCTTTATTTCGAACATCAGCAATCACATTTCTAATCTTTGATTTTGGATATGTCTTTTCTAATTCTAAACTTAAATGATGCAATGGTGTTTCAGCTTGATCTAAAATGATTACCCTCTTAGGATTAAAGGTCAAAACTTGTCTAACAATTTCACTTCCAATAGAACCAGCAGCCCCAGATATCAAAATAGTCTTATCTTTTAATTGCTTAGAAATCGATTTATTATCCAAAACGATTGGTTTTCTTTCTAAAAGATCTTCAATTTGAATATTTTTTACTTTTTGAGAAATTTCTTTTTGGTTTTCCCAGTCGGTAATCAAAGGAACGGTATAGACTCTGTAATTGAACTCCAAACATTGATCTACGATGATTAATTGTTCCTCTTTACTAATACTTTTATCGGCCATAATCACAGCCTCAGCACCAACAGATCGCATTAAAGAAGGAAGCTTTTTCTTCTGAACTAAGATTGGTAAATCTAACATCCTTTTAGAAGCATTCTGATTATTTCTATCAACAAAACCAACAATCTTGAAACGACTTGGTGTTTCAAACTTCAAAGCATTAGCCACTGAAATAGCATTTGCATCGGTTCCATAAATTACTGTTCTAATCAATTTAGTTGCATTCTTTTCAGATAAATACAATTCAAAAGTTTGTTTAACGACTACTCGGTACAAAAACAATCCACAAAAAGAAAGGACAATATTGATAAAAAAAGCGGTATTCAAGAATACTCTCTCGTTGTATAACAACTCAAATGCAAAATTAAAAATGAGAAACACAACCAAAACAGACATTTGTGAAAACAAAAGTTTCACCGCATCTATATAAGAAGAATGTCTAATTATCCCAGAATATGTTCTATAAATCCAGAAAAACAAAACATTGACTGTAAAAAAACTTACAGTAAAAAAAACATCATGAGGTGTAATAATATATTTTAGCCCTGTCCCTCTAAAAATTAGTAAGGTAAAGAAAAAAGTGATTATCAAAACTGAGAAGTCGATCATAACAATAATCCACCTAGGTAAATAACTCAAATTACGAATACTCAATTTTAAATTATCTCTAGATAAAATCCCAGTATATATGGAGTTTTTTATCATATTTTATACGGTATTAAATTTCTATACAGAAAAACTATTTTAACAAAAATACTAATAATTATCAATCGAAAAACAAAATTAACAATCAAAACAGCAATTATTCTCAGCTTAAATCATTACTTTCAGATAGCCAAACTATTAGCTTTTTTCTTCTATTTCATTTCTTTATTAACGAAGGTCTTAACAATTAGGATTGCCTAAAAAACTTTTATAATTAAAAATCTACAATAAGTAAAATCTCCTTTTACTTTTTATTTAAATTAATTAGACCTAGACCATTTGTTCCTTAACTAAATTAACTTTTTGAAGCACCCTGTTTCTAATAAATAGATATACAGCAACTTGCAAAACCAAAAACAAAACAACTTCCAATATTGAAGCTTTTATGTTCACCAAATATATTGTAACACCATTTAACAATAACTGTATGACAGCATATAATACTGAAACAGCAATATGCGGATACTTTAATTCATTGGCTAAATATTGATACAAATGAGATCGGTGCGGTTCAAAAATATTTTCTTTTCTTTTAATACGCGCCACAATAGTAAGTATTCCATCAATTCCATAAAGTGAAATAAAAAGTATATATTCTATCTGACCTGTTCCAAAAATCGTTTTTAACATAAAGTATCCTAAAAACAATGCCATACTAATACTACCAACATCTCCTGCAAATGTCTTGGCTTTTTTTCGAACGTTAAAAAAACCAAATGCGCAACAGGACAATCCCATTGTAATTAATAACGGAATACTATCATAATTTATTTTCAAAAATGAGAAACTCAATATAGTTACAAATGCATACAACACGGTAATTCCGTTGATTCCATCCATAAAATTAAAAATATTGACCCAACCAATAGTTAAAATAAAAAGGATGGGTAAAATCCAGATGGCTTGATCAAACAAGCCTAAACTATAAAAAATCAGACTTACTGCTATTGTGTGAGAAGCAAACCTAGGCAATTGAGATAATGGCCTTATATCATCAATAAAACTAATGACTGCGACCAGAAGTACCGCAATCACAACCATCCATGATACATAACCCAAAAAGAAAGCTACAATTATTGCTAAGGGAAAAATAATCCCACCTCCTCTTAAAGTTATAGAAGTGTGAGAGGATCGATTATTAGGTTTATCAATAATATTAAAACGATCGGCAATTTTAAAATAAACCAATTCAAGTCCAATAAACAATACAAATAGTATAATATAATTCATATAAAAAATCTTGTAGCCTTAATTTGAAAAGACTTATATTTTAAATTTCAAAATTCCTAACAAATACTCTCCATAACCGGATTTTTTTAAGGGCTCTGCTAAATCTCTCAATTGTTGGTCTGTTATAAAACCTTGTCTCCAAGCAATTTCTTCGATACAGCCTACTTTCAATCCTTGACGTTCTTCTAAAACCTGAACAAATTGCCCTGCTTGCATTAAACTATTAAAAGTTCCCGTATCCAACCAGGCTGTACCTCGACTTAAAATTCCAACTTTTAATTTCCCTTGTTCCAGATACACTTTATTAACATCAGTAATTTCATACTCTCCTCTTGCGCTTGGCTTGATACTTTTGGCAATTTCCACCACCGAATTATCGTAAAAATACAATCCTGGAACTGCGTAATTCGATTTTGGCACTAAAGGTTTTTCTTCTATCGAAAGAGCATTCAGATTTTTATCAAACTCCACAACACCATATCTTTCGGGATCCGAAACATGATACGCAAAAACTACTCCTCCATTTGGTTTGGTATTGGACTTTAATAATTCATGCATTTTGGAACCAAAGAAAATATTGTCTCCTAAAACTAGAGCAACATCATCGTTACCTATAAATTCTTCTCCAATCACAAAAGCCTGTGCTAATCCGTTTGGAATAGCCTGTTCTGCATAACTGAACTTACAGCCAATCGTACTACCGTCTCCTAACAGTTTTTTAAAATTAGGCAAATCGTGAGGAGTCGAAATAATTAATATTTCATTTATGCCAGCCATCATCAAAGTAGATAGTGGATAATAAATCATTGGTTTATCATAAACCGGCATCATTTGCTTACTCATGGCAAGCGTTAATGGATGTAAGCGTGTACCGGATCCTCCAGCCAATATAATTCCTTTCATTATTTTATAGTTTTCTGTTATCTGTTTCCCTTTTTGGACTTGAAAGCCAATTATTAATCACAAGCTGTTGTTAACTTTCACTTTTGCCTATTGCCTTAATCCCCAACAACTCCATACATCTAACCAAACTAGTTTTATAATCAGGGACTGTAACACCAAAAGTATTTTTTATCTTAGTTTTATCCAATAAAGAATATTGCGGACGCTTTGCAGGTGTAGGGTAAGCCGAAGAAGGAATACCGCTTATCTCACAATCAAATCCTCCTATTTCCTGAATAGTCAAAGCAAATTCATACCAACTAATTTCTCCTTCATTAGAAAAATTGTAAATTCCAGACTGCCATTTTGGATGCAAAATAATAGTAAGAATTGCTTGAGCCAAATCAGCTGCATAAGTAGGACTACCTATCTGATCATTAACCACATTCAAGGAATCTCTTTCTTGCATTAAACGCGACATTGTTTTTACAAAATTATTTCCAAAACTGGAATACACCCATGAAGTTCTGAGAATAATTGCATTTGGATTCTCCTCCAAACAAGCCTTTTCTCCAGCTAATTTGGTTTCTCCATACACATTAATTGGATTAGGGACAGCTAATTCTGTTAAGGCAGTTGAAGCTGTACCATCAAAAACATAATCGGTAGAAACATGGACGAACTTACAGCTATTATTATGACTCCATTTGGCCATAATGGCTACGGACTGATGATTCAATATATCAGACAATTCAAATTCTGATTCCGCTTTGTCCACAGCAGTATGGGCAGCACAGTTAACAATAATCTGTGGGTTAATTTTAGAAATTGACGATTCTAAATTGGCTAAATCACATAAATCCAATTCCTGCCAATCTGTAAAAACCCATTCAAATTGAGGGTATTGGGATGACAATACTTTTAATTCTGAACCCAATTGTCCATTTCCTCCAGTTACTAAAATTTTATTTCTATTATTCAAAACTCCAATCTATTTCGTTAAAACTAGGTAAAATCAAATCTTTCTCAGAAACAATCGCTTCAGCAGCATCCACTTGCCAATCAATATTCAAAGTCGGATCATCATAACGAATTCCTCTTTCGCTTTCCTTATGATAAGATTGATCTACTTTATACAATACTGAAGCTGTTTCACTCAACACTGAAAATCCATGTGCAAAACCATGGGGCACCATCAATTGTTTTTTGTTTTCAGCACTCAAAACTACTGAAAAGTGTTGCCCATAAGTAGGTGAGTTTTTACGCAAATCTAATGCAACATCTAATATTTCTCCTTCCAAGACACGCACTAATTTAGCTTGAGCAAAAGGGTTGATTTGCAAATGCAAACCTCTAATCACCCCTCTTTTAGAAAAAGATTGATTGTCTTGAATAAATTGGTAATTAATTCCGTTTTGATAAAATTTAGCTTGATTATAAGCTTCAAAGAAATAACCGCGTTCGTCAGGAAACACGGTTGGATTAATGATTACTAAGTCTTCTATTGGTGTTTTTTCTATAGTCATTATATATTTATTGTTTAAAAGAGTCAAACGTAATTAATAACCCTTCACGAGTAGGAATAGGCAATTCTTTACCTAACGCTTTTTTAATTTTTTCATTCGAAATAACATAATTCTCTGTCAATTTTTGAAGGCGTTCTGAATTAAGAGGCAAATGTAACACATCCCCAACTGAAGCTATTTTTTTAATTAACCTAGTTGGAATCTTCATAACTCTATTCTTTTTCCCAAGACTTTGTCCTAATAATTCAATCAATTCATTAGTTGATAAGGATTCATCATCAGCAACATTATAAATACCAGAAGGAATTGAGGTGTTTTCTAATAATTCCTTTATAACAAAACACAAATTCTCAACACTCAAAAAAGAACGTTGGTTGTCAAAAGCACCTAATGGCCAAGGAAGCCCTTTGGCTACTAACTGATACAATAAATTAAGATTTCCTTTATTTCCTGGTCCATGGATCATACATGGACGCAGAATGTACACTCTTTTTCCTTGAGGTAATTTTTGATTTAAAATGTATTCTTCTGCTTGCTGTTTTGAAATACCGTAATGAGTTTTGGCCCCTGGTTTAACATCCTCGGTTAAAACCCCATCAACCACATCTGCAACCGCTTTCACTGTACTCATAAAAACAAAAACTTTAGCCTTCGATTGTAAAAAAGCATAAAAAAGTTGCTTGGTTAATTCAAAATTAGCTTCGTAATATTCTTGGGGATTGGAAACTTTTTTCAAATCATGGGCTTTACCGGCAAGATGGACTATTATATCATCTTCAAAATTAAACATTTGATTAGAAAAAAACCTAGCACTTAAAGGTTTAACCTGATAATCTGTTTTTAGATAATCTTGAAGATTTTTACCAACAAAACCTGTTGCTCCTGTAATAGTGATTTTCATTTTTTCAAAAAACCTAATATTTTCCAAATGAAACGCATTCTTATTTTCAAAGAAGAAAACACAATTCCATTCATTGAAAGTGCTTTTTGGATCTCTTTTGAAATTAATTTATATGAAGAAGCTCCTGAACTACTCAGTCCCCCGACAAGCATCGCTGTAGTAGTTATTCCCGAATATTTCCAAGAAATATTATTTTTTAAGAAAAATCTAGTAATCAACTCATAATCAGCACCTATTTTAAATCCTAATTCATAATTCCCAAACTTATCAAAAAGCTCTTTCTTAAAAAATATTGAAGGATGTGGAGGCATAAAACCAATTTTCAACTTTTCTGGACTCCAGTATTTTGAAGAATACAATCTAACAATTTTACCATTTTCTTTATGTTGAATGATATTTCCAACTGATGCATCTATAATGTTATTTTTATGAAAATCAGCTATCTCTTGGAGTACCGTTTTTGAATTAAAAGTATCGTCTGAATTCAAAATTCCTATTAAATCACCTGAAGCCATAGAAATACCTTTATTCATAGCATCATATAATCCTTTATCGGGTTCAGAAACCCATTTTGTAATTTTATCCTCTTGCTTTTTGATAATTTCTAAAGTAGCATCCTTTGAATTTCCATCAATAATAATATACTCTACATTTTTATAACTTTGATTGGCAACTGACAAAATTGTTGTCTCAAGAGTTGACGCACTATTATAACAAACAGTGATTATTGAAATTTTCATAATTAATTGTTATTTTTTTAATAGTCGTTCAATCAAAAATCGTACTAAATAAATCCTATAACGTATCTTAAACTCTACAGAAGTTAAAGAAACCATACCTCCCGTTGATACATTACCGTTATGTCTTCTATACATTATAAGCTTATCATTTAAAATTTTATATTTAAATAAAAAAGCTCCAACTAAAAACAACCAATTATCATGTGTACAAAACAGTCTATTTGACGGAAAAGGTAGAGCCTTTTTCAAGATAACAGATCTAAATACTAGGCAACATCCAAGATAACTGAATTTGATTAAATTTCCTATTCTTGTTTTTTTTACTTTTCTTATATCAAAATACGATTCTGAAATAACCTTATTAGAACCATCTATTATTTTACAATCTGAAACTACAAGATCAAAATTCTTTAGCTCCTTTAAACATACATCTACTTTATTATTTTCCCAAATATCATCTTGATCACTTAAAAAAACAACTTCTCCGTTCACTTGTTTAAGAGCATTTTCAAAATTACTAGTATAACCTTTTTCTTCATTAAAAAATAATTTTATACGCGAATCTGAGATTTCATTAATTAATCTAACTGTATTGTCTGTCGAATTATCATCAGAAATTATAAGTTCATCATCCTTAGACAACTGACTTAAAATTGATTGTATTTGTTCTTTTATATATTTCTCTCCATTGTATGTTGCCATACAAACTGATATTCTTTCCATAATTAAAATAATTTCAATTCTTATCCATAAAAATACTACTATGAGTGCTTTTTTTCAAATAAAAGATAAATAAATATAAAATAAGAAACAACTCATAAATACCTGAACCCGTAATAAAAGTTAATTTATAGTTATAAATAATTAATAATAAAGCAAAAATAAAATATACTCTATAAATATAATGCTCTCTTATTTTATATAAGATTTTAATTCCTTTAAAAAAAACATACAAATGATATAGAACAATAAATATTGTCCCCATTAATCCGTATAAAAAAAGAAGATGAATATACCCAATATCTGAATTCTTTGGTGGCAATCCTAAACCAAAAAACAAATCATATCCTTTTGGAAAAACTATCATATCATCCATAAGAGCATTAGCTGAATCATTACCGTAACTATCTGCAATAACAACATCTTGAGGAATTGAAATACCAAAATAATCACCAAAATCTGGAAAAGAAACTGTTAATACTAAAATCAATAAATTAATATACTCTATTAAAACATTTGCTATAACATAACCAGCTAAAAGCAAGTGAACAAATCGAATCTTGTTTCTATTTAAATAAATTAAGTAAAATATAAGTACTATACAAAAAACCATTGTTGTCCTTGATGTTAAAAAACAACTTACAATGGAGAAAATAATAGCTATGCTATTGAATATTTTGAATTTCTCATCCTTAACTATTGAAAAGACAACTAAGCTAAACAAGCAATAAAATCCAGCATAATCAAAAGAATTAAAAACACCAAAACTTCTAAATGGAACTAATTTTTTATCGTATCCAACAATAGGTGCAAAAAAATTTCTTGTCTCTGGGAAAACAAATTGAAATATAACAACTAATACATTTACTAATAAAACTAATTTCAAAATATTGACAAATTGTTTTTTTGAATATATTAACTTGTCAAACAGTAATGATATAGTTATAGTTGATAAAACAATTCTAACGTTTCTAGCTAATAAAAAAGAATCTATTTTTAAAGTTAAAAAATATGTTATAATACTAAATAAAAATAAAAAAATAGAAAAATAGAAAATATCCTTTTTTAAGAAATATGATAAGGAATTATTGTATCCAGCAAAAAACATTAATAAAATGATATTACAAAAAAAACCTAAATTTACGCTACCTACTTTAAATGGATAAATATTAAAAAATAAAAAAACAAATAAAAAAAAGGTCTTTATTGTGTGTTTTTTAAAAACTAAATGTGTCGGATATTCATTCATTAAATTTTAAAGCTTTTGCATATTTTATATTTCAAAATTTAGAATACTAATTATTATAAATTAAATTTAAGTTTTTGTATGTAATATTTACATCAAAATACTTTCTAGAATTCAAAGTGTTATTAATGAGACTTTCATTAAGTTTTTCTTTAATTTTGTCAGCGATGGATTTATAATCATTTATATCTGATCTCTCAATGATAACCCCTAATCCTTCCCTACAAAACTCCGCAGAACCAAGTACATTATAATTTACTACTGGTAATAATCCTGAAGCCAAATATTCTACAAACTTAACCCCTAATCTACTATCTTCAATATTCATAATCTGAAGCCCAACAGAACATTCTTTATAAAGTTCTGGCAACATATCATAAGACAAATTATAAAAAAATTCCGTACTTGTTAAAATACTATCATACTTATCTTTCATCAATACTTCTTCAAGTTTGGTGCGATTTGTCCCTGTAGCAACTATTAACTTTGAATTATTAAAAAAAGGACGAATGTTTAAAAAAAAATCTAAATATGTTTCTAAATTATTCCAATTTCCTAAGCTACCTGTATATAAAAAATTAATTGTTTCGTAATTCCTTTTATATTGAGACGAAATATTAAACTCTTCATAATCTACTGAATTATAATAAACAACATGTTTTTCTTTGTTATGCTCAATATTATTTCTATTTAAAATTTCATGCATAAAAGGCTTAGATATAAAAATAGTTTTTGAGACATTTCGTAAAATTAAATTTTCAAAAAAAAGCCACAATTTATCACTAATAGAGTTTTCACTCCAAAATCCTACTGTTTTATTTTCGTTAACATAATCTGATCTTGGATCAAAAATTAAAATTCCTTTAGCTTTATAAAACATAACAAAAATTAAAGAAACAGGATAAGAACGCAAATGATAAATTACTGCAGACTTTTCATAAAATATATCCTTAATATTTATATATAAAAGATATGGTATTAAATTAATATAAAAAAAAGGTAACATAAAAAAGCGCAAAACAAATAAACGTGATCTAACAAAAAATATTGGGTATATCGTGGAACCAATCCCTTGCTTTTTAAAATTCTGTCTAAAATCAAATATTTCACGATTATAAAGTATGATATCCAATAATGAACAAAATACATGAACTTCAATCTTATACTTATCAGGATAATTTTCTTTTAATTTAATTAATGGTAAAAAATTCTGCGAATAAATAAGCCCCTTATTCCAAAAATCTTCATTGAAAATTGTAAATTTTATTGTTTTAGTTTGCATTTTAAAATTATGACTATTAGACACTTACATGATTAAAGATTTGTTAACACTTCAAAGTATTCTTTACAAATAATAATAAAGAATAGACTTAAATAAATATTGCAACTTGTTTTTAGAAGAAAGAAATTGGTATTTAATAATTATCAACTATCTCCAAATTATTTTTATAGTATTTATACATACTTTCAAATCTTTTCGCATATTTTTCATTAAAATCATCATTGTTAATGTAAAATGAATTAATTAGAATCTTACCATCAAATAAAATATTTAAATTTAACAGTGCTGAACAAAAAAAACCTGTTACAGCAAATGGTAAGTTTTTTGTTTTAATTAAATATAATTCAATGATAGACGCAGTTTTCTCTATTTTTATATTCATCTCATTTTCAATCAATTCCAATTTCAACTCTGATTCACGCCTATGTGGTATATATATGATTTCTTTATTAGAAAAATACTCTTTTATTTTTGACAAATACAAAAAGTATTTATCTTGTTCTATAGCCCTAAGTTCAACAATACAAGATCCTAAAAAGATTACTTTATTTTCATTAATACTCCTAGCAATAGTCTCTTCCCTGAAATACTGATAACTATTGTGTATAATTTTATGATTCAACAACAAATTTGAATAAATACTAAAAAATTCGACATCATTGTTCTTATTTAACTTAAAATCAAATAAATATTTTTTTAAAAAGAACTTTAATTTTCTCTTTTTATCTACATTTAAATAATCTTTCATGATATCAATTGTTGCAGTACCATCATCTAAAATTATAAGCTTATTACATTTAACAATGTTCCCAAAATGAATCATAAAATCTGGTCTATAATCACCTATAAAAAGATAATAAACATTTTTAATTACTTCTGAAATTTTTTTTAATTCATCAATAATATATTTAGTAATTCGAATTCTAAAATACTTTTTTTCAATTGGAAATATTTTATAAATTTCATTCCAATTTGAATAATAATCTAATAATTGATCTATTTGAGTATTACTATAATCATTTAGACTATATACGACTATTAATTTGCAATTTTTTAAATTAAAGTAATTTTTAGCCTCTATAGCGTTAAATAATTGTAAAGGCGACTCTATCAAAAAAATGGAAGGATTTAAAATCATAAATTAAAAAAATAAAGTATTAAAAAAATTTATTTTGTTTTTTCAAATCAATATAATGATCAATATCTCTATATTTAAAAACCTTTGCTGGGTGCCCTCCTGCAATTGCATATTTAGGAATATCTGAAACAACAACACTTCCAGCTTGAATAATAGCCCCCTCTCCAATTGTTACTCCTCCTAATATAATAACCCTACTACCTAACCAAACATTTGATTCTATAATAATATTTTTATTTATATATGTATTATCATACGGAATTGCGATTCCAAAATCAAAATTATGTATTGAAGAAATTAAAAGGCAATCAACACCCGAATGAAAATTATCACCAATAACAGTTTTACCACAACCTTCAATCTTAATACCATTAAAATTTACATTATTGCCTAAAAAAGTATTTGGGGTAACAGAAGATTTTCCATTAACTTTTAAATTATCTCCAACGCTTGCAGCTTGTTTGCTAATTTTTTTTCTATAATAACAACCTTTAATAATTATAAACAATTTAATTAAACTATAAGTAAAATTCATCTTGACAATTTTGAATTAATAATTGTTTTTAGCGGATTATACAATACAAATGATGATATAAATATATATATCATCATTTTAATAACAAAACTAAAATATAACAAGGCAACCATGGAAATTAAAAAAAAAGCCAAAACTGTACATAGCGAATTTGTAATTCCTACTCCAACTCTTGAAATTTTCTTTACAACAATACCTGTTATAATTGCAAAAATCATTTTAGTTAATATGAATGCAAATGCAGCACCAATAACTCCGTGAATTGGAACTAACAAAATATTGGAAATTAAGTTAATTACTGCAGAAGCAATCGTAATAACGGCTAACTTTCTTAATCCTTTACCCGAAATCTCATAAAATAAATCTGTAGAATATATAAAATAAATTCCGTTAAAAGCATACCCAAAAGCTAAAAAAGGGACATACTGAAAACCTTGAATAAAATCTCCTTTTGCCATTAATTCCAATACTTCCTTTGAAAAAAGTGAGACCCCCATAGCGAACAATGAAAATAATAAAATTGAAAGTTTAGTAACAATTTTAATTTGACTGTTATTATTCATTTTTACTTGTTCATTAAACCACGGAGTAAAAGCTTGATTAAAAGCCATAGTAAAAATATTAGAGAGATTACCAAACTGATAAGCAATATTATAAACCCCTGCCTCTTTAACTCCTAAATACTTATTGATTACAAATCTATCCAACATAGTTGAAGTCATTCCTCCTAAAGAATGAGGAATTAGAGGAAGCGAATAATTTAACGCCTTTTTAAACAATACCTTATTAAATCTCCAATTTAATTTTTTTAGAAAAATAATGATGATAATCATATCAATCAATAAAATTGACAAAGTCTGTGCTTTTAAAACACCTTCTGCTTTTTGTCTAAAAACTACTAGAAGCAGTACAGTTATTAAAATATTTACTATAGAGAGAAAAAAATCTAATAAGGCTACTTTCTTGCCTTCTTGTTTTGATTGTAAAATTACTTGATAAACTAAATAAATGGGTCTTAATAATACGGTCATAAGACCCCAAAACACATATGGATAAAAATCAATTCCAGGCATTATTACTAAAAAGAAATCTGAAAATATTAGAGCAAGAATAGTCCAAAATATTGAGTTGATAATTATCGTAATAAAAATTGTTGAAAAAAATGTATCTAATACCTTTGGTCTATCAACAAGTTCAATATAGAAACGATTAATCGATCCACTCAACGATAATGTATAAATTGTACTCATAAAAGCCGTAAGGGCTGTTACTAAACCAATAATCCCATACTCATCTGTTGTTAAGAGATTAGTATAAAGTGGTAATAATAAAAAATTAATTGATTTAGAAAAAAGTGAAAAAAACGTATAAAGAGAAGTATTCTTTGCTATTTTATTATAACTCATTATTTAAATATATTCATTTATCTTGTCATAAAATATTGTTACTTCCAAACAAAAACATTTATAATCAAAAAATAATTATCTTAAATTAAAAACTAATTTTTACAAACTTTATTGAAGATCTATAATTAATATTATTTACTTCATAATAACTAAGATAAACATCATTTGCATCAAGTAATATAGAAGGATAACTAAATGAAAAATCTTTTGAAGTTTCAATATTTGCTATAAAGTGCCAATTATAACCTTTATCTTTACTATAAGCAAATGTAAGAGGCGTTCTATTACCACCAGATTTTTCGTAATTAAAATCCGTATTATTCCATGCCATATAAAGTATATCAGAATCTTTCTTTTTGACAATTGTTTGAGGTGCCGCTGGAGATTTTATATTAGAATATTCAAAGTTCCAGCTAATTCCATTATTATGTGATCTTGCAAAAAGAATTTTCCCTTTCTGCGTTCTTATATTTAAAAGCAATTCAGTGTCAGAAAGAACAGTTAAACACGGTTCCATAAGAGCAAAATCTTTTACAAGACTAACTGTTTGCTGCCAAGTTTTACCCAAATCATCAGAATAAAAACAAAAAACCTTTTGAGAGTTATAGTTTTGATAAATATCACCATTTGGTACAGCAACTGGCACCCATAAACGATTGTTTTCATATACAACCCTACCATTATTAATTATATAATATCCAGAATTATATTGATTAATTATTTTAGGTTTACTCCATGTTTTTCCTTGATCAAATGACTCTTTAAAATAAATATTAATATGACTTGTGCTTTCCTTAGAAGAAAAAAACAATAATAAATGTTGATCTGAAATTTTAACTAAACTTGGATTAGCCACATTTATTGTTGCAAGATTCTCTTGCAAAACCTCAGGTTCTGACCATGTAAGGCCTTCATCGATACTTTTTACACCTATTATTTTCGTATCATTATTTAAATCATCAAATTTTTCCCAACTTACTCCTGACATAAATAAGGAGCCATCATTTAACTTTATTGTTGATGAAAAAGAGTACTGCCTATTAAGAAATCCACTTTTCAAAACAGTTGTATAAATTATATTACTCTTAATTGGTTCTTGAATTGTATCTAATTTTATTGTAACTAAATTTTGCAATCTATCATTTTCAATAATGCCTTGGTCTGCTTCACAATTACAAAAAGAAAGCAAAAATACAATATAAATAAAAGATTTCACTAGCTTAATATATACAATATTCTTTATTTTAAAATATAGCATCTTTCTAAATAATTCAAGTTACTAGTTAATTGACTTGTTTAATTGTAATTCGAATACAAACAAAGTTAGTTTTATTAGAAAACCTTCCAAAGTCACTGCATTTATAGTTCTTGGAAAAAGTTTTTTAATATCGCTAATGGTTGTTTCTACTCTCTTTCTCATTTTTAATTTTTCTTTTTTTTGTTCCAAAGTATCAACCCTTTTGGAATTTGATTCTATTTGAATTTTCCAAAAAAATGCATTTTTGTTTAAGTGCAAAATCCTCCAAAGCATAATCCAAATAAACACTATCGCCGTAAAGAGAGGGTTCTGCGGGTCATTGGTCAATCATCTTTCCTATTGCCTTCGCATCGGCTGTTTTTCCTGGCGTAAAATGAAAAACTATAGGAATACAGACTTTTGTGGTAATCAACTGTATTTTAATGTCATAAAAATAGTTCAACATGCCAATTGAATAAGCTCTCCATTTTTTTATCCTTGAGAATTTTACATTTAAGAATCCTAATATTGTTGCATACCGCAACAGGAAAGGAATCTATAATATATTGCATTTCGCAGCAAAAGATTTTAAAATAAGAACTTACAATTTCAAACAGCCTATAAAGAAGTTTTCCAACTTTATAAAGTCGTCTGTTGAATCGGCTCTCTTCGAGCATATTTAGTATAAAACTATATTACTTCATAAACCCAATGGCAGAGGAACGATTCTCATAGAAACTCGTTGATGATACAATGGCTGTTATTATCACTTCACTGTCACTTACTTTTCTTCTTACATCTTCTATGTGCCCAATTCTTTTTAAAATATCATCGATTAAACAAAAAATTGAGATTATTTTGGCTTCAAGCATTAGTTTCGTTTTTTGGTCTCAAAACAAATTTACTTAGCCTTTGCTTTGTTTATATCTTCAAACTAGCAACTTGAATTAAATATCATCATTCATCAAAATTTCAGCAATCTTAAAGTCAATAATATCATCAATATCTATTGAATTTTCCTTTGGCATAACATATTTCACCATATTCAGTTTTTGATATCCTTTTTCTAAAAGGGAATTAACTTTAATGACATAAATAGCACCATTAAGCTCATATACAATAGGACAATCCTGTCTTCTAGTGTAAATTCCATCTTTTGCTTTTCTCAAAATGCCATCATTGTCTTCTTCAAATAAAACATAATAGGGATTTGCATCAGTCTCTTTAACAGAAACAATTAGCTCGATGTTAGGATCAATCAATTGCAAAACTTCTTTAATATGCTTACCTTTTCTTAAAGGTGACGTAGGCTGTAGTAAGGCTACATAATCATAATCTATACCTTCATCTTTATAAAAACTAATTGTATGCAATATCACATCCTCAGTAGTAGCAAAATCAGTAGAAATCTCTGTTGGTCTTATAAAGGGAACCTTTATACCCAAATTTTCTGCTATTTGTTTTATTTCCAATGAATCAGTAGAAACACAAATATCTTTACCTTCTGATACTTCCAAGGCTGCTTCAATAGTATAACTAATCAAAGGCTTGCCATTAAGATCTTTAATATTCTTATTTGGAATACCTTTTGAACCTCCTCTAGCAGGAATTATATAAAGTATCTTTTTATTTAACATTCTCGATTAAAAATTAATTTCATTTACAAAATCTGAAATACAATTGCAAATATAGTTTGCTTCAGTCACGGACAAACTAA
>NZ_JBDLZX010000007.1:126577-165834 GCF_040045115.1 Flavobacterium adhaerens | reverse complement strand
CGATTAAAAATTAATTTCATTTACAAAATCTGAAATACAATTGCAAATATAGTTTGCTTCAGTCACGGACAAACTAACAGATGACGGAAGGCTCATTCCTAATTCTGATATCTCTGCAGATATTCTTAAGTTTTTATTTTTTCCAAATGGTTTATAAGGGGGCATTACATGCAATGGATAAAAAACAGGTCTAGTCTCAATCCCTCTTTTATTTAGATAATCAATTAAATCATTTCTTTTAAACGGAGCGTTCTCCTTTATTAGAAATGTGTATAGCCAATATGAATTAAATACATCCTGTTTTTCTACCGGAGTTTGAAAAAAAGAATATTTATTTAATGTTTCATTGTAAATTTCTGCCAGCTTTCTTTTAGCATTTACAAATTCTCCCAACCTTTCAAATTGAGCCACACCTATGGCTGCCTGCAAATTTGTAAGCCTGTAGTTAAAACCAATAAAGTCATGCCAGTAACGTTTTTCTTTACTCATTCCGTGATCTCTGAGCACGGCACCTTTATTAGCGACTTCCGCATCTTTAAATAAAACCATACCTCCTTCTCCTGTTGTTATTGTTTTATTCCCAAAAAAACTAAATGTTGCCGCATCTCCAAAAACACCAACTGGTCTGTCTTTATATCTGGAACCTAAGGCTTCAGCACAATCTTCAATAATCAATAAATTAAATTTCTTAGAAAGTGTCATTATTTTGTCCATATCACAAGATTGCCCATATAAATGAACTGGCATTACTGCCTTTGTCTTATTTGTTATATACTGGTCAACCTTATCCATATCAATATTAAAAGTATCTCTTTCAACATCAACTAAAACCGGCGTAGCTCCTGTATAAAGTATAGCATTTATTGAAGCCGCAAATGTTAAATTAGGCACAATAACTTCATCTCCTATTCCTATTCCTAGTGCTTCCAATGCTAAATGCAAAGCAACAGTACCATTACTTACTGCCAGAGCAGGATGATTTTCATGATAATCTATAAATAATTTCTCAAATTGTCTTACATATTTCCCCTGAGAAGAAATCCAATTTGTTTTAATACAGTCGGTAACATATAATAATTCGTTTCCTTCTAAAAGTGGTGCAGAAATAGAAATTCTTCGCAATTTATTAATCGAAGCATAATCAACAATCTTACCTGCAATGTCAACCAATGGAATAATTTTAATCTTATTATTTATATGATTAATTATTGTTTCATTATCTGTATCAACTGAAAGGGAGAAGAAACTTTTATTCATTACATCTTTAATCTCATTATCCAGACTTCCGTCTGATAAAAGAAACCTTCTAATATCACCATCTGTTAAAACTCCAACTAAAACTTTAGATTCATCAGTAATAAATAGTATTCCAAGCCCCAGCTTATCTAGCAGCTGAAGAGCTTCTTTTAACTTCGCATTTTGGTTAATTATAATATCTCTAATATCCATTCTTTTCCAGTAATTTAATTTGTTGCTTTATTTCGTTGATTCCGTCCGTTTTTATTTCAAGTACGTGCACATAATTTTTAAACTTCTTAATATAAGGTAAAAACCAATATTTCTCATTTAGTTGATAATTACAATCTTTCATACCATCGTTATCGCTGTGATGAAATGCCTTAACAAATGGGCTGACTTTTTCAAATTCATCAAACAAATCTAATTGCAGGGTCTGACAACTAACTTTCAAATGAGCGGTATCTAATAACAATCCTAATCTTGGATTTGTGATTGCTTTAAAGAGCCAATCAACCTCTTCGGAACTACAACAAAGTAAAGGGTTCGAACCGTCATAATTAAATGGTGCCAAAACATTATTTTCTATTAAAAAATCAACACCAATTTCATCTGCAAATTTTAGAATTTCAAGTACAGCTTCTAAAAACAATTGCTTATGAAGTTGTTTATCGTAGTCATTTTTTATTGCAATTTTCCTACCTAATTCATTTGGATCCGGATCAATGCAAAATCCAGCATGTGCAGCAAAAAAAGGAGAATTACTTTTTTTAGATAAACTCAATCCATTTTTACAATGCTCAATAGACTTCGTTCTAATTTCAATATTACTACTCCCTAAATTTAAGACAAAAGGAATTTGAGGTGCAGGAAAATAGTTATGAGCCAGTCTTCGTAAATTTGCGTTAGAATAAACATATTCCATATCTTCTCGATATGCTAATCCAGAGCTAAACTCCAAATTCAAATCATTTTCTAGGCAAACCTTTATGATATCTTCTATTGATTGTCCAATAAAAGCTAAGGAACTAACGTATATATTAGATTTCATTAATAACTTCTTTTCATTATGAGTGTATTGCTCTTTTCCAGAATTTTGACTTCTTGAAAACGAAACTTCTTATACATATTACTAGCTATTGTGTTATCTGCATCTACCGACAATGATAATTCTTTTATTTTCATTTGATCAGCATAATTTATAAGGTAATTCATAACTAAATTACCCAAACCTTTTCCCTTGTTATTTTCTGATACAGCAATACCCAGCCATATTACATCTTCTTCTTTATCTAAGTGACCATACGCCATTGGCATATTATTATCTACCGCCAATACTGTAACCAAATGATTCGCGATTACACTTAATGGACGGGATTTAAAATATCTAAAAGTCTTTTCTGAATCACCAATATTTTCAACAAATTGTTCTAAAAGAGCAATATTATCAAAATTTATCATTTTGATTTCTATTTGACTTACCATTCGATACAATTATAATCTAAAATCTCATCTATAGTCATATCTTTAGATACTCTTTTACCTAATACATCATTTAACATATTTATCGGAATACCTTTTAATGGTCTCTTAAAGCCTATATGCATCTCCGTTAAAACCGTTCCCTTTTCCAATGGTAAAATAATAACCATACCTCTTTTCATTCCTAAACTATTTTCAACCTCAATTTGAGAAGGTTTTTTTACAGAACTACCTAAAGCTTTTTCAATGTCACGTATTCCGTTAACCATTACTTTAAACTCATCTGGTGTCAATGAACAAGAATGATCGGGTCCCTCCATCTCTTTATCTAATGTAAAGTGCTTTTCTATAATCTCTGCTCCTAAAGCAACAGCTGCAAAACAGGCATAATTATTAGTCACATGATCAGAGTATCCAACATTTACATTACATGCTGTTTTAATGCTGTTCATTGATAAAATATTAGCATCTTCTATTTTAGAAGGATAATTAGTAGTACATTGCAGAACTACAATATCGTTATTGCCTTCTGCTCTAATAGCTTCTACGCCATTATACACATCAGCTAAAGTTCCCATACCAGTAGACAATAAAATTCTTTTGTTGGTTTTTGCAACATATCTTAAGAAAGGTAATTCTGTTAATTGACCTGAAGCAATTTTATAACAATCGACATCTAGTTTTTCTAAAAAATCTAAATCTTCTTTATTGTAAGGAGTTGATAAAAAATCAATATTAATCTCTTTACAATAATTAATCAAATCAGTATAAACGTCAAATTCAAGTTCTAATTTTTTCAACATATCAAACTGGCTTTCAGTCTTATCTGTAACATCTAACTGATACTTTGCTTTAGGTGATGTCTTTGTTACTATCTGTTCTGCTTTAAAAGTTTGAAATTTAACACAGTCAGCACCTGCATTTTTAGCTTCTTTTATTAGTTCCTTAGCTATTTTAGAATCTCCATTATGATTGACACCTACTTCTGCTATAATGTACGTTTTGTTATATATTTTATCCATTCTGATTTAGTTCTGATATTATTATGAATTTATTCAGCTTTTTATTTACTTTCTAGTAATAGAAAAATCAATTCTATTATTTAGTTACAAGGATTTTTTAATAAAAATTCAGATCGCTTTCTACCATTTCTTTAACCAATGTCTTTAAATCGTATTTGGGCTCCCAACCCAATATAGTCTTAGATTTAGTAGGGTCCCCAATTAACAGATCTACTTCTGTAGGACGATAATATTCCGGATCAACACGAACAACTACTTTACCAATTTCTAATTGATACAAAGGATTATTACAAGAAACAACTTTTGCCACTTCATTTTCATTTTCGCCTTCAAAAATTAATTCAACACCAATTTCAGCAAAAGACATACGTACAAAATCTCTAATATAAGTCGTAACTCCAGTCGCAATAACATAATCTTCTGCTACATCTTGCTGCAAAATTCTCCACATTGCCTCAACATAATCTTTAGCATGTCCCCAATCTCTTTGCGAATTAAGATTCCCAAGATAAAGACATTCTTGCTTTCCTTTTGCAATAGCCGCTGTTGCCATAGTAATTTTACGTGTCACAAAAGTTTCTCCTCGTCTTGGAGATTCGTGATTAAAAAGAATTCCGTTACAAGCATACAAATTATAAGCTTCACGGTAATTCTTTGTTATCCAAAAACCATAAATCTTTGCCACACCATAGGGGGAACGAGGATAAAATGCTGAATTTTCATCGTAAAAACCTTTCTCATTCTTGTTTTCTGCTAGACCTCCATAAAGTTCTGAAGTCGATGCTTGATAAATTCTAGTCTTTTTTTCTAAACCTAAGATCCTAACTGCTTCTAAAATTCGTAAAGTTCCAACTCCATCGACATTTGCAACATACTCAGGCGAGTCAAAAGACACCTTAACATGTGACATAGCTCCTAAATTGTATATCTCATCTGGTTGTACTTCTTGAATTATTCTAATAATATTAGTTGAATCAGTCAAATCTCCATAATGCAATTTAAAGTTAACATGTGATTCATGCTGATCTTGGTATATGTGATCAATTCTTTGTGTATTGAAAGAAGAAGCACGGCGTTTAACTCCATGTACAAAATATCCTTTTTCTAATAATAATTCTGCCAAATACGATCCATCTTGGCCTGTAATCCCAGTTATAAGAGCTATTTTCATGTATTAATATTTCTAAAAAATTATCATTCTAAAGTGTAAAATTACCTTTAGCTTATTTTCGATTTAATTATTATAATTTAACTTCTTTATATTTTCCAATATTTTCTAAAAACCAATTGTAAGTTCTCTGAATACCTAGTTCCAATTCTACTTCATGTTTCCAACCTAAACTATGCATCTTAGAAATATCCATTAATTTTCTAGGCGTTCCATCAGGCTTAGTTGAATCCCAAATTATATCTCCATGATGTCCAATAATCTTCTGAATTGTTTCTGCTAATTCTTTTATAGTCAAATCTACACCTGTACCAACATTATATAAATAATCTGGTAGTTTATTTTCTAAAGCAAAAACTACTGCTGATGCCATATCATCTACAAATAAAAATTCACGTTTAGGGGCTCCACTTCCCCAAAGCGTTACTGGAGCATTGTTATTTTCTTTTGCTTCATGAAATTTACGAATCATAGCTGGTAACACATGAGAAGTATTCAAATCAAAATTATCATGAACACCATATAAATTAGTTGGCATTAAACTAACATAGTCCTTTCCGTATTGATTTCTAATAGCTTGACACGATTTAACACCAGTAATTTTTGCAATAGCATACCATTCATTTGTTGGTTCTAAAGAATCCGTTAATAAATAATCTTCTTTCAACGGCTGAGGTGAAAATTTTGGATAAATACAAGAACTCCCTAAAAAGATAAACCTATCCACATTATTCTTATGGGAAGCATCAATTAAATTATTTTGAATTTGCATATTTTCCATAATAAATTGATATGGATAGTCATTATTTGCTAAAATACCGCCTACCTTGGCAGCAGCATCTATAACAACTTTTGGTTTTTCATCATTTATAAATTGAAAAACAGACTTTTGATCTCTTAAATCTAATTCACTACTAGTTCTACCAACTAAGTTATTGTAACCATTTGCTTCCAATGCTCTCCAAATAGCACTTCCAACCATACCCTTATGTCCGGCAATGTATATTTTTGTATTTTTATTCATTTTCTTAATTAAATAAGTAAGAGCCTTGCTCTTCTAAATCATTATATTTTTTTTTTACATCTTGAGAATACTCTTTTTGTAGAATCATATTTGCTTTATCTGTGCTACAAAAATTGCTTTACGAAGACCTATAAATGCTGAATAAACTGAAGTCCCGATAACCATATTGCCATTTTCATCTATTGGGTGAGCGCTTGAAACTAAATAGTTATAAACAGATTCGAAAGAACCTAAATCAGACCATAAAAAATGAGAAAGAACTACCTTGATTTTTTTACTTCTTTCCATAACAGCATAATCAATACCAATAAAAGGAATATCAAGTGAAAGTTCCAAATCTATACCCATGAACATTTTCTTCCAGAACTAATTTAGTTTTAGCATAAACCAAGTGTACATATTCATTTAATTCATCTAACAAAATTTGAGCTTTAAAACTAAACATGCCACTGTTCAATAAGAAATTGCCATTATTAATAAAATCAATTGCTGTTTCCATATTTGCTTTTCACGGAATGAAATAACATCATTCACTTTTCGTTCAATATATTTTTATCCTGATTCAAATTTTGTACATAGAATTCCAAATGTTACAATAAATCCATTTTGAGCTTTTCCTATAGCATCGTTAATTACAATCTCATAAGCTTACATAACATCAATAACATAATCAGACAGTGTAACAATTAAAATATCATCCTGTTAGCAAAGGCCGAAAAGAAAATTATAACAACAGTATTGCTGGATGTAAATCCTATATATCAAAAAACAACTTTATTTTTATCAAAATTTACTTACTCAAAATGAGCATTATCACAATTACCTACAACAATAACTTTATCAATAAAACTTTGATTCCGATTTAACATCATTTTAAACAAAAACATTTACTCAAAATCTCTAGATATTATTTTGATTTACTTCCTCTTTACTAATACAATAATTCACTTCCAATACCTCCAAAAAGAACTACATATGCAACTAAATTCATAAATTATCATTATTGTCTCAAAATTATTCTTTTTAATGTCAGATATAATATTGCCAACAATCCAAATAAAATTCCTCCCAATAAAAATCCTTTGACCCTACCTAATTTATCATTTGGCAATGGTAAAACGGGACGATCAATTACCTGAATCAGTGGAGTTTCCTTACGTAGAGCAACTTTAGCTAACTCAGTTTGTCTTACTAACTCTGTTAATATAGCAGTATTTGCTTGCACATCAACTTGACGACGAACTGAAGGAGAACGTTGCACATTAAGTGCAGGATTTAACATAAAGGTGTTATCCGTTGCAATAGCTACTCCAGTTATAGCACTGTTTAACTCAACTCTAATAGAATCTCTTTGTCTATTCAAAATATTCATATTGATGCGTGCTTTTTTGCTTTTGGTATCCACATAAAATTTCCCTACTTGCTTTGCAAGGGCCTCACAAAAATATAGAGAAAATAATTCATCTGTAGTAAAAACATCAATTGAAGTTATAGTTGTTTTTTTATCTTTTTGAGCAACAGTTAATGCTTTTTCAGATAATCTATTATAAATAACTCCTAGTATACTATCATGAACTCTGGTCAAATCCTTACGCTTGATATTTGGCAAAAACTGAATATTCTTATACTTAGGTTCTTTATTCCAACTATCTCTCCATTTATTATTTTGAATATACATTTCAGCTAAAGAAATTGTTTTTCTATTAACGGACACAGGTGTTAACAAGGCTTTTTCAACCATTGCTCTTGACTTAAAGAGCTCTGTCAAATTAGAACTAGAAAAAATACCTCCTCCACTACCCCCACCAATATCAAGTCCTAGTGAGCTAGCCAACCCTATAGCACCTCCACCATTCTCATCTTCTAAAGCAAATGTAAGTGTAGCAGTATAAATAGGCTTTTTTATAAATGAATAAGCTAATCCTATAAACGCACCCATTAGACCAACAACTACTATTATTTTCCATTTAGACTGCAGAAAATAAACCCATTTGAGAAATTTTAAAAAAAAATCTTTCAACGATATCTCCTCATCTGTATATTGTTGTTTATTTTCACTCATAAATAATTCATTACTTTTTTTACCCTAAATAATTAAAGAACAACAAAAAAATATTTTCCTTTAAACAATTCAAAAAAACTACTTAAATGCTGTAACAATTAACAATGCTAAACTTGTAATTACGCTACCAATACTTACCCATTCTCCTGTACTCATTTTTGTTCTCTCAGGCTTTTCAGGAACTACAATTTGAGAATCAGGCTTAACCTTGGGGAAATTTTTAAAAAATAAAAAAGACTTGGTCACATCGGCCTTTCCATTAGGATAAATAATGTAAGCTCTTTTTTTCCAGCCTTTATTATTTACCCCACCAACAGCATTCAAATAATAATTAAAACCTTTTCCCTGACGATAAGGAATCTCAGAAGTTAACAAAACGTTTCCTGCTACTTTAACACTCTGATTATTAACAGAAATTTCTATCTGATCTCCTGGAAATAAAATAACATTTGAAAAATGATTCTGGTTCATCATAATTTTTTGCCAGTCAACTGGTATGGTTGCAAATGCAACCTCCTCTAGTTTATTAGCTAACTTATCCGACACATTACTTTCTTCTTTGAAATTAACATCTACATTTTCAACTTCTTGAATTTGTTTCGTCTGAATAGGTCTTTTAATTCTCATTCCTTCAATATTAGCTGTAGGATTTAGTCCTCCCGCACGCATAATAATGCTGTAAATTCTTTCCTCTTTAGAGGCCAATACATATTTACCAGGATATGTTACTGCTCCCGTAACGGTGATCGTTTGTGGTTTTTCATATAAGGCAAGACGTCTTATACTTACGACATCAAAAGGTTGCAAAACAAAATTTTTAGTTTGCTCATTATTATCTGCTTCAATTTCCAGTGTAATTAATTCTACACGCTGAGTGCTTGAAGTATCAATTGCCTCTGATTTAACCATACGAGCAACTTCAACTCTTTTAGAAGCACTACTTGTTAATCCACCAACTTGAACTATTAGATCATTTAAAGTAAGATTCTCATAATAAGGATATACTCCAGGATTTTTCACTTGTCCTTCAATAGTAACCTTATACTCTTCCCTAAATTCTAATATCGAATAAACAGTAAGAACATCTTCTCTTTTTAACTCAATATTCGCATTTAAATCTCCATTCAAAACAGCACTCAAATCAATGTTTACAATTTCAGATGTTAAATTAGGTTTCAATCGAATTATCTTTGCTCTTTTGGTATAAGCATCCTCTTTAAGTCCATCCGCTCTGTTAATTAAATCTAAAACACGCATTCCTTCTTTAAAAGAATAAGTATCTGGTCTAAAAACAGCTCCTTCAATTCGAATACGATTCTCAAATCGGTCTAAAATTCTTGATACTTTAAAAACATCACCTGATTTAGGAACAAAACTGGAAAAATTTTCTGCACTAACATCCTGAACTTTAAATTCCTTACCTGTTTTTTGCTCAACATTTACAGAAGCTGTATAAGCAAACTCATTAAAACCCGAAGCAAATGTTAATAAATCAGTAAATGTTTCTCCAGCTTTCATCTCAAAAATACCTGGTCGTTTAACTTCTCCTGACAAAGTCACTCTCTGAGTATATGCTGGAATTCTAATTACATCATTTTCTCTTAAACCAATGTTATCCGATTGATCTCCTTTCACTAAAAATCGATAAATATCAATATTCTTCCAAACTTTATTATTTCTGATTAATTCAATACTTCTATAACTGCCATTTTTACCTGGTCCACCAGCCAAATACAAAGCATTAAATACTGTTGCCAATGAAGAAACCGAATAATTTCCAGGTTGATTACCACCGATAACTGTTACTTTTATGGTTCTGATCTTATTTAAAGTAACACTAACTTGAGATTGTTGGGACTTTACAGTGCTATAAACTCTAGCAATAGCTGCTTTTATTTTATGAGAAGCAGCCTCTATAGTCATTCCAGATATAGAAATTTGACCAACATATTGAATACTTATCGTTCCTTCTGGGGTTATTGTATTATTACTATTGTACTCCTGAACTCCATATACGGAAACTTGTAATTCATCACCAGGGCCCAATATATAATTAACTGGTGTAGCTAATTTTAAATCCGGTGCGAAATTAAGATTGGAATTATTGAATAACTCTGAGCCAAAAACTAAAGTGTCATCATTTTTTTTTGGATTATTATACTGTGTAGCATTTTGAGTACTTACAACTGTTAAATCACCAGCCGTACCTGTACTAGATACTACGTTTGAATTTATAGTTAAAGATTCTAATCGTGCTTTTAATTTAGCAAATTCTGTAGCACTCATTCCTTTTGATAACGCCATTGGCTCTGCTTGATCTATAGAGACCTGATTATTTGATAATTGCGCTTTAATTTTCGCTATATCATTATCAGTCAAATTATCAACTCTAACCGCACTTAAATCATTCCCTTTCAATATATCCTGAGCTATGATACTACTTGATTGCAAAAGAGTTATAACAAGAATAATTGCTGTAATAATTTTTTTCATTGTATCTATATAGTTTATTCTTTACTTTAAACAACTAAATCACAAGCCATTTTCCAAGGCTTCGCCACTGTGAATCCCATAATAGGGTCACTTTTTCTTAAAATTTTGCAAAAGTACGTTAAATAAAGTGTAAAACGCCTTTTTATATATTTTTTTTTAAAAATAATCTTACTAATTAAATCTAAATTCAGCATCAGACCCATAAAAAGATCATTATCAACAACTTATTTGTTTGTTTTTTTTTAAATTAAATCAATCTTACGACTTATGCTTTCCATTCAACTCTTAAAACACATCCTAAAGATTCTAGTACAAGGATATAATGATTTTGTTTTACTTCTTGCACGATAGCCGACTGCGAAACAAAAGGTCCCGATTCTAATACTATTTTGTCTCCCTTTTGCCATTTATCAACCGTTATCTCAAAAGTATCCGGAGCATTTAACCAATTTTGTATAACCTGAATCTCTGTTCTTTTTACAACAGCAGGCTTTCCTAACCAAAACAAATACCGAATAGCTCCTGGAACTGAAAAAATAACATTTCTATTCTTCTCCTCAATTTTTACAAAAATATAAGAACTAAACAATGGAACCTGTATTTTCTTTTTACGATCAGACCACTGACTAACTTTAGTCACTAAAGGGCAATAAGTCAATACTCCTATTTCACTCAATCGCTCCGCAACTTTCTTTTCCCATTTGGACTTAGTATAAACTACGTACCAGTTCATATTATTTCTGTTTTCCGTTTTCTGTTTTCAGACTCAATACACTCATTCATTATCAACAACATTCATTTTAATCCATTTTCAATCACAAATCCCAACTTTGAACATGACATCCCATTACCGACAACCGACAACCGACAACAGCCTAAAACTTATTCCAGTTTTTTTCAACGTACAATAAAAACTTATATATCGGAGCACCTAATACATCGTACTCAGTGATTAATTTTGAAACCATACCTAAGTATTCAGGATATAAAATTGCAATTTTCTCAAGATGATTAATCGTTTCTAAATTACTGCTATGAGAATAAACTAAAAATTTTATAAAATCAGCCTGATATCTTTTCCTGCCATATCCCTCTACAATATTAGTAACAACAGAATCCGAAGATCTTCTTAACTGACTTCCCAATTCATACAACTCATATTTTGGCAATTGTAAAGACATTTTATGCGTTTCAATAAACAAACTCATCCTTTTTTATAAATCTCTAAATCTTTATAATTCTTCATGTCGATAAATTTTATTTAATAAAATCACATTTCCTATTCTTCATTTTTCAGACCAACTACCCCTCTGGCAACAGAAACTCATAATTCATAACCGAAAACCAACAACAGATAACCGACACCCCTCTACGAATACTGCTTCTCATAATAAGAAGCATATTCTCCAGAAGTTACCCTATTTAACCAATCTTGATTATTCAAATACCAGTCAATTGTAATTTCCAATCCTTGTTCAAAAGTAACTGATGGTTTCCACCCCAATTGAGTATTAATTTTAGAAGCATCAATAGCATAACGCAAATCATGACCTGGCCTGTCTTTTACATAAGTAATCAATTTTTCTGATTCTCCTTTTGCTCTACCTAATTTGGCATCCATAATTTGACAAAGTACTTTCACTAAGTCTATATTTTTCCACTCATTAAAACCACCTATATTGTAAGTTTCATGATTTCTTCCTTCATGAAAAACCAAATCAATAGCCACAGCATGATCTTTTACAAACAACCAATCTCTAGTATAATTTCCATCTCCATAAACTGGCAATGGTTTATTATTGATGATATTATTAATAAACAACGGAATTAATTTCTCAGGAAAATGATTTGGTCCATAATTATTAGAGCAATTGGTAAGCACATAAGGCAAACCATAAGTTTCACCATAAGCTCGGACAAAATGATCAGAACTGGCTTTGGAAGCCGAATAAGGAGAATTCGGATCATACGGAGTTGTTTCGGTAAACAACCCTTCAGCTCCAAGGGAACCATAAACCTCATCTGTACTTACATGATAAAAACGTTTACCTTCAAAATTTCCTGCCCATTGTTTTTTGACAGCATTCAACAAGTTCATAGTACCAATAACGTTTGTTTTAACAAATGCTAAGGGATCTTTAATAGAACGATCTACATGTGATTCTGCGGCTAGATGGACTACACCATCAAACTGATGTTTCTGAAATAAATTATCAATAAAATTTTCATCAACAATATCTCCTTTTACAAAAATATAATTAGGCTCCTTTTCGATATCCTTGATATTCTCCAAATTACCAGCATAAGTCAACGCATCTAGATTAAAAATTTGACAATCAGGATAATTTTTCACAAACCGCCTAACAACATGTGACCCTATAAATCCTGCTCCTCCGGTAATAAGTATCTTTTTCATTTTGAATTTCAATTAATGTAATAAAACTGAATTTTGTTTTTCCAACTCACTATAAATACCCTTAACGTCTTGCGAATTTTCTTTCTGCAAAATTAAATTTGCCGTATTGGTATGTACAAAAATGGTGTTTTTTAAACCTAAAAAAGTAGTATGACTGTCACATCCTATGACCATATTCCCATTACTATCAACCGGATGTCCTTTTGAAACTAAATATTCGTAAACCGATTCAAATGAACCCAAATCAGACCATGAAAAAGAAGCATGTACTACTTTAATTTTTTTACTGTGTTCCATTACAGCATAATCGATACTAATGGAAGGAATCGCTAAGGATAAATTCAAATCTAAAAAACCATCCTCAGAAGCTTCCCAAACAGCTTTAGCTCTTTCATAAACTTCAGACTGAAATACTTTCAATTCTTCCAAAAGGACAGCTGCTTTAAAACAAAACATTCCACTATTCCATAAAAAGTTCCCCTTTGCAATAAACTCATTTGCAGTTGTTTCATCTGGTTTTTCTCTAAAAGACAACACATTATCGCCTTCCGATTCAATATAACCATATCCAGTTTCAGGCTTCGTAGGAATAATTCCGAAAGTCACAATAAAACCATTTTCTGCTTTTGAAACTGCTTCGTGAATAGCATTATTATAATCTTCCATTCTATCAATAATATGATCCGAAGGAGTTACAATTAACACATCTTCCGGATTAGAAGCAAAGGCTGCAAAAGCTATCGCTGCAGCAGTATTTCTTGGTGTAGCTTCAACAATATCCACATAAGTAGTATTGGTTTTAGCCATCACTTCACCACTTAATTGATGATTATCAATGTTCCCTACAACCATTATTTTGTTTGCTAAACGACTATTACGCTCAACTGTCATTTCAAACAAAGATTTATTTTCAAATATTTCTAAATATTGCTTAGGCTGACTTTTACGAGAAAGTGGCCATAAACGACTCCCAACACCACCAGTTAAAATTACATGTACTATTGAACTATTCTTTTTCATTCTTATTATTTAAAATAAAGGAGATACGGACTAAAGTCTATTATCTGCTATCAATTCTAAAACCCCTTTAACATCATACAACAAACTATTCTTTTTCCTTAATTCAGAAAAATTCAATTTTAAAAAATCAGCATGAGCAACACCTAAAACTATAGCATCAAAAGTGTCTTGCGGCTTCTGATTTACGGTTAATAAACCATATTCCTCCTGCACTTCTATTGGGTTAGCCCAAGGATCAAAAATCTTTACCTGAATTCCGTAATCTTCTAACGATTTAATAACATCAACAATTTTAGTATTTCTGACATCTGGACAATTTTCTTTAAATGTAATACCTAACATTAACAAACTTGCTCCATTGACGTTTATTCCTTTTTTAATCATAAGCTTCACCACTTGTGAAGCCACATATTCACCCATACTATCATTCAAACGTCGACCTGCTAATATTATTTCAGGATGATACCCTTTCTCTTGTGCTTTTTGAGCCAAATAATACGGATCAACTCCTATGCAATGCCCTCCAACTAAACCTGGCTTAAATGGTAAAAAATTCCATTTTGTCCCCGCCGCTTTAAGTACCGCCGAAGTGTCTATATCCAAAAGATTAAAGATTTTAGCTAACTCATTTACAAATGCAATATTGATATCTCTTTGAGAATTTTCGATTACTTTAGCCGCTTCTGCTACCTTAATAGAAGGTGCAAGATACGTTCCTGCAACAATTACTGATTGGTATAATTCATTTACTTTTTTACCAACTTCAGGAGTAGATCCCGAAGTGATTTTTAAAATTTTATCTACCGAATGTTCTTTATCCCCTGGATTAATACGCTCAGGTGAATACCCCGCAAAAAAATCTACATTAAAAAGCAAACCTGATTTTTGTTCTAAAACTGGAACACATTCTTCCTCTGTTACACCTGGATAAACAGTAGATTCATAAATTACAATATCGCCTTTTTTTAAAACAGCACCAACTGTTTCACTAGCTTTATATAATGGAGATAAATTAGGACGATTATTTTTATCAACAGGTGTTGGAACTGTAACTATATAATAATTACAATTGACTATATCGTTTATTTCAGAAGTACAATACAGTCCTTTTTCATTACTATCTTTTTGAACTAGAACTTTCAACAAAGTCTCATTATCCACCTCAAGAGTAGTATCGATTCCCGATTGTAAAGCCTGAACTCTCGTTTGATTAATATCAAAACCTACAACAGAAAATTGAGTTGCAAATAAGCGAGCCAAAGGCAAACCAACATATCCTAAACCAATGATCGCAATTTTAATATCTGTATTCAATTTCCTAAAACTTATTTATATTTTTTAAGAAAAAGCGAATATACTTAAAAATCCCCTCTTTCAAATCAAGGTCGCAAATATACTAAAAATCTTAATCGGATTTTGTTAAAATTAACAGCTTCAAATCAAAAAAAAGGACTAGATAAATCAAAAACATAATTCCTTAATAGTCAACAAAATCCCTCTTTTTTGAAATTACAAAAAGTAAAAAAACATAGAACTAATTCTAAAAATCAGCTTTTTAAATTATTTATTTCATAAAAGCCAAAACAAACCCAACTCTTCTTTTAAAAAATTTCTAAACACCCAATCAAGAACCAATAGCCTGATAAACAAAACCAATTTTTCCTAAAGCATCTTTATCCAATATATTTCTACCATCAAAGACAAAGGCTGGCTTTTGCATACCGTCATAAATTTTTTGCCAGTCATACTTAACAAACTCGTCCCATTCAGTGAGAATGGCTACAGCATGAGCATTTTCACATGCCAAATAAGGATCATTAAAAGAAACCACACTATTGGCATTCGAATCAGCACTTCTAGTTTCTAAATAATCCAAATCGGCTAACACTTTCTTTCTTGAAACTTTTGGATCATAAACAGCAATCTTTGCCTGTTCGTTTATCAAATCATCGGCAACATAAATCGCAGCTGATTCCCTTGTATCATTAGTATCCTTTTTAAATGCCCATCCTAAAAAAGTTATCTTTTTATCAGCAACTGTATTGTATAATGTTTTTACAATATTACTTGAAAAACGACGCTTTTGATGATCATTTAAAATAATTACTTGCTCCCAATAATCTGCTACTTCATTTAATCCATATGATTTTGCAATATAAACCAAATTTAAAATATCTTTTTGAAAACAAGAACCTCCAAATCCAACAGATGATTTAAGGAATTTAGACCCAATTCTACTATCCATCCCAATAGCTCTAGCTACTTCATTCACATTAGCACCTGTTTTTTCACATAATTCTGACATCGCATTGATTGAAGAAATTCGCTGAGCTAAGAAAGCGTTAGCTGTTAATTTTGACAATTCAGAAGACCAAACATTGGTTGTCAAAATTTTATCTCTACTCACCCAATTAGCATACACACCAACCAAAGCTTGTATGGCTTTTTCTCCTTCAGCCGAAGTATCTCCACCAATTAATATTCTATCTGGATTTAATAAATCATCAACCGCAGTCCCCTCAGCCAAAAATTCAGGGTTTGAAAGGATTTGAAATTGAACACCATTTCCTGTATTATCCAAAATACTCTTGATAGCCTCAGCTGTTCTTACTGGCAATGTAGATTTCTCTACAACTATTTTGCTATCTTTAGCAACCTTTGCTATTTGTCTTGCACATAACTCAATATATTTTAAATCAGCAGCCATACCTTTACCTTTACCATAAGTTTTTGTAGGTGTATTAACTGAGATAAAAATGATTTGAGCTTCCTCTATAGCTTTATCAACATCGGTGGAAAAAAACAAGTTTCGTCCTCTTGCTTCAGCAACAATTGTATCTAATCCTGGCTCATAAATAGGAATATTATCTGTATTTTCATCATTCCAAGCTGCAATTCTTTCAGCATTTAAATCTACAACTGTTACTTGAATGTGAGGGCATTTTTGTGCGATAACTGCCATAGTTGGCCCACCAACGTATCCAGCTCCAATGCAACAAATTTTAGTAATTTCCATTTGTTTAATTTATAAATTATTTATTTTTTGTTTAAATTATTCCAATACCAATCGATTGCTTCCTTTAATCCTTCTTGTAAAGAAAACTTCGGGTTGTACCCTAGAATTGATTTTGCTTTTTCAATACTCGCCAGTGAATGAGGAATATCACCATTTCTAACTGCTCCGTATTCAATTTCAATATTTTCAATTTCTGGATCGTATTTTGCTAACATTTTTTTTAAATACCCAATCAGATCATTCAACGTATTTCGATCTCCATAAGCGGTATTATAAACCGTATTTACAGCTTCAGGATTTTGGGTAAGCATTGCCAACTCATTCATCTGAATTACATTATCGATATACGTAAAATCCCTGGAAAAATTTCCATCGCCATTTATCGTTGGACTTTCATGCTTCATCAATTGCATCACAAATTTGGGAATTACAGCTGCATAAGCTCCATTAGGATCTTGTTTTCTTCCAAAAACATTAAAATAACGCAACCCTATAGCCTGTAATCCATAGGTTTTACTAAAAATATCAGCATATAATTCATTCACATATTTAGTAATGGCATAGGGAGAAAGAGGCTTACCAATTACATCCTCAACCTTTGGCAACCCAACCGAATCTCCATAAGTAGAAGAACTAGCTGCATAAACAAAACGTTTAACTTTGGCTTCACTTGCAGCTACCAACATATTTAAAAACCCAGAAACATTAACATCGTTACTCGTTATCGGATCCTGAATTGATCTTGGCACAGAACCTAAAGCCGCTTGATGCAAAACATAATCTACTCCTTCTATGGCTAATTTGCAGGTTTCTAAATCACGGATATCACCTTCAATTAATTTAAAATTATCCTGATCTATAAAATCATCTAAATTGTATCGATGACCAGTAGAAAAATTATCTAAACAAACGATATTGTATTTTTTGGATAAAAAATACTCACATAGATTAGAACCAATAAAACCAGCCCCTCCAGTGATTAAAATTTTAATTTCTGCATTTTTTTCCATTTTCTTATGCTTTCAAAATTTAAAATTAAGACTTTCTCTTAATCTTCATTCTTTCTACAAAACTCTTTTTCTTTTCAACTTCATGATATCCACTTGAGTAATTCCCATTACCATATCCATATCCATAACCGTACCCGCCACCATATTTGGCTTTATTTTCAAATCCATTTAAAATTATGCTGGTATTATGAAGTTCCTCTCTATTAATCCTATTGTTCAACAGCGTAATCATATCTTTCTTTGTAAAATTCTGCCTTACGATATACAAGACAACATCACTATATTGAACCAACTCTAATGAATCTGCAACTAATCCAACAGGAGGAGTATCCAACACTATGTAATCATATTGAGTTTTTAATTCCTCAATTAATTCTCTCATTGCTTCGCTCAAAATCAACTCTGAAGGATTAGGCGGAATAGGACCTGATAAAATTACATCCAAATAAGGCACAGAAGTCTTATTTACTATCTCATCTAAAGTTTTGTCCTTGATTAAATAATTAACAACACCAACTTTATTCGTCAAATTAAATTCATCAGATAACTTTGGCTTCCTCAAATCTAATCCGACGATTACAGTTTTTTTCTCACTTAATGCAAAAACCGTAGCGATATTTATCGAACAAAAAGTTTTCCCTTCACCACTAACCGATGAAGTGATCATTAAAGTCTTGGCTCCTTCAACAAGATTTTTTTTGTATAAAAATTGTAAAGAAGAACGAATCCCCCTGAACGATTCTGATAAAGCTGATTTTGGTTTTTCAAAAACGGCTAAATTATTTTTATCCGAATTAACTCCAACTACCCCTATCAATGGTATACTGGTTAATCTAGCAATATCCTCAGGGTTATGGATTGTGTTATTTACAAAAAAAAGAATACTGATTACCAACAAAGGTAATAACAACCCAAGGAATAATGCTAAAATATAATTAACACCTGTTTTGGGGCCTATAAGTCCTCCCCCAATATCTTTTGCTGGGTCTATAAAATGAACATCAGGCAAATTAGCCGCTTTCACTATATCAGCTTCACTTCTTTTTTGCAAAAAAGTATTATAGATATTATCATTTAAATCATATTTCCTCTTAATCTTTATTAATTCTTGTTGCTGATCTGGAAGACGCTTAATCTTACTTTCGGCTTCATTAACTTTACTTTGAGCTATTGCCAAATCGTATTGCAAAGAGGATTTAGCCGTAACAATGTTTTCTAATAAAACATTTTTTACCGCTTCCATTTGATTATCAAAATCTCTAAATATCTTTTCACTTTTTACTGCATACGCCATTTCAGATCTTTGAGTAGAAAGAGCAATCAGTTTAGACACATTAACGACAATATTTGGATCTTCAATACCTGCCACTGAAGGTGCTGGCAATTTTGAATAATCTACACTATTCTTCAAATACGCTTTTAAAGAATTATAATACGTAATTTTCCTGTTTATTTCATCTTTTGCTGCATCAAAAACGAGAATTTGTTCCGAAAATTTATTTCCTCCCTCTCCCTCGATTTCGTAAATATTCTTATCCTTTCTAAAAGACTTTAACTCATCACCCGTTTTTTTCAACTCTGATTCCATGGCAATAAGCGTACTATCGATAAAATTAATAGTATTAGTAGCAAACTGATTCTTACTATCCAACTGTCTTTTTATGAGCATTTTTACTGTAGAATTAAGGTATTCTACAATCCGGGCTTTATTAGTTCCTTGCATGCTCAATGTAATTATTGAGCTTCCTCTATCATCCGTTTTCACATTTATATCTCTATAAAAAGAAACGGTTTTATCAAAATCATTAAACCTTACAAAATACTCATTCCCAACATAGAAACCAGGATTATCATTTATTTGCAATTTCCAATTTAAAAAAGGGAGATTTACTGGTTCTCCAACCTTAAACTTCTTAGCATACTCCCCTTCTACTACCGAAGTATTACTTTTACTATTATCAAAATAATGTATTAACGATACATATGTACCTTCAAAAAGAACACTAAGCTCGTATTCATTTGCGCTTAAAAATTTTATTTTGATAGGAATTCCTTCTAACTGACCTTTCGTTTTATCAATATTAACATAAAAAGGAACAGCCCCATAAGCATCGATCAGGTTATATTCTCCTTGTGACAAATAATCAATATAAAATTGTAATTTATCGACTACCAATTCATTATGCGAACGAGACTGTAAGGTTGTTGAAATGGTCTGAATCTGATCTGAAGCTCCTCCCCAATTAAAAACCAAATTGGTACTTGAAGTAAAAAGAGGATTAGTTTCTTCTTTGACAGAAATCAACGTATCAATACTATATATTTTTTCTTTACGGATGTTGATTTGATAGGCTATTATTAAAGCAACAATTACGGTAAACAAAAACCATTTCCAGTAGCTGAATATTTTTAGCAAATAACCTTTAAAATCAAAACTTGAGGTATTTTCAAAAACATTAAAATCTTTAATATCTAACATACTTTTGGGTTAATTTAAATTTTTAATCAACAAATAAGTTGTTGTAAATAAAGATAGTAATGTAATAATTGTAGTTAATGACTGTATCGCTGTACTACCTGTTCCCCAAGTTTTCTGTTTGAGTGGTTTTACATAGATATAATCATTAGGTTGCAAAAAATAATAAGGGGATTTCATAACATTTACATCCGTCAAATCCAAATCTTTCATTTCTGTCCCGTTTGGAGTTTGCCTAATTACTGTTACCGCTTTTCTGTTTCCTGTAGTAGTAATATCACCAGCATTTGCAATAGCTTCTAAAATATTCACTTTCTCCTGAAACAAAGTTTTTGTACCTGTATTATTAACCTCACCGTTTATAGTATAACGAAATCCTGCTAATTTAACCACAACAAAAACACTAGCATTGTCTTTAAAATAATCTGCTAATAATTGTTTTTCAATATTGACACGAACTTCTTCTAATGTATATCCCATTACATTCATTTCACCTAAAACAGGAATCCTTATATTTCCATGATCATCTACTGTAAAACCATTAAAATACAAGCTCGAATCGGAATAATTTGAACTCGAATTCCCTGATGTTGTTCCATCGGCTACTGGATTAAAAATAGCCACAAACTTAGGATCACTAGCTTTTATATTAATATTTAAAATATCATGAGGTTGCAAACGATAGGGTTTAGATTCTACCATTGCGACTGGATTTGCATTTTCTGGATTTCCCTTTTTTTGGAGATAAACCAAATCTTTTACAGGAATACAAGATGTAAACAAAACATTAATTAATAGGAATATATAGAGGAAATGCTTCTTCATTCAAATTTATTTAAGGGCAAATATAGTTTTTACTTTACTATTTAAAAAGTATTTACCTAACTCTATAGGCTATTTAATTGGTTTTTAAAGATTTTTCAAAAGGGACTCTTTGCAATATACTTCTTCCTAGAGTAACTTCATCTGCATATTCTAACTCGTCTCCAACTGCTATACCCCTCGCAATCGTTGATACTTCGATGGGCAAATCAGAAATTTGTTTGTAGATATAAAAATTGGTTGTATCTCCTTCCATGGTTGAACTCAAAGCAAATATTATTTCTGTTATCTGTCCTAACTTGGCTTTTTCTACCAAGCTCTGAATTGTAAGTTGGCTTGGACCTATACCATCAATTGGTGAAATTTTACCTCCTAAAACATGATAAACTCCTTTAAATTGTCCTGTGTTTTCTATTGCCATAACATCACGAATATCTTCAACTACACATACAATTTTATAGTTTCTGTTTGAATTCGAGCAAATTTCACATATGTCATTATCCGAAATATTATGACATTTTTTACAATATTTTATCTCCTCTCGCATGGCGACTAATGCCTGCGAAAGAAAAGTGACTTGCTCTTTAGGCTGTTTCAAAATATGCAAAACAAGTCTCAATGCGGTTCTTTTACCAATCCCTGGCAATTGAGCCATTTCATTAACTGCTTTTTCGATTAATTTTGAAGAAAATTCCATAAATACAATACAACGATAAAATAACTAAAAATCAATATTCATTCAAAGTCAACAATACTAACGTACATGCGATTTCAAATGGTATAGCATTCAACTCTAACAATTGATAAAATTCTGGATTTTCAGTCCCTGGATTAAACAAAACTCTCTTTGGTCTTGCCTCCACAATATAATTATAATAATCTCTTTGTCGAGTTGGATTTATATACAGCGATATTGTATCAATATTTTTAAGAGGGATCGTTTTGGTATTTATTTTAATTCCTGCAACTTCTGCGGTATTCTGTCCTATTGCCAAAACAGAATGTCCTTTAGCCACTAACATTTCGATTGCTTTATAAGCTGGTCTTTCGGGTTTTGACGTTGCCCCAATTATTAAAGTTTTTTTGTTCTTTGCCATTTCAATTTTTATGAAATACAAAAGTAAACAAAAAGCATCAAGCACTAGTCAAATAGTTTTTCATAACACGATCGAGACAAACAAAAACCACACTCACAATACACTTTTCTTATTATTTTTCACTTTTTATTAAAATAAACAATAAACTAACCGTTAATTAAACTTACCAATAAAGAAAATCGTAATTTTACGCTTCAAAAACAAAATTTAAATGGATTTATTTATCTACCTATTTGTTGCTTTATTTTCTGTTTTAAATCCTATCGGAACTGTTCCTATATTTGTAGGTTTAACACAAGGTGATTCCAAAAAAGAATGTTCAAGAATTTCGTTATGGACTTCCATAAATGTTTTTCTAATTCTTATTATATCCTTTTTTATTGGCAAATATGTTTTAATCTTTTTTGGAATTAGCATTGATTCTTTAAGAATTGCTGGAGGTTTAATCATTGTAAGTTCAGGTTTTTCTCTATTATCTGGCCAATTCAATAAAAAACGTGGAATCAATAAAAAAATAGCAAACGATGCTCAAAAAAGAAACGATATCGCTCTAACACCCTTGGCTATCCCAATGCTTGCTGGACCTGGATCCATTTCATTATTGATTGCTTTTTACCAAGAACATCACGAAACACACGAACTCATAATTGCCTCTCTGGCAATATTAGCAATTGCAATTGCAATTTTTATCATTCTAAAAAGCGCTCACTACCTCGCCCGACTTCTTGGCGCATCAGGAATTGTAGCAATTTCTAGAATTGTAGGCTTTATTGTAGTCGCAATCGGAATTCAATACATTGTTAGCGCCTTAATCAACATCATCAAAAGTAATTTTTAAATACTCAAAATACTACTTTTTTTTGAAGCAGAAAAATCAGGCAAATTTGCTATCATAGTCCTGCTATCCGTTACAATCTTTTTGTTAAAAAAAACAAAAAGGATTTTCACTTCTATCAGGGCTAAAAATTAAGATTTAAGCTTATTTGCCATCAAAAAAACGAAACACCTTTCCATAAAAAAAAACAAATCCAGAATATCTATTCTAGATTTGGTTTTCTTTTTAATTAAAAGATTAAACTAATCTTTTGGCAAAAAAATCTCAGCCATCATACAGCGAGCACTACCTCCACCACAAGCTTCAATAGTATCTAAATTAGAACTTAAAATCGTAACATGTTCTTCCAACTGAGCAATTTGCTTTTTAGTCAAACTCTGATGAGCCGAAGCACTCATCACTAAATACCTTCTATCATCAGCCCCTTTTACTTCAAGCATATTTCCTGCAAAATTATTCAATTGCTCTTCCGATATCAAAATCACTTCTTTTTCATCACCCCTAATGCTGTCCAACACCATTTTTCTTTCCTTTTTATCATCAATACAATCAGCGCAAATTACAGCAAAAGTTTCTCCAAGACACATCATTACATTAGTATGATAAATCAGTTTCCGCTCATTATTTGCTGTATGAAAAGCTTCAAAAATCACTGGAGTAAATTCGAAATCCTCACAAAACTCAATAAACAACTCTTCATCAGCTCTTGGCGACAATGCACAATATGCTTTTCCATTAGCTCTATCTAACACCAAACTTCCTGTACCTTCTAAATAAAAGCCATCTTCCTCTGCAGAAGTATAATCCATTATATTCTCGATTACAAAACCTTTATCTTCCAAAATATCCAAAATATCTTCACGTCTCTCCAAACGCCTATTCTCAGCAAACATTGGATAAAGTGCTACATCACCATTTTCATGAAAAGAAATCCAATTATTTGGAAAAATACTATCCGGTGTATCAGCATTTCCTATATCATCAACTACCGTTACATCTACCCCAACCGCCCGAAGCTTCTCAACAAAAACATCAAATTCCTGTTGCGCTCTAGCATTTACCGTTGCTGGCAAAAGACCATCTAAAACTTTTTGATAATAATTATTCACAGCCGTTTGCTCATTCATTCTAAAAGCTACAGGGCGAATCATCAAAATGGAGTTTGTTGTTTGTTTCATATTCATATTATTTATATTCAAAATCTATTGCTTAAAGTTAAACAATAAAACTCAAAACAAAGTACTAATCTCTTATTAATGGCAAAGTCGAACACCTTAACAAGCCTTCTTGTTTTGAAATTTCAGCATAAGGAACCTCTTCAACTATAAAACCATTCGCTCGCAACCATTTATTTAACCTTTTAAATTTCTTTTCAGAAACAACTACATTCGTATCGATCGAAAATACATTTGAAAACATATTATACATTTCTTGCCTTTTGATATGAAACAAATTTTCTTTTCCAAACAAATCAACTAGAAATAAATAATCCGATTCTTCCCTAAAGCCTCTCTTATAAATAATCCCCTTATCTTTCCCAACAGGCTGAAAACAACAATCCAAATGCAAAGCATTATCTCGAGCTTCAATTTTTGATTTAACCAAATCAAATTCTTTTACCTTTTTATGAGGGAATAATTCTTTAATAAAGTTCACACCCTCCATGTTGGTTCTAGCAGTAATATAACTAGCGTAATCGCTCCCTTTATAGGTTCCAATAAATACATAATCGTTCCAAAGCATTACATCTCCTCCTTCAATATGTACTTCTTTTGGAGGACGAACAACTTTAGAAGGATTCATCATATCTATTACATACTGAATAGCATCTAATTCTCTTTCGCGGTCAGGCAAAATATTTGATTTTATAAAAACATCATCAATTACAAAACCAATATCTCTTGCAAATATTTGATTATAATTTTCAATCATTTCAGGTCGAAAAACATTTACGCCGTATTTTTTGAAAACAGTATTCAAAGCTTCCATTTCAACAACCATATCAGCCTCAATTGGATAGGTATTAGCTAAAATATGCTCTAATGATTTAGGATCATAAGCTTCTTCGATTTTAGGTATTGGACCGTTATTTACTGCCGACCCTAACACTACTGTTCTTAATCTTGAAGTTTCATTTTTAACATTTAACTTTAGCATTGTTATAATTTTTGACCAAATATAAAAAAAAAGCTTCACCAAAAAGTGAAGCTTTACAAATCATTTCAAATAATTTATTATTTCGAATACTCTCTCAATGGATATCCTGTATAAACCTGTCTTGGTCTTCCAATTGGCTCTTTGTTTTCTCTCATTTCTTTCCATTGAGCAATCCATCCAGGTAATCTTCCGATAGCAAATAATACCGTGAACATATCTGTTGGGATCCCTAATGCTCTGTAAATAATTCCAGAATAGAAATCAACATTTGGATATAAATTTCTTGACTTGAAATATTCGTCTTCCAATGCCGCTTTTTCAAGTTTTTTGGCTATATCTAAAATTGGATCATTTACCCCTAAAGTCGAAAGTACATCATCTGCAGCTTTTTTAATTATTTTAGCTCTCGGATCAAAGTTTTTATAAACTCTATGACCAAATCCCATTAATCTAAAAGGATCATTTTTATCTTTAGCTTTTGCCAAATATTTATCAGCATCACCTCCATGAGCATGGATTTCTTCAAGCATTTCAAGTACAGCCTGATTTGCCCCTCCATGTAAAGGCCCCCATAAAGCCGAAACACCAGCTGCTAAAGATGCAAAAAGTCCAGCATGTGAAGACCCAACCATTCTTACAGTAGAAGTAGAACAATTTTGTTCGTGATCTGCATGAAGAATAAACAGCTTATCTAAAGCATCCGTAATAATTGGATTAGCTACGTAAGGCTCGGTTGGCAACTTAAACATCAAACTCATAAAGTTCTCAACATATCCTAATGTATTGTCATAATAATTCAAAGGATACCCCATACTTTTTCTATATGTCCAAGTAGCAATAACTAAAAATTTAGCTATAGTCTTACAAATTGCATCGTACATGTCTTTTTCGTTACCAGCATCAACGGCTTTTGGATTGAAAGCTGTCAAAGCGCTAGTCAAAGTTGACAATACCCCCATGGGATGTGCTGTTCTTGGAAAACCATCTAAAATGATTTTCATTTCCTCACTTACAAGGGTATGTTTTCTGATATCATTTTCAAATTGTTGTAATTTTTCTGTTGATGGTAATTCACCAAAAATTATTAAATAAGAAACTTCTAAAAAATGTGATTTTTCTGCAAGCTCTTCAATAGAATAACCTCTGTAACGTAAAATACCTAATTCACCATCCAAAAAAGTAATTTTACTTTTACAAGCACCTGAATTTTTGTATCCTGGATCAAGTGTAATCACACCAGACATATCACGTAATTTACTAATATCAATGGCAGTCTCATTCTCACTTCCTACAATCACAGGAAGTTCGAATTTATTACCATCGATCTCTAATATCGCTATTTTTGACATATTATTTATGGAATATAATTTAATTTATAATTTATCAAAACTAAGGAATTTCATAGTAATTTAAAAGCATAATAGATAATGAATTTGTTAAAAATTGAATAAAAAAGCCATTCGTCATAAACGAATGGCTCGATAGAATTCACAAAAAAATGTGTTATTTTATTTTGAAAGCTTTTTTACCTGGAAAATATGCTGAACCAGCCAACTCTTCTTCAATTCTTAACAATTGATTGTATTTTGCCATACGATCAGAACGAGAAGCAGAACCAGTTTTAATTTGACCACAGTTCAAAGCAACTGCTAAATCCGCAATAGTATTATCTTCAGTCTCTCCAGAACGATGAGACATTACTGAAGTATAGCCAGCATTTTTAGCCATATTAACAGCAGCAATTGTTTCTGTTAAAGTTCCAATTTGATTTACTTTAATCAAAATTGAATTAGCTATACCTTTTTCAATCCCTGTTGACAAACGCTCAACATTAGTTACAAATAAATCATCACCTACTAATTGAACTTTGTCTCCAATTTTTTCAGTTAACAATTTCCAACCATCCCAATCATTCTCATCCATTCCATCTTCAATAGAAATAATTGGATATTTAGCAGCTAATTCAGCCAAATACTCTACTTGCTCTGCTGAAGTTCTAATTTTACCAGTAGAACCTTCAAATTTAGAATAATCATATTTTCCATCAACATAAAACTCAGAAGAAGCGCAATCTAAAGCGACCATAATTTCATCACCGAAAGAATAACCAGCTTTTTCAACAGCTAATTTAATTGTATCCAAAGCATCTTCAGTACCACCAGCTAAATTTGGAGCAAAACCTCCCTCATCACCAACAGCTGTACTTAAATTTCTATCGTGTAATACTTTTTTAAGATTGTGAAAAATCTCAGTTCCCATTTGCATTGCATGAGTAAAAGAAGTTGCTTTTACAGGGAAAATCATAAATTCCTGAAATGCAATTGGAGCATCAGAGTGTGATCCTCCATTAATAATATTCATCATTGGAACAGGCAATGTATTAGCAGATACACCTCCAACATATCTATATAATGGCAATCCTAATTCGTTAGCTGCAGCTTTTGCTACCGCAAGAGAAACACCTAATATAGCATTTGCTCCTAAATTCGCTTTATTTGGCGTTCCATCTAAATCTATCATCGCTTGATCAATCAAATTTTGTTCAAAAACTGATGTCCCAACCAACTCTTCAGCGATTTTAGTATTTACATTTTCAACTGCTTTTAAAACACCTTTACCCATGAAAGATTTTCCACCATCACGTAACTCAACGGCCTCATATTTACCAGTTGATGCTCCTGAAGGAACAGCAGCTCTACCTAAAACACCATTTTCCGTTACAACATCTACTTCTACCGTAGGATTTCCTCTTGAATCAAGAATTTGTCTTGCATGAATTTTAACAATAATACTCATTATTCTTATTTTTTATGTTATTAATTTGTATTTTCTTCAAAATTAAATAAAAAAAATCATAAGTCTTCATCTATAAAACGTTATTAATTTTTTTTTATTAACGATAACGTTTTAGCCTTATACTGATTTGATATTTTCAACAAATTGATCAAATAAATAAGACGAATCATGTGGCCCTGGGCTTGCTTCTGGATGGTATTGAACAGAAAAACAATTCTTATGTTTCATTCGCATACCTGCAACAGTTCCATCATTCAAATGTAAATGTGTAATTTCTAAATCAGGATGCTGATCCAACTCTTCTTTGTTTACAGCAAAACCGTGATTTTGAGAAGTAATTTCTCCTCTTCCAGTGATGATATTTTTTACTGGATGATTAATTCCTCTATGTCCATTAAACATTTTATATGTAGAAATACCATTTGCCAAACCTATAACTTGATGACCTAAACAAATTCCAAATAATGGTTTGTCATTTTTTATTATTTCTTTAGCAACTTCAATAGCACTCTCTAAAGGTTCAGGGTCTCCAGGTCCATTAGACAAGAAATAACCATCTGGATTAAAAGATTCTAATTCAGCATAAGATGAGTCATACGGAAACACTTTAATATAGCAACCTCTTTTAGCTAAGTTTCGCAAAATGTTTTCTTTTATTCCTAAATCTAAAGCAGAAATTTTGTAAGGAGCATTTTCATCTCCATAAAAATATGGTTCTTTAGTAGAAACTTTAGAAGCCAATTCTAAACCTTCCATATCAGGAACTTCAGCTAACATAGCTTTTAAATCATCAATTGGTGTCTCATCTGTACAAATTACAGCATTCATTGCACCATTCTCACGTATATAACTTACTAACGCTCGTGTATCTACATCAGAAATACAAATCAAATTTTGCTTTGCAAAATAATCTTCTAAACTACCTGAAGAGTCAGTTCTAGAATAATTAAAACTAAAATTTTTGCAAACCAATCCAGCAATTTTTACACTACTTGATTCTACTTCCTTATCATTTACCCCATAATTTCCAATATGGGCATTTGTAGCAACCATTAATTGACCAAAATAAGATGGGTCAGTGAAAATTTCTTGATACCCAGTCATACCTGTATTAAAACAAACTTCACCAAATGTTTTCCCAGTAATTCCAATAGATTTTCCGTGGAAAATAGTTCCGTCACTTAATAAAAGAATAGCGCTTTTTCGTGTTGTATATTTCATATGTAATTTAATATTGTGCAAATTTAATTTATTAAAACAGTGAACGCAATGTTTTTTAACAATAATTCAATCAAATTAAAACCACAAACAACAGCTTAACAAAAAAAGAATAAAATGTTTTAAAAACAAACAAACTGCTTTATAACCACTTTCAATTAATTTTCACAAAAGTTTTTTTTAGACAAAAAAAAAGGATAAACTATAAATAGCTTATCCTTTAATATTATTGAATGATTATTTTCATAATTATTCAGCAGCATCAGTAGTTGGTTCTGCATCAGCAACTGGAGTTTCTTTAACAGCTTCTTCAGTCTTTTTAGCTTTACCACCACGACGGCTTTTTGCTTTTTTAACTTCTTTTTTACCTCCGTTGTAAAGCTCATTAAAATCTACTAATTCGATCATTGCCATATCAGCATTATCTCCTAAACGATTACCAACTTTAATGATACGAGTGTATCCTCCTGGACGATCACCAACTTTAGCCGCAACATCTCTGAACAAATCAGTAACAGCATATTTACTACGTAAGTAAGAAAAAACGATACGACGATTATGAGTAGTATCAGATTTTGACTTTGTTATAAGCGGCTCAACAAATTGTTTAAGCGCTTTGGCTTTAGCAACAGTAGTGTTAATACGTTTGTGCTCAATAAGAGAACAAGCCATATTAGCCAACATAGAACTTCTATGTGCAGTCTGTCTGCTTAAGTGATTAATTTTTTTTCCGTGTCTCATGACGTGCTTTTTTTAAACTTCATCTTGCTTCAATCCACTTTGGAGAGCAAAATATGAAGAATTATTCTTTATCTAATTTGTATTTTGCTAAATCCATTCCGAAAGTCAAATTCTTAATAGCAACTAGTTCATCTAGTTCAGTTAAAGATTTTTTTCCAAAATTACGAAACTTCATTAAGTCATTTTTATTGAACGATACTAAATCCCCAAGTGTATCAACTTCAGCCGCTTTCAAACAATTTAAGGCTCTAACAGAAAGATCCATATCAACTAGCTTAGTTTTAAGCAACTGTCTCATATGTAATGATTCTTCATCATATGATTCTGTCTGTGCAATTTCATCCGCCTCTAGTGTAATTCTTTCATCTGAAAACAACATGAAATGGTGAATTAAAACTTTTGCAGCTTCAGTAAGAGCATCTTTTGGATTGATTGAACCATCAGTTTTAATTTCAAAAACCAATTTTTCATAATCTGTTTTTTGCTCTACACGGAAGTTTTCGATTGCATACTTAACATTTTTTACTGGTGTAAAAATTGAATCAGTAAATATAGTTCCTATTGCAGCATTCTGTTTTTTGTTCTCTTCAGCAGGAACATAACCTCTACCTTTTTCGATTGTTAAATCAAAATTCAGTTTAATTTTACTATCTAAATTACAGATAACTAGTTCTGGATTTAGAACTTGAAAACCTGAAATAAATTTTTGAAAATCACCAGCTGTCAATTGATCCTTACCAGATACAGAAATTGTAACTGATTCATTATCGATATCTTCAATTTGACGTTTAAAACGTACTTGTTTTAGATTAAGGATAATTTCGGTAACATCCTCAACAACTCCTGAAATAGTAGAAAATTCATGATCTACACCTTCTATGCGTACAGATGTGATCGCATAACCTTCTAATGCTGAAAGCAAAACTCTTCTAAGTGCATTACCAACAGTCAATCCATAACCAGGCTCTAAAGGTCTAAATTCAAATTTACCTTCAAAATCGGTTGAATCGATCATGATAACTTTATCGGGTTTCTGAAAATTAAATATTGCCATAAATTTCGACTAAGTCAATTATTATTTGTTGTACAACTCTACGATTAATTGTTCTTTAATGTTTTCTGGAATTTGAAGTCTAGCTGGTACAGAAACAAAAGTACCTTCTTTCAAATCATTATTCCAAGTAATCCATTCATAAACATGACTTGAATTTGATAAAGAACGTTCGATTGCCTCTAAAGATTTAGATTTTTCACGAACAGCAACTTTATCACCAGGCTTAAGGTGGTAAGAAGGGATATTTACAACCTCTCCATTTACGGTAATGTGTCTGTGAGAAACGATTTGACGTGCTCCTCTTCTAGATGGAGCAATCCCCATTCTAAAAACAACATTATCAAGTCTTGCTTCACACAATTGCAATAACACTTCACCAGTAACACCTTTAGTAGCTGATGCTTTTTCAAATAAATTTCTGAATTGTTTCTCTAAAATTCCATAAGAATATTTAGCTTTTTGCTTTTCCATTAACTGAACAGCATATTCAGATTTTTTTCCTCTTTTTTTCGCCATCCCGTGTTGTCCAGGAGGGTAATTTCTTTTTTCGAAAGCTTTATCGTCTCCGAATATTGCCTCGCCAAACTTACGAGCGATTTTGGTTTTAGGACCAGTATATCTTGCCATTTTAAAAAAAATTTAAGTAGAGATTATGAATTCAGGTCTTGTCCTCCGATAATCTTTATTCTACTTCTATTATACTATAAATTGTTTGAGTACTATACTCTACGTCTTTTAGGAGGACGACATCCGTTGTGTGGCATTGGAGTAACATCAATAATTTCTGTAACTTCAATTCCACCATTATGTAAAGAACGGATAGCAGACTCTCTTCCATTACCTGGCCCTTTTACATAAACTTTAACTTTCTTAAGTCCAGCCTCAAGAGCTACTTTACTACAATCTTCTGCTGCCATTTGGGCTGCATATGGAGTATTCTTTTTAGAACCTCTGAAACCCATTTTACCAGCTGAAGACCAAGAAATAACTTCACCTTTTTTGTTAGTCAAAGAAATGATGATGTTATTGAAGGTAGCAGAAATATGAGCTTCTCCCGTTGATTCAACGATAACTTTACGTTTTTTTGCAGTTGCTTTAGCCATATTACTTATTATTTAGTTGCTTTTTTCTTGTTAGCAACAGTTTTTCTTTTACCTTTTCTTGTTCTAGAGTTATTTTTTGTTCTTTGTCCTCTTAAAGGAAGACCAGATCTGTGACGAATACCTCTATAACATCCAATATCCATTAAACGTTTGATGTTCAAAGAAACTTCAGAACGTAATTCTCCTTCAATTTTGTAAGCTGATACCGCCTCACGAATTGCTCCGATTTCGTCATCATTCCAATCTTGAACTTTTTTATCTTGGCTAACTTGAGCTTTTTCTAAAATCTCAATTGCTCTACTATTTCCTAATCCGAAGATGTAGGTAAGTGCTATAACACCTCTCTTATTTTTTGGGATATCTACCCCTGCTATTCTTGCCATAATTATCCTTGTCTTTGTTTAAATCTAGGATTCTTTTTGTTTATTACGTACAATCTCCCTTTTCTACGCACAATCTTGCACTCGGGACTTCTCTTTTTTACTGATGCTCTAACTTTCATAGTGTGAATATCCTTTAATATCTATAAGTAATTCTTGCTTTTGACAAATCGTAAGGACTCATTTCTAGTTTCACTTTATCACCTGGTAATAATTTGATATAATGCATTCGCATTTTTCCAGAAATATGAGCGATTACAACATGTCCATTTTCTAACTCTACACGGAACATTGCATTTGACAATGCTTCTATTATTGATCCGTCTTGCTCTATTGCTGATTGTTTTGCCATAAGTTAAGCTACTGCTTTTCTATTTTTACCACTTTTCATCAAACCGTCATAATGTTTGTTCAACAAGTATGAATTGATTTGTTGAATTGTATCAATTGCAACACCAACCATAATTATCAATGAAGTCCCTCCAAAAAACATAGCCCAAGATTGTTGAACATCCATAAGACTTACAACAATGGCTGGGAACACAGCTATCAAAGCAAGAAATAAAGATCCTGGAAAAGTTATTAAAGACATCACTTTATCAAGATAATCAGAAGTTTCAACACCTGGTCTAATCCCAGGAATAAAACCTCCACTTCTCTTCAAATCATCAGACATCTTGTTAGTAGGAACTGTTATTGCAGTATAAAAGAATGTAAACACTATAATTAAAGTAGCGAATACAAAATTATACCAAAAACCAAACATATCACTGAATGTTCCAACAATAGATTGTGAAGTATCTGATTTTGATAAACCAGCAACAGCAGCAGGAATAAACATTATTGCTTGTGCAAAAATAATTGGCATTACACCAGATGCATTAAGCTTTAATGGAATCCATTGTCTGTTTCCGCCCATCATATCTTGTTCAAAATCACCAGAAGTAGTACGACGAGCATACTGTACTGGTATTTTCCTTACTGCCATTACAAGCAAAACACATGATATAATTACAAGCAACCAAATGATAATTTCTATAACCAATAACATTGGTCCTCCATTATTATTAGTAACTCTTGTAGTAAATTCTTGAATAAATGCCTGAGGAAACCTAGCTAATATACCAACCATTATCAAAAGAGAGATACCATTTCCAATACCTTTATCAGTTATTTTTTCTCCCAACCACATAGCAAATATTGTACCTGTGACTAAGATTACAACTGAAGAAAATAAAAATTCGAAAGAATCAAACCCTAAAATAAAAGCTGAACTAGGTAAAGTTCTGTAAAGATTGTAGATATAAGTTGGTCCTTGTACTAAAGTAATAACAATGGTTAACCAACGAGTAATTTGATTGATTTTCTTTCTACCACTCTCTCCATCACTTTGTAGTTTTTGCAAATAAGGAATAGCAATCCCCATTAGTTGCACAACAATAGATGCAGAAATATAAGGCATAATCCCTAAAGCAAAAACAGAAGCTTTAGAAAATGCACCTCCGGTAAACATGTCTAGTATAGATCCTAATCCATTTTTTGTTTGCCCTGCCAGCCCAGTTAATTGAGTTGCATCAATTCCTGGAAGCGTAACATGAGCTCCAAAACGATAAACTAAAAGCAGACCTAAAGTAATTAATATTCTATTCTTTAGTTCTTCTATTTTCCAAACATTACTTATTGATTCAATAAATTTCTTCATCTTAATTGCAGGAATTACATGATTACAGCTTCTCCACCAGCAGCTTCAATAGCAGCTTTTGCAGTTGCAGTAAATTTGTGAGCAGTTACTTTTAATTTTGCTTTCAATTCTCCTCTACCTAAAATCTTAACGATTTCATTTTTAGTAGCAAGACGATTAGCTACATAGACTGTCATATCAACAGTATCAGTAATTACTCCATTATCAACTAACAATTGAAGAGTATCAAGATTAATCCCTTCGTATTCTTTACGATTAACGTTTGTAAAACCAAACTTAGGTACACGTCTTTGAAGCGGCATTTGACCACCTTCAAAACCAATCTTTTTCGAATAACCAGAACGAGATTTGGCTCCTTTGTGTCCGCGTGCAGCAGTACCACCTTTTCCAGAACCTTCACCTCTACCTAATCTTTTGTTTTGATTGTGAGTAGAACCTTCAGCAGGTTGTAAGTTACTTAAATTCATAACAGTATTTGTTATTTAGCTTCCTCAACAGAAACTAAGTGTTTAACTTTATTTATCATCCCAAGGATAGCAGGATTTGAATCATGCTCTACAACTTGTCCTAATTTACGTAGGCCTAAAGCTTCCAAACCTCTTTTTTGAGTAAGAGGACAGTTGATTTTGCTTCGTACTTGTTTTACTAATAATTTAGCCATAATTTCCTTGAATTAACCTTTAAAAACTTTCTCTAAAGAAACACCTCTTTGTTTTGCAACAGTATGAGCGCTTCTCATTTGTAATAAAGCATCAAAAGTTGCTTTCACTACGTTGTGAGGATTTGAAGATCCTTGTGATTTTGATAATACATCGTGAATACCTACCGATTCAAGAACTGAACGAACAGCTCCACCAGCAATTACTCCTGTTCCATGAGAAGCAGGAATTAAAAATACACGTGCACCACCAAATTTACCTTTTTGTTCGTGAGGAACTGATTGTCCGTTCAAAGGAATTTTTACTAAATTTTTCTTCGCATCTTCTACTGCTTTCGCAATTGCTTCAGAAACATCTTTAGATTTTCCTAATCCGTGTCCAACTACTCCATTTTCATCACCTACAACTACAATAGCAGAAAAACCAAAAGCTCTTCCTCCTTTTGTAACCTTAGTAACACGATTTACACTTACCAAACGATCTTTTAATTCAAGACCACTAGGTTTTACTAACTCTATATTCTTGTATTTATTAGACATAATATATTAGAATTTAAGTCCAGCCGCTCTTGCGCCTTCCGCTAATGATTTAATACGACCGTGGTATAAATAACCTCCTCTATCGAAAGTAACCTCAGTTATACCCGCTTTTAAAGCTTTTTCAGCTGCAAGTTTTCCAACAGCAGAAGCCACTTCAATGTTCGTACCCTTTCCTATTTCTTTTTCTCTTGAAGAAGCAGCTAACAAAGTAACTCCATTCACATCATCAATTAATTGAGCGTAAATTTCATTATTACTTCTAAAAACAGATAGCCTCGGCTTAGCAGCTGTACCACTAATCGTTTTTCTAATTCTGAATCTAATACGTTGTCTTCTTTCAGGTTTTGTTAATGACATAATCTTATTTTTTAAGCTGATTTACCTGCTTTTCTTCTTAATACTTCACCTACAAATTTAACACCTTTTCCTTTATAAGGCTCTGGCTTACGGAAACCTCTTATTTTCGCAGCTACTTGACCTAAAAGTTGTTTGTCAAATGATGTTAATTTTACGATTGGATTCTTTCCTTTTTCAGAAATAGTTTCCAATTTTACTTCTGGAGCAATTTCTAAAATAATATTGTGAGAAAATCCAAGAGCTAAATCTAATTTTTGTCCTTGATTTGAAGCTCTATAACCAACTCCAACCAATTCTAATTCTTTAGTGAACCCTTCTGTTACACCAGTAATCATATTATTGATTAAAGCTCTGTATAAACCATGTTTTGCTCTTTGATCTTTATAGTCAGAAGATCTTTCTACTAAAACTTGATCTCCTTCAACTCTAACAGTAACGTCTGAAAACTCCTGAGATAGTTGACCATTTTTTCCTTTTACAGTAATTACACCACCATCAATTGTAATCTCTACACCTGCTGGTATTGTTACTGGGCTTTTACCTATTCTTGACATCTTATATAGTCTTTAAAATTAGTATACGTAACAAATTACTTCTCCACCTACATTTAATTGCTTAGCTTGTTTCCCAGTCATAAGACCTTTTGAAGTTGAAACAATAGCAATTCCTAATCCATTAAGGATTCTTGGTAATTTTGAAGCACCTGCATACTTACGCAAACCAGGTTTACTAATTCTTTGAATATCTTTAATAACCGACTCTTTCGTATCTTTATCATACTTCAAAGCGATTTTTATTGAACCCTGAACTGTGTTCTGTTCAAACTTGTAACTTAAGATATAACCTTGATCAAATAAGATCTTTGTTATCTCTTTTTTTAGATTAGATGCAGGAATTTCGACAACTTTGTGGTTTGCAGCCACAGCGTTTCGAACTCTCGTCAAATAATCTGCAATTGGATCTGTATACATATGTATAAAATTGCGGTTTTGGTTTTCTTGTCGGACCTTCCGAAAGAACCTGAAACCATTAAACTTACTAAATTAATCAACAGATAGTTGTCAATTTACCGACAAAAATCCGGCAAACTTACAACTATCTGTTGAAATATCAAAATCGGAAATAATTATTTTACCAGCTTGCCTTTTTAACACCTGGAATTAGTCCATTATTAGCCATCTCACGGAAAGTTACACGTGAAATACCGAATTGACGCATATACCCTCTAGGTCTTCCTGTTAATTTGCAACGATTATGCATACGTACAGGTGAAGCATTCTTCGGTAATTTTTGTAAGCCTACGTAATCTCCAGCTTCCAATAAAGCTTTTCTTTTCTCAGCGTACTTAGCTACCGTTTTTTCTCTTTTAACCTCACGGGCTTTCATTGATTCTTTAGCCATATCTTAATTCTTTTTAAAAGGTAAACCTAATTCAGCCAACAATGACTTTGCTTCTTTATCTGTATTTGCAGTAGTAACAAAAGTGATGTCCATTCCAGATATTTTATTAACCTTATCAATGTCAATTTCTGGAAAAATGATTTGCTCTAAAACACCTAAATTATAATTTCCTCTACCGTCAAAACCAGTCGCTTTAATACCACCGAAATCTCTAACACGTGGTAACGCAGAAGTAATAAGTCTGTCTAAAAATTCATACATTCTCTCACCTCGCAAAGTAACTTTTGCTCCAATAGGCATTCCTTTTCTCAATTTGAAAGACGCTACGTCTTTCTTAGAGATAGTAGCTACCGCTTTTTGTCCAGTAATCTTAGTTAATTCATCAACCGCATAGTCAATCAATTTTTTATCAGATACTGCTGCACCAACTCCCTTACTCAAAACGATCTTTTCCAATTTAGGAACTTGCATCACGTTTGTGTAACCGAATTCTTCTTTAAGAGCAGAGATAACTCTACTCTTATATTCTTCTTTTAGTCTAGGTATATATGCCATTACTATAGTACTTGATTAGATTTTTTTGAAAATCTTACTTTCTTATCTCCTTCAACTCTAATACCTACTCTTGTTGACTCCTTAGTTTTAGGATCAATAAGAGAAATGTTTGATATTTGAATAGAAGCTTCTTTTTTTACAATACCACCTTGAGGGTTTTTTGCACTTGGTTTTGTATGTTTAGAAACCAAATTCACACCTTCAACAATTGCTTTGTTTTTTTCACGGTAAACACGCAAAACTTTACCTTCAGCACCTTTATGGTCTCCAGCAATTACTCTTACGATATCTCCTGATTTAATTTTTAGCTTTATCATCTTAGAAACGAATTAAAGCACTTCTGGTGCTAATGATACAATTTTCATGAATTGTTTTTCACGAAGTTCTCTTGCAACCGGACCAAAAACACGAGTTCCTCTCATTTCACCTGCTGCATTCAAAAGAACACAAGCATTGTCATCGAAACGGATATAAGAACCATCAGCTCTTCTCACTTCTTTTTTGGTACGTACAACAACTGCAGTTGAAACAGCACCTTTTTTAACGTTTCCGTTTGGTGTTGCGTCTTTAATAGATACTACAATCTTGTCTCCAACAGAGGCATACCTTCTTTTGGTACCTCCTAAAACACGGATAGTTAAAACTTCTTTAGCTCCTGTGTTATCTGCTACTTTTAGTCTTGATTCTTGTTGTACCATAATTATTTAGCTCTTTCTAGGATTTCAACTAATCTCCAACATTTTGTTTTACTTAAAGGGCGCGTTTCGCTAATTCTTACAGTATCACCAATGTTACAGTCATTTGTTTCGTCATGTGCCACAAATTTCTTTGTTTTCAACACGAACTTACCATATAATGGGTGTTTTACTCTAGTTACTTGTGCAACCACAATGGATTTATCCATTTTATTCGAAGTAACAACCCCAATTCTTTCTTTTCTTAAATTTCTTTTTTCTTCCATCTTTCAGCAGAATACAATTATTGTAACTCTCTTTTAGTAAGTTCCGTAGCTAATCTAGCAACTGTTCTTCTTACACTTCTAATTTGAAGTGGATTCTCAATTGGAGAAATAGCATGAGCCATTTTTAGATCGGCATAAACCTTCTTAGTTTGGCTAAGTTTTTCTTGCAACTCCGCTGCAGAAAGATCTTTTATTTCTGATTGTTTCATAATATAATATAGATTATGCTTCGAAATCTCTAGCAATTACGAACTTAGTTTTTACTGGAAGTTTTTGAGCTGCAAGACGCAATGCTTCTTTTGCAACAGACAATGGTACACCTCCAACCTCAAACATAATTCTTCCGGGTTTAACAACGGCAGCCCAATATTCAACGGCTCCTTTACCTTTACCCATACGTACCTCAAGAGGTTTCTTAGTGATAGGTTTGTCTGGAAATATTTTAATCCATAATT